>JAUNJD010000311.1 GCA_030523205.1 Bacteroides sp.
AAAGGGGACAATTTCTGTTTGGCTGAAAGGGTCAAAATTGCGTGGCTTTTCCACTTGACGAGTATGGCCGCTATCAACCTGCCGTCAACCGCTTTCCGTCGGCCGCACAAGGAAAGGGATTCAAGGAACTGGCCGACTACATACATTCCAAGGGACTGAAGTTCGGCATCCACATCATGCGTGGCGTGCCCAAGGAGGCCGTAGCCCGAAAACTCCCCGTAAAAGGTGCGAAGGGAGTCACTGCCGACCAAATCTACTCAGCCGATGGACAATGCCGATGGCTGCGCGACAACTACACCATCGTGGCCGACCGACCGGGAGCACAAGCATACTACAATTCCCTCTTCGATATGTACGCCGAGTGGGGAGTGGACTTTGTGAAGATAGACGACATGAGCAACCCCTACCATAAGGAGGAGATAGAGCTAGTGCGCCACGCCATCGACCAATGCGGACGCCCCATCGTACTGAGCCTTTCGCCCGGCGAAACGAGTGCGAATGCAGCAGAGCACGTCAGAGAGCACGCCAATATGTGGCGCATGGTGGACGATGTATGGGACCTGTGGCGCGATGTCCGCCACCTGCTCAAGGTCAGCCAACGCTGGTACTCCAGCATCGCTCCGGGCACTTGGCCCGACTGTGACATGATTCCCTTGGGACGCATCTCCATCCGTGGCGAGCGGGGAGAAGAACGCATGACACGCCTGACGCGCGACGAGCAATACACACTGATGACGTTGTTCACCATCTTCCGTTCTCCGCTGATGTTTGGTGGAGACCTGCCCAGCAACGACGAATTCACCTTGTCGCTGCTCACTAACAAGGAAGTGCTGCGGATGCACCGCGAAAGCACGGATGTAACCCAACTGTTTCAGGACGAAGAAAAAGTAGCCATCACCTCGCACAACGCACAGACCGAGGAAGTGTATCTGGCCGTGTTCAACATATCGGACGAGAAGACGCAAGACATTACCGTCAACCTGAAGTCCATCGGCCTGAACGGAGATGTAGAGGGCACGGACTTATGGAGCGGCGAAAGCAATGGAAAGGTATCTAACGACTTCACCGTACGATTGGCTCCTCACGCCAGCAAATTATACAAGTTTGTACCCTAGGCTAAGCTGCCTCCCTCGTTTACTGAAACGACCTCAGCCGCCGACTGAATAGAGGGATCATAATGCCTAAATATAAAGATTTACCCCTGCCACAGATAACTGTAACAGGGGTAATTTTCTCAAAAAGGGAGTTTTTGATACCCTCTTTACGGCAAGCAAGTGAGACGGCTTAACCTACTGAACGAAAGCGATTCAGGACGGTTGCGGACAAGATGAAAACAACGGCCGCAACTATGGACGATTTTGCTTATTGAGCCGGCTTGGGTGCCAGCTTCTGCACATCCATGCCCGACGGGGTCTGGAACACGCGGAGGTCGAACTCGGGCACGATGGCCAGTACATGGTCGAAGACATCGGACTGCACACCTTCGTAGGGTATCCACTCCTTGATGCGGCTGAAGAAGTAAAGCTCCAAGGGGATACCATGTTCGGTGGGCTGCAACTGACGAACCATGCAATGTAGGTCGGTGTTGACCACGGGCAGGCTCTTGAGGTAGGCCAGCAGATAGGCACGGAACACACCAAGGTTAGTCTGACGACGACCGTTGACGAGGACGGAGTTGTCGATGTGGTTTTCTTCGTTGTAGGCGTTCAGCACCTGTTCGGTCTCGTCGATGTAGTCCTTCAGCAGACTGATTTTGCGGTATCTCTCCAGCATTTCGGGGGTGCAGAACTTGACGCTTGTCATGTCGATGTTGATGCTGCGCATCACACGCCGACCACCACTCTCGAACATACCACGCCAGTTCTGGAAGGAGTCGCTCACCAATAGGTAGGGCGGAATGGTGGTGATGGTGTTGTCCCAGTTGCGCACCTTCACGGTGATGAGTGTCACCTCTATCACGATACCGTTGGCTCCATACTTGGGCATGTTTATCCAGTCACCCACCTTCAGCATATCGTTGGCCGATAGCTGTACACCGGACACGAAGCCCATGATGCTGTCCTTGAATACCAGCATCAGCACGGCAGCCGAAGCACCCAAGCCCGCCAACAGTGAGAACGGAGACTTGTTTATCAGTATGGCCACGATGATGATGGCTCCTATGAACCACAGGGCTATCTGTGCTGTCTGCAGGAGTCCCTTCAGCGGACGGTCGCGCAACTGCTCCTTCTCGCTATACACACTATAAACGGCCTTCAGGAAGGAGTTGATGAAATTGATGACGGAAACTAATATGTACACCTGACAGATGCGCACGATAATGTCCAAGGTGGACGAACTGGTATCGGCAAAGGCGGTGGGCGTAAGCAAAGTGATAATGATGGGAGCCACCACACGGCTGAGGTGTATCATTACCTTGCGGTCGAACACGATGTCGTCCCACGTTGCCTTAGTCTTGCTCACCAAGTGGGAAACAAACCGCAAGAGAATCTTGCGACAGATGAAATCGGCCGCATAGGCGATGATAAGCACAATGGCAAAAGCGATGAACTGGTCCAGCAAGTCGGCCAGCGAGGGGGACATACCCCACGAAATCAGTAATCGGTCTAAACTCTTTAAGATTTCCATTATTTCGAAAAGATTATTTGTTTAAGTGGTTTCCAAGAACTTGCGGATGTCTTCCTTCAGCCATTCGTAGAGGTAGAGGTTCTTGTATCCGTCGTTCTTCTTCAGCATGAGGGAGACGTTCACCTGACTATTCTCATAACTGGTCAGCTCGTTGCGGAACTGCTCGTTGTGGGCGGCCAGCCGCTTGATTTCCTGCTCGCGCTCGCGCCGAAGAACGGTGCATACGGGTGTAAGCAGCTTCATCACCACGCAGTCCATGATATGATGCCCCTGTATGTAGAGGTAGGTGGTATCGGGGGTCAGCCCCAGTTTCTCCAGGTCTTTGCCCAGCTTCTCCACCTTCTCTCGGTCGGTAGGGAAGTTGTTTTGCAGTTCTGCCAGCTTGGCCGATACCGTCTTCTTCATCTCGTCGAGGCATCGCTCAGGACGGCGTATGTTGACGTCCTGAAGGCGGACACAGGCATTGAAGTCGTACATGGGAAAAGTGTGCGTATCGTGCTTCCGATAGAACCAGACATTCCAGAGAAACAGAGGGTAAGCTATCTGCGAATACCGCTTCAAGAAGGCGGGAAAGTCGATGAGGAAACGGTCGTTCAGCGTGGCTTGCACACAGACTTCGTGCAGGCTTTCGGCGTAGCAATGGAAGTTCTCGATGGCATAGCCGTAGGTCTGAAAGATATAGGGATTCCGGTTGATTTTGCGTGAAGTGTTGGTGGCTCCTTGCAAAAGGAAGTCGTAGTCGCTATCCACACAGGCTATCAGGCTGTGCCCCAGCTCGTCGGTATTCAAGGTATTCATCAGCACCATCTTCTTGCCCTTGGCCAGCGAAGTGGACGAGGGCAGCATCACTTGGAAGTAGCGTTCGTCGTTCTCGAACTCAGCCAATAGCGTGCGCCAGAAGGCTACATCGTCGTAACTCTCCACGTATGCCACGATGCGGCGGCGGGCTTTCTTGGGCGAAAGCCGGCGGGCAGCGTCGAGGTAGGCGGAAGTTATGTTATGCTTTAGGGATGTAGCCACGATAAAATTTCAGATTTTAAAATTTAGAATTCACAGCGCATATTCCGCATGGTAATTCTTCAT
>JAUNJD010000312.1 GCA_030523205.1 Bacteroides sp.
ACATATCTGGCAACAAATCTTAATTTGGGTGGCGCATTGACGAAGTCAGGAAATGGGAATTTAGGTTTTGTATGAAGAAATATTTAGGCACGGATTACACGGAATTTTCACGAGGAGAAGTTATCACCGCGTTTATCCGTGTCATCCGTGCCTAAGAGAAAAGCAGGTAGAGGTATATGTCAATCGAACTTGCCGTATTGCGTGGGCAACAGCTTGCGGTCGCCCAGCGTGTTATCTACACGTGCCACGTTCACCCAGAATTTGTTTTCGCGTACGCTGTCTATCGGGTAAACGGCCTTCTCGCGGGAATAGGCGTGAGTCCAGTTGTCCGACACAGCTTCGTATTCGGGATGCGGGGCGTTGACCAATACGTTGTCTTTTGGGTCGGCTTTCCCTTCTTTCACCTCCTGTATTTCAGTCCAGATGTTCTGCATGACGTGGACAAAATTATCCAGTTCCGCCAAACTCTCGCTTTCGGTAGGCTCCACCATCAACGTGCCATGTACGGGGAAGGAGAGGGTAGGTGCATGGTAGCCGTAGTCCATCAGACGCTTGGCAATGTCGTTTTCGCTGATGCCCGTCTCTTCGTGCAGCTTGCGACACTCCAATATCATTTCATGCCCTACGAAGCCGCGGGCACCCCGATAGACGATGCCATACGTGTCCTGTAAGCAGGCAGCCAAGTAATTGGCACTGAGGATAGCAATCTTGGTGGCACGTGTCAGTCCCTCTGTACCCATCATACGGATGTATCCGTAAGTGATGGGCAGGATACCGGCACTGCCGAAGGGAGCTGCCGATACTTCATTGGCAGCATTGCCGAAGAGTTCGTGTCCCGGGAGGAAGGGTGTCAGATGCTTGGCTACGCAGATAGGTCCTACACCCGGTCCGCCGCCTCCGTGGGGCGATGCGAAGGTCTTGTGCAGGTTAAGGTGGCAGACATCGGCACCGATGAAGCCTGGATTGGTCAGCCCTACCTGTGCATTCATGTTGGCACCGTCCATATACACCTGTGCACCGCAGGCATGGATGATGCGGCAGATTTCTACAATCTCCGTTTCGAAGATGCCGTGCGTGGAGGGGTAAGTTATCATCAAGGCAGCCAATTCAGCCTTGTTGGCTTCGGCTTTCGCACGGAGGTCGTTCATGTCAACGTTGCCCTGTTCGTCGCAGGCGCAGGTGACGGTGGTGAATCCGGCTTGTATGGCCGAGGCGGGATTGGTGCCATGAGCCGAGGCAGGAATCAATATCTTGTTGCGGTGTCCTTCACCAATGCTCTCCAGATAGGAACGAATGACGCGAAGACCTGTATATTCACCGGCTGCACCCGAATTGGGTTGCAGGCTGATGCCGTCGAATCCGGTGATAATCTTCAGCTCTTCGCTAAGGTTGGCAATGAGTTCACGGTAGCCTTCCGCTTGGTCCTCGGGCACGAGCGGGTGCAGGTTCATGAACTCAGGACGGCTGAGAGGTAGCATTTCGGCAGCGGCATTCAGCTTCATGGTGCACGAGCCTAGCGAAATCATGGAGTGGGTGAGGGAGATGTCCTTGCGGTCGAGACGCTTGATGTAGCGCATCATCTCCGTTTCGGTATGGTAGCGGTTGAATACTTCGTGTGTCAGGTAGGCACTTTGGCGTTTCACGGCTTTCCGCAAGGTGCAGGCATCGGGAATCTCACTGAGTTTGGGTGCTTCCTTTCCCATGGCGATGGCAAAGATGGAAATCAGCGTGCCGACGGCGGCAAGGTCGGTGGTCTCGTCAATACTCATACCTACGTCTCCATTGCTGAAGTAACGCAGATTAACCTCCTTGCTCAAGGCTATGGTGCGAATCTGCTGAGCCGACAGGGTGTCGGGCAAAGTAAAGCGAAGGGTATCGAAATACTGTGTGTTGACCTGCTTGTAGCCCAGCTTGTTGATGGTCTTCTCCAGATAGACGGCAATGCTATGTATGCGCTCGGCGATGTTGCGTATGCCCTGCGGGCCGTGATAGACGGCATAGAATCCGGCCATGGTGGCAAGCAGAGCTTGGGCGGTGCAAATGTTGGACGTGGCTTTCTCGCGCTTGATGTGCTGTTCACGGGTCTGTAAGGCCATGCGGTAGCACAGCTTTCCATACTTGTCCTTCGACCATCCGATGATGCGTCCGGGCATATTGCGCTTGTACTCGTCGCGCGTGGCGAAGTAGGCTGCCGATGGTCCGCCGTAGAACATGGGTGTGCCCAAGCGTTGGGTGGTACCGAATACGATGTCTGCTCCCCATTCACCCGGAGGGGTAAGCAGGGCAAGGCTGAGGATGTCGGCGGCTACGGCTACCTTGCATTGGGCAGCATGAGCTTTCTCCACGAAGGCACGGTAGTCTTCCACGTTTCCTGCGGCATTGGGGTATTGCAGGACGCAGGCGAAGAGGTCGGGCGTGAACTCCAGTTCATCGTACTTGCCTGTACGTAGCTCAATGCCTTGCGGCAGGGCACGGGTGGTCATTACGGCCAACGTCTGTGGGAAGATTTGTTCGTCAACGAATACGACGTTGGCTCCCGACTTCTGCATATCGCGCGGACGCAGGGCATACATCATACTGACGGCTTCGGCGGCGGCAGTGGCTTCGTCCAGCAGAGAGCAGTTGGCCAGTGGCATGGCGGTAAGGTCGCATACGGCTGTCTGGAAGTTTATCAGGGCTTCCAGTCTTCCCTGCGACACTTCAGTCTGATAGGGCGTGTACGAGGTGTACCATACGGGATTCTCGAACACGTTCCGCTGGATGACGGCAGGTGTGATGGTATTGTACCACCCCAAACCGATGTAGGTGGCATATACCTTGTTCTTGGTAGCCAGCTGGGCGATGTGTTGCCCGAACTCGTATTCCGTCATAGCTGCGGGCAGGGCCAATGGCTTCTTTAGCCGGATGTTAGCCGGTAGGGTTTTGTCTATCAGTTCGTCCAGACTGTTTACTCCAATCTTGCGGAGCATCTGTGCTTCGTCTTCTTCGTTGATGCCAATATGGCGGTTGGCTAAGGTATCGTTTTTCATTCTATAATGGTATTAGTTGGGTCTGCTATTCTTATTTCCTAAAGAAAGGGTTCTCGACTTTCTCGATGCCGATGGTGGTCGGTGCACCGTGTCCCGGATAGACGATGGTTTCGTTGGGCAGTACGAATAGGCGGCTGCATATATGGTCGATGAGGTCGTCGAAGTTTCCTCCCGCCAAGTCGGCACGTCCGATGCTGCCTTGGAAGAGGACATCACCTGAGAACATACAATGGTCGGCAGCACAATAGAACACCAGACTACCGGGTGAATGCCCGGGCACATGAATGGCCTCCAATTTGGTGTGGCCGAAGGTGATGATGTCGCCGTCGTGCAGATAGCTGCCCAGCGGTACGGGTGCCTCTTGCAGCTTGAAGCCGAACATGCGGCTTTGCTTCGGTGCTTCTTCAATCCAGAATTCATCAGCCTGATTGGCTTCAGCCTTCAATCCGAACTCTTTCAGCATGAACGGATTGCCAAAGATGTGGTCCAGATGCAGGTGCGTGTTCAGCAGATGCTTCACGTTCAGTCCGTTGCCCACGATGAAACCTTTTAAGGCTTGCTTCTCATCCTCGTAGAAGCAACCGGGGTCAATCACCACCGCTTCGTTGGTCTCGTCCCAGAGCACATAGCAGTTCTCCGGGAACATATTAAATTCAAATCTCTTTATTTTCATTTATGTAT
>JAUNJD010000313.1 GCA_030523205.1 Bacteroides sp.
ATACCGACATCCGCTATCAGTTCTTCCCCCCGATGTGCCTCCAGCGTCTTCCATATCTCCTCCAGCATGAAGTCGATAAAAGGGCCAGATTGTCCGGCTCGGGTGCTGGCACTGATGGCTTCATAATAGGCTTGTTGATTGGAGTACACCATATTCTCCACCGGCAGGTGCTCGAACAACGGATGCAGTTTGCCGAGGATGAGCGATTGCCACAACCGCCCTGTCCGCCCGTTGCCGTCGAGGAAAGGGTGAATAAACTCAAACTCGTAGTGGAACACGCACGAGCGGATGAGCAAATGGTCTCGCGATGACCTCAACCACCCGAAGAGGTCGGACATCAACAGAGGCACACGCTCGGCAGGCGGAGCAATATGCACCACGCCCTGCTCCGAGTAAACGCCTACCCCGCTCCGGCGATACCGCCCGGCATCGTCCACCAAAGCTTGCATCATCACGCCGTGCGCCCGTAGCAAGTCTTTTTCGGCAAAGGGGTCGAGGTGCGGATAGAGCTCATACGTCCGGATGGCGTTCTTCACTTCCTGTATCTCGCGGATAGGGGCCACCACCGGCTTTCCGTCGATGATGTCGCGCACCTCGCCTTCGGTCAACTTGTTGCCTTCGATGGCGAGGCTGCTATGAATGGTCTTGATGCGGTTTGCCTTACGCAGCCGAAGGCCGTCCTCTTGCTCCAGCCTGATGGCGTAACGCTCAATCAGTGCCGCAATGTCGGCAATTCGATTGATGGCTTCGGCTGATATGTGAAAGGGAGGTGTGTACATGATTCGCAGATTAAGTGTTTATGCAAAGATAACGCAATTCGGATGCAGAACAAAATAAGCTTGCTTTATTTTTGGAGATGACGCTTTTACCCCTTCAGCTCGGCTATCTTCGATTGCTTCAAAGCGATGCGAAGAAAAATGGTTATTAATAAGCATTGCACAAACTCTGCCGACATTCTACTTTTGCTGACAGAATCAAGCGGACATCGCCTCCTTGGACAGGAAGCAAAACGACGTCCCATTCCTATCAATCACAGTAAAAACGAAAGTAAAAATGAAAAAGACCGTATTATTAAGCGCAATCTTAGCCATGTCCTTGCAGTGCGGCATGGCCCAAACGCTGGAAAAGATGCAATGGTTCAACGAGCCGGAGCAATGGGAGATAAAGGATAAATCCCTTTCCATGTTTGTCACCCCTCAATGCGACTATTGGAGAATTTCTCATTATGGATTTACCGTAGATGACGCCCCCTTCTACTACGCCACGTACGGAGGTGAATTTGAAGTCAAAGTAAAAGTGACGGGCGACTACAAAGTACGCTTCGACCAAGCCGGACTGATGCTGCGCATCGACCATCAGAACTACATCAAGGCGGGCATCGAGTATGTAGATGGCAAGTACAACCTTAGCGCCGTGGTCACCCACACCACTTCCGACTGGAGCGTCATCGCCTTAGAAAAGGCTGTCCCGTACGTATGGATTAAGGCAGTCCGCCGACTAGATGCCGTAGAAATCTTCTATTCGTTCGACGACAAGGAGTACACCCTTATGCGCAACGCCTGGCTGCAAGACAACACACCCGTGCAAATCGGCCTGATGGCAGCCTGCCCCGACGGAAACGGATTCAACGTCCGCTTCGAGCATTTCAAGGTAAAGCACCTGCCCGACCAACGCCGACTGGAATGGCTGAACAAGAATTCTAAATAAGTATTTGCAAGCTGAAGGGCGTGCCCGAGGTGAAGCCGACTTCACTCAATGGCACGCCCTTTTTTGCGGACTTACAACGAAGCATCCGCACTCGCAACAACGTTTCTTCATATTACAATTCTATTGTTTCGTATTCGTAATAATACTACCGATGTTGTTCTGCATTCCAAATTCACTCGTACGCCTTTCGGTCCTCGTCCGTGATAGGACGAATCACACGGCACGGATTGCCCGCCGCCAACAATCCGGCCGGAATGCTCTTGGTGACTACACTGCCTGCCCCGATGACACAGTTGTCGCCAATCGTCACACCTGGCAGCACACTGACGTGCGCCCCTATCCACACGTTGTTGCCCACGGTGATGGGATAGGCATATTCCAGCCCTTTGTTGCGCCGCTCCGCGTCCAGCGGATGTCCTGCGGTATAGAATCCGCATTGCGGAGCGATGAACACATTGTCGCCAAAAGTCACCTTAGCCTCATCCAGAATGACGCAATCCATGTTGATGAAGAAGTTTTCGCCAATCTCGATGTTATAGCCGTAGTCGCAGAAGAAGGGCGACTCGACGGTGAACGCCCTTCCCGTCTTGCCAAACAACTCTACTACTATCTTATTGCGCTCCTCCACCTGCGAAGGACGCAGACGGTTCAAGTCGTAGCACTTCTCCTTGCACGCCATCCGTTCTGCCAACAATTCGGCATCGTAGTTGGCATCGTACAGCCTACCGGCGCGGGCTTTATCTTTTTCAGTTTCCATGTTTTTTCAGTTTAAATTTCTTTCTTGTCAACTTGTTCCCTCGTCAACTTTCTTGTCAACTAACATATATTTATTACTTTTGCAAAAGTAATCCGTATCATGAAAATAGGCAATACTGATTAATAACCATTTTTACGCAACATCTCATGGACATCATCCACCGACTCAACAACGAGCTGCTGAAGCAACCTTTCAGTGAAGAACAAAGACAAGTGGAACAACTGAACGAGTGCAGACAGATAGCTTCCGTATATGCACGCATAGAAAATGCCGTGGCCGTGCTGAGCGACATGAAGGCCAACAAGAGCTACATATACTACGGCAAAGTGGCCGAAAAACTGGGCTTGGTAAGTCACGACGAGATGCAAACCATTCCGTCGATATGGGAAAAGGACATATTCTGCCGCATCCACCCCGACGATCTGACTGACAAACATGCCGAAGAGCTGCGCTTCTATCACTTCGTGAAGGGAGTGCCCAAGGATAAACGGACCGACTACTACCTATCGAGCAGCATCCGTATGCGCGACATCACCGGCAAGTATATCCCCATTCTGCACCGGATGTTCTACCTGACCTACGACACCAACGGCTGTGTCCGCCTCGTCCTCTGCCTGTACAGCCTGACTACCACCGCTTCGCTGGAACGCCTCATCGTCAACTCTGCCAACGGCCAGATGTTGGAATTGCAGATGCAGAATTGCAGCAACCTGCTGACCGACCGCGAAAAGATAATCCTGCAACTGATAGACCAAGGGAAAATGAGCAAGGACATCGCCCAGCTCCTCTCGATAAGCATCAACACCGTAAGCCGACATCGGCAGAACATCTTGGAGAAGCTGCAAGTAAACAACTCCATCGAAGCTTGCAAGGTGGCCCGAAAACTGAATTTGCTTTAGCAATGTCCGCTTATTTCAGCCAAGATATACGCATTTTTCGTTTCCTGCCCCGATACAACCTCCGCAAAGGCCTGCAAAGCCGACAGAAATTCCACGTATTATCGTCCAAAAAGCATTGAGTTTTCGGGCAAAAAACGTAGAGTTACAACCGGAAAGTCCACGCATTTCGATCGGTGTCTCGTGGAGTTTGTCTCGATAACCCGTGGAGAAAGATGAAGCAATGTGTAGGGAAAAACCGACCGATGGGCATATATGCGCCACGGGACAGGAATATATGTCTTATACTGATATAGGTAGACACATTATTAACCCAATAAATGTGTCACAA
>JAUNJD010000314.1 GCA_030523205.1 Bacteroides sp.
CTGACGGATGCCAAGGCAATCGTCGATATTTATAATGATTATATACTGAATACTACTATATCCTTTGAAGTCAAAGCCTTGACCGAAGACGAAATGCGTGCCCGCATTCAGGAGATTTCTTCTCATTTTGTCTATTTGGTATATGAGGAAGACGGAAAAATCCTGGGTTATTGCTACGCCCATCCATGGAAAGAGAGGGCTGCATACGGGCATACGCTGGAAACAACCGTCTATCTTTCGCCCGATGCCAAGGGACATGGTATAGGGCGAAAGCTGATGGAAGTCTTGATTGACGAATGCCGCAAGCAAGGTTTTCATGCCTTGATAGCCTGCATCACAGGAGGAAATGAAGCCAGTTGCCACTTGCACGAGAAGTTGGGCTTCAAGCAAGTATCCGCTTTCGAGAAGGTAGGACGTAAATTTGGCCGTTGGCTGGATGTGGTAGATTATGAATTGCTGCTGGAACCGTAATATTTGCTTATCTCACCGAAAACTCCTACTTTTGTCTGTCTAAATTTAAAGTGATATCAATGAAACGAATCTTCGCTACTCTATATGCGTGTGTAGCCGTGGCGTTGGCAGCTGTAGCTCAGCCACGCTTTACCTCAAACACAGAGATGCACAGCTTGGGACAGATAGAATGGAAGCATCCTGCTAGTGTGCAATACATCATTACCAATACGGGCGACCAGCCCTTGGTGCTGACCGACGTGGAGCCCGATTGTGCTTGCACCGTGGCTCAATGGACGCAGAATCCCATAGCCCCCGGAGACAAAGGCATGGTCAACGTGACATTCGACGCTGAAGCCTTGGGGCATTTTCAGAAGTCAGTAGCCATCTATACCAATGCCGAACCTCACCTTGTTTATCTGAAATTTGGTGGAGAGGTAGTATCTGAAATCAAAGACTTCACCAAAACTCATCCCTATCTTATCGGACAAATACGCATCGACCGGAATGCGCTTGAATTTCCCGATGTACATCTGGGCGAACATCCTGTTCTGCACGTGGGGGTAGTCAATCTTTCCGACCGTCCTTACGAGCCGGTGCTGATGCACCTGCCCTCTTATATCGACATGGAGGTGAAGCCCAATGTCCTTCAGCAAGGTGAGAAAGGCATCATAACTCTTACCCTGAATCCTGAAAAGCTGACCGACTTGGGACTGATACAAGCCTCTGTCTATCTCTCACGCTTTGCCGGAGATAAAATAGGGGATGAAAACGAGCTTCCTGTCTCTGCGGTACTCTTGCCCGACTTCTCCGGATTGAGTGATGCCGAACGTCAGCAGGCAGCACACATCCAGTTGTCGGCTACTGACATCGACCTCACCCAAGTATTGGCCAAGAAGAGCAAGGCGCGGCAGGATATCACCGTGACCAATACCGGAAAATCGCCATTACAAATCAGTAAGTTGCAGGTATTCCACCCCGCTGTGGGCGTAAGTCTGAAGAAGGTGGTGTTGCAACCCGGTGAGTCTACTCGTCTGCGTGTCACCGTTGACAAAAAGAATATCGACAAGAAACGTCGTCATCTGCGTCTGCTGATGATTACGAACGACCCCTTGCAACCCAAGGTGGAAATCAATATAAAAGCTAAATAAACCCGAATCGCCATGGAACATCCCGAAAACAACGAGGCCTACAAAGGCTTGACCGTCAACGCCGGCATTGAACAGCCGTCGTCCGTAAATCCTTATCTGAAAGACCGTCCTAAGCGTAAGAAGCGCGAACTGTCGGTTGCCGACTATGTGGATGGTATCGTGAAAGGCGACATCACCATTCTAAGTCGTGCCGTGACGTTGGTGGAGAGCATAAAGCCCGACCATCAGGTCATTGCGCAGGAAGTGATAGAAAAGTGTCTGCCTTATTCGGGAAACTCCATTCGTGTGGGTATCAGCGGTGTGCCGGGTGCCGGTAAGAGCACTTCGATAGACGTATTCGGCCTCCACATCTTGGAGAAGCATGGAGGCAAACTGGCCGTGCTGGCCATTGACCCCAGCAGCGAGCGGAGTAAGGGCAGTATCTTGGGCGACAAGACACGTATGGAGAAGCTATCTGTGCATCCCGATTCGTTCATCCGTCCCAGCCCATCGGCCGGCTCGTTGGGTGGCGTGGCACGCAAGACGCGGGAAACCATCATACTGTGCGAAGCTGCCGGATTCGACAAGATATTCGTTGAGACCGTTGGCGTGGGACAGAGCGAGACGGCTGTACACTCCATGGTCGATTTCTTCCTGCTCATCCAGTTGGCCGGTACGGGTGATGAGTTGCAAGGCATCAAGCGCGGCATCATGGAGATGGCCGACGGCATCGTCATCAACAAAGCCGATGGCGACAACCTGGAGCGTGCCAAGCTGGCCGCTACCCAGTTTCGCAATGCACTGCACCTGTTCCCTGCTCCCGAGAGTGGCTGGACGCCACAGGTGCTCACTTACTCAGGCTTCTACAATCTTGGCGTGAAGGAAATCTGGAACATGGTGTACGATTACATCAACTTCGTCAAGGACAACGGCTACTTTGAATACCGTCGCAACGAGCAAAGCAAGTATTGGATGTACGAAAGCATCAACGAGCAGTTGCGCGACAGCTTCTACCACAATCCGCAGATAGCTGCTATGCTGGGCGAGAAAGAAAGTCAGGTGCTGCAAGGCAACCTTACTTCTTTTGTCGCAGCCAAGAGCCTGCTGGATACGTATTTTGCAGGGTTGAAGGGATAAGTTAGGAACAAGTGGACAGTTGAAAGGGTACAAGGCCGGTCCTCGTGGTCTCGTTAACTTGTTCCCTCGTCAACTTAAAACTAAAGAACTTAAAAACTCAAATCATGGAACTACAAGCCAATTACATCAAGCGCATCGAGATTCACGGATTGTGGCGCCGCTACGACATTGCGTGGGACTTGCGCCCGGACGTTAATATCCTTTCCGGCATCAACGGAGTGGGGAAGACTACCATCTTGAATCGTTCGGTCAACTATCTGGAGCAGACCTCCGGCGAGGTGAAGAGTGATGAGAAGAATGGTGTACACGTCTATTTCGATAATCCGCAGGCTACATATATTCCCTACGACGTCATTCGCAGTTATGACCGCCCACTTATTATGGGCGATTTTACTGCACGCATGGCCGACCCCAATGTGAAGTCGGAGCTGGATTGGCAACTCTACCTCCTCCAACGCCGCTATCTGGACTATCAGGTGAACATAGGCAACAAGATGATTGAGCTACTGAGCAGCGACGATGAGGCTTTGCGTAGCCAAGCCTCCACACTCTCACAGCCCAAGCGCAAGTTTCAAGACTTGGTGGACGAGCTATTCAGCTATACACGCAAGAAGATAGACCGTAAGAGCAACGACATCGTGTTCTATCAGAATGGTGAACGGCTGTTGCCCTATAAACTGTCGTCCGGCGAGAAGCAGATGCTTGTTATCCTGCTCACTGTGCTGGTGCGCGACGGCGACCATTGCGTGCTCTTCATGGATGAACCCGAGGCTTCCCTCCACATCGAGTGGCAGCAGAAGCTTATCGGCATGATACGCGCCCTCAATCCTAATCTGCAACTCATCCTTACCACCCATTCGCCTGCCGTCATCATGGAAGGCTGGCTGGATGCTGTGACCGAGGTGAGCGAGATTTCGACTGAGATTAAATAAATGAAGAATGAAGAAT
>JAUNJD010000046.1 GCA_030523205.1 Bacteroides sp.
GAAAACATCGTTTCAGCTTCTGAAATGCGAGGGATTTGCGTCCGAAATGGCTGGGCTTATCGGGAAAAATACGAGGCGTGAGGAATGATAAGTCGAGGACTTTTGCCCGGAAACTTGTGGCAAAAGGGATGAAAATCCGTGGCAAAAGTAGAAGTGATGCGTGGCGCATATAGATGGAACTTGTGGGATAGCTATGCGCAATGTGCTGAAAATATAGGCTGAATGTGCTGGAACTATATGGCTGACGCCTCGAATATATATCCCCCATGCGTCGGCTAGAGAAAATGAGCCGAAAAACCGTAGTCGATAATCTCCCGGATGCAGAATCGGGCAGTTTGTGCAGACTTTCATTTAATTTGCCAGCTCAATTTGCTCAATCTTCTCTAGAATATTTGTTGATATTTCGATAATCGGTTATCGGATAGCGGATTAACCTGTTTTCGTTTCAAAAAAATCCATCGGCTTGCCCTTTGGTCCGAAAGAAACGATTCTCGGGCATTTAGAGCAGACAAGGAGCGTGTAAGGATTGTTTCTGCTTTCTGTCGTCTTTTCGGAACGATTGCCGATGCAGGCTAGGCATCGTCTGCCCTTTAGAATAAAAATGTTGAGTTTATGGAGAATGATGCATGATTGTTTTGTAAATCATGACTTTATTGCTATTTTTGCTTAACCAAAGAATGGAAAAAATCAATTAACCGATAACAGATGCCTGAAAACACCTTTAATCACATCTATACCTCTTATTATAAGAAGTCTTTCTTTTTTGCCAAATCATACGTGCACGATGATTGGGCAGCGGAGGATATTGTCTCCGAATCGCTGATTAAGTTGTGGGAAAGGTTGAAGGCAGAACCTGTCGAAGCGAAATACATCCCTCCTCTTTTGCTGACCATATTGAAGAATAAGGCATTGGATTATCTGAAGCATGAAGAAGTGAAGCGCGTGGCTTTCGACGACATCGCCGATTGGCATCAGCAAGAATTGTCCATCCGAATCTCGGCCTTGGAGGCGTGCAATCCGGACGACATCTTTTCGGAAGAAATACAGCGCATTGTTCGTGAAACCTTAGGCAGCCTGTCGGAGCAGACACGGACGGTCTTTCTGCTGAGCCGCTACGACAACAAATCCAACAAAGACATTGCGGAAGAATTGCAGCTTTCCGTGAAGAGCGTCGAATATCATATCTCAAAAGCATTGAAGGCATTGCGGATATCCTTGAAGGACTATCTGCCTCTGTTGTTCTTCTTCTATGGCTGAGGCTACGGACGGAAGTCGGTCTCAGGCATAGGAAGTGCATTATTATATGGTATATAGGATAAGTCGGACGTGAAATATTTTGGGCTTATCCTATATTTTTTTTCATTTTCCTTTTAGGGATATTCCAATCTGAATCGTTAATTAATAAAATAGCAGGAATTATGGATCACAAGTTATTGCAGAAATACATCTCCGGGAATGCTACGGAAGCAGAAAAGCAGCGTGTCACCGAATGGATGCTGGCCGATCCTGAGAATATGCGTGAGTACATGGCTCAACGCAAGTTGTACGACATTTCGGTGTGGCGGACAGATGCTGACGTGATGGACAACGGTGTGCAAAACAAAAAGCGGTTGACCATGCGTCGTGTAGTCCTGGAGTTGGTGAAAATAGCGGCTATCATCGTTCTTGTGTGGGGCGGCATCTCCTACTTCGGTACGCCCGAAGAAGAAAAGAAAGAAAGCTTGCAGTCCATTTACGTGCCGGCCGGTCAGCGTGCCGAATTGATGTTGGCAGACGGAACGAAAGTGTGGCTGAATTCAAGGACGACATTGACCTTCCCGGGTGAATTTAGCGGAGATACTCGTGGAGTGAAGCTCGATGGAGAAGGATACTTTGCCGTGGCCCGAAATGAAGAGCAACCTTTTGTGGTAGAAACCAACAAGTGCAACGTGCGGGTGCTGGGCACGGAGTTCAATGTGAAGGCTTACGAGACGGATAGCGTGTGGGAGACGGCTTTGCTGCAAGGCTCCGTAGAACTGCTGTTGCCGGGTAGCGTGGCAGACGGTATGCGGTTAGAGCCTAACACGATGGTAAGCCTGAAGGCTAACAAGTTAGTGAAAAGCAGCATCAAAGAGTTGGACTACTTCCGTTGGCGCGAAGGTTTGATATGCTTCTACAATATTACGGTGCGCGAGATGTTCGAGAAGCTGGAGTTGTACTACGGAGTGGACATAAAGGTGAACAACCAAAAGATACTCACGAACCGATATACCGGAAAGTTCCGCACGAGCGATGGCGTGGAGCACGTGTTGCGTGTGCTGCGGCTGAAACATCGGTTCAACTATACACGTGATGATGAGAACAACCAGATAATTATTAATTAACCTCTTAAATACCCGATTTTGCCCATGAAATAACACACCGTTGATTAGGAAAAATGGGATGGTGTTGCAGCACCATCCCATTAAGACGGTCAATCAAGGATTGAAGCCGCCATTTTTTACACAATCTTAAGTCGAACCTAAAATTAGTAATGCAAAGATATGAAGAATATTTTGTATCAAGAACTTATTGTAGAATTTAAACACTTATTCTGTATTATGAGACACACAATCATGCTCATGTTCGTGTTTATTGGGACTGCTTTTGCTTCGGAAACTTATTCTCAGACACAGAAGGTGACCGTCGTGGCAGACAATGTAGCGACAAGTGAAGTGATTAACCAAATTGAGCAGCAGACCGATTACTTGTTCATCTACAACGAGAACGAAGTAAACATGGGTCGTAAGGTAAAGGTAAATGCACAAGATACGCCGGTGGCGGAAGTGCTGAACGATGTTTTTAAGGATACGGAGACATATTATGCCATGGAGGGGAAGAACATCATGCTGATGAAGAGGGCCAAAGTGGCGGAAGTCGTCCAACAGGAAAAGAAGATAACAGGCGTGGTGAAGGACACGCATGGTGAGTCGATTATCGGCGCCAATATTACAGTGAAAGGGCTTTCAGTAGGTACAATTACAGATATAGACGGGCGATTTGCACTCGACGCCCCTGCAAATTCGGTGCTGTTGGTTTCGTACATTGGTTATGTTTCGCAAGAAATCAATGTAGGAAACAAAAGAGATTTCAACATCATATTGGAAGAAGATTCCGAGATGCTTGAAGAAGTGGTCGTAATCGGTTATGGGACGATGCGCAAGAAGGACTTGACCGGTTCGGTCGCACAGATTCGCCCGGAGTCGGTAGCCAACGAAGCTCCCAAGACTGTTCAGGACGTGCTGCGTGGAACGGCCGGCTTGACCGTAGGTTTCGACAGCTCAGCCAAGGGTGGTGGCTCTATGAACATTCGCGGACAGCGTTCGGTGTATTCCGATGGTGGTCACAATGATCCGCTTATCATCCTGGACGGCATGATGTTCTATGGCGAACTCTCGGAGATTAATCCGAATGACATTGCACAGATTGACGTGCTGAAAGATGCATCGTCTGCTGCCGTTTATGGAGCCAAGGCTGCCAATGGCGTGGTTATCGTGACGACGAAGAAAGGAAAGTCGGATAGGCCGACCATCAACTTCAGTACCAACTGGGGATGGTCAACCAGAGGTGACGGCAGAAAGGTGTATGGTGCCGACGGCTACCTGCAATACCGAACCGATTTCTATAAGACAGATACTTACGGATTGAACGCATCGACCGGTGAGTACGAAGCCTATCAGACCGGAAGCATCCCGGCCGGCTATTACGACAGACCCACGGAAGCCAACCTGAACAAATATGGACTAACCTTGGCCACTTGGCGCAGCCAGACAACCCAAGACAGCAGCATGAGCGACGAGGAAATATGGGCTCGCCGTATCGGTTTGGCTGCCAGTGAGGTGACACTTGCCAATTTCTTGGCCGGAAGGACATTCGACTGGTATAAGCATTCTTTCCAAACCGGTTTCAATCAAGACTATAACATCAGCGTCAGCGGAATGACGGAACGGGTGAACTACTATCTCTCATTGGGATATGTGTCCAATGAAGGTATCGTACGTGGAGACGAATACAGTGCCGTGCGAGCCAATATGAAACTGGATGCCAAGGTGACCGACTGGTTCAACGTGGGTGCCAATGTCAACTTCCAGAACCGTACGGATGGTGACATCTCCTGCGACTGGTATAGTCAGATTACAAGCAACAGCCCATTTTCGACTCCATACGCCGACGATGGCAGCCTTACGGCTCATCCGCAGGGCGAGAATGCTTATTGGAAAGGCTATAATTTTGATTTCGACCGTCAATACCTTGATTTGGATAGCGGCTTTACGGTGCTGAATAGCATCTTGACGGCTAAGCTGACCTTGCCTTTGGGCATCACTTATTCGTTCAATGCTTCGCCCCGTTTGCAATACTACCATTATCGTTACTATCAGTCGTCCGAACATCCCGATTGGCAGGCCGAGACTTACGACCGCGTATCGCGCAAGCAGACCAAGCGATTCGACTGGTCGCTGAACAACACCATTACTTGGGACTATACTTGGAACAAGAAGCACCACACCATCCTGACTTTGGTGCAGGAAGCCGAAGAGCGCAGAATGTGGGAAGATGAAATCATAGCCCGCAACATCCTGCCTTCGGAAGCATTGGGTTATCATGCTACGGCCAATGCCGACAAGAGCTTGAGCGAATTTGACTCAACGGACTCCCATGAAACGGCTACCGGCTATCTGGCCCGTCTGTTCTATTCGTATGATGACAGATACATGGCTACATTCTCCTACCGTCGTGACGGCTATTCGGCATTTGGTACGAACAATCCGTATGCCAACTTCTTCTCCGGTGCATTGGCGTGGACATTTACAAACGAAAAGTTTTGGAAGTGGGGAGATATTCTGGATTCCGGTAAGCTGCGCGTGTCCTTCGGACAGAATGGAAACCGTAGTTTGTCAGACCCCTACATCGCTTTGGCCAACTTGGCATTGGGCTCTTATTCGCAAGGATATATCAATTCTACCACCAATACATTGACGGACATGAAGTATCTCTTTGTAGACCGTTTGGCTAACGCTGAGTTGGAATGGGAGAAAACCACTTCGTGGAATGTGGGCGTTGACCTTAGCTTCTTGAATGGTCGCATCAATGCAACCCTCGATTATTACTATATGCCTACTACGGACATGATTATGAATCAGTCGTTGCCCGATTTCACAGGCTTCTCCTCTATCACCAGCAACTTGGGAAAAGTGGTGAACAAGGGGTTTGAGATTTCTATCAACACACGCAACATCGAGACGGAGAATTTTGAGTGGAATACTTCTTTCTCATTCTCGTACAACAAGAATGAAATTAAGGAACTGTATGGCGAATATGAGACAACCGTCAATGCCGACGGCAGTATCACCACCAAAGAGGTGGATGATATAACCAACGGATGGTTCATCGGACATCCCATCAGTGCTATCTGGGATTATAAAGTGACCGGCATCTGGCAGAAGAATGAAGTGGAAGAAGCTGCCAAGTATGGACAGAAACCGGGTGACCCGAAGGTGGCCAATGTATATACCGCTGATGATACGGATAATGGCGACGGAACAACTTCACCCGTCTATAACAATAGCGATAAGCAATTCCAAGGACAGACCGTAGCCCCCATACATTGGGCCATGCGCAATAGCTTCACGCTCTATAAGAACTGGAATATATCCTTCAACCTGTATTCTTACATGGGACACAAGAGTTTGGATAGCAACTACCTGAACAACGATAACAATTACTCGCAGATAACCAACTGCCAGAATATCTATACCAAAGAATACTGGACGGTGGACAATCCGTCGAATAAGTATGCTCGCCTTTCGGCACAAGGACCTACCGGCCTTGCTTCACCGCAGCGCGTCATCAACCGTTCGTTCATCCGTCTGGAGAATATTTCGGTGGCTTACAATGTTCCGACATCCTTCCTCTCCAAGCTGAAAATTCAGAATGCAAAGATATTTGCTACCGTCCGCAATGTGGCTACTTGGAGCAAGGAATGGGAGTATGGCGACCCTGAAACCGGAGACATCGCACCGCGTACTTATTCATTAGGCATTAACTTAACACTTTAATTTAGGAGGTAATTTTATGAAATATATGATGAGTAGAATCAAACAGTTGGTAGGCATAGCCTGCGCATCGGCTTGTATGGTTGGTTGTTCCGACAGTTTTTTGGAGCCGGATCCGCTTTCTTTGTATGAACCGACCGAAACATTCAGTACCGTAGCCGGACTGGATGCGGCGTTGGCCTCGGCCGACAAGGCTCTTCGTGCCTATTGGACAAATACGGAAGCCATCGACTTGATGTTGCCGCTGATGAGTGAATATCTTTTCTCCGACTTGACCGTAGCCGGAAAGACGGACGACCAATTGGCTTTCTGTGACATCAAGGAACGCTTTACACCCAGCGACGGTTGGTACAACTTCGACCAAAATCGTTTGGTCATCTTTTGGGGTGAGACGTATAATGGTATCAAATACGCCAATACCGTTATCAGCTACATTGATAAGGTAGAAGGGCTGGATGAAGAAACCAAGAATGAATACTTGGGTCGTGCTTATTTCCACCGTGCCTTCCGATACATGAATCTGTGTTTCCAGTTTGGTGATGTTCCCTTTGTCTCCAAAATCATCGATTCGCCGAAGTTGGACTACAAGAGCACGAAGCGCGAAGCCATTATCGAACGTTTGGTACAGGATATGGAGTTTGCCGTGGAGCATGTGCCCGACCAATCTGACATGACATACATTGGCATGATAAACAAGGGAGCTTGCCGTCAGTTGCTTATCAAATGCTACTTGGCTAACGGGGATTTCCAAAAGGCCAAGGAACAGGCAGACATCCTGATTGAACAGTCGGACTATGCATTAATGGAAAATACATTTGGTACATTCTCTAACCCTAATCCCAATACTTGGAACATTACGGATAACGTTATCTGGGACTTGCATCAGGGTATGAACAAGGCGATTGCAGCAAACAAGGAGGCTATTTTGGTATTGGTCAACCGTTATGGTACCGATTCCGGTATTCGTACCCGCACCATGCGTAACTTGGTGCCTCGTTGGAATGCAACCGAAATTTCAACTCCCGACAACATGAGAGCGGTAGAAAACTATGCATTGAATAGTTCCAACTATAACAATACGATGGACTTCAACCGCGCATTCGGTCGTGGACAGGCTGTGGTGCGTCCTACTTACTTTGCTGAAAACTCGTTGTGGTATGTCAACGGAGTGAACGATGAAACCGACCTGCGCCATAATACCGAAGTCGGGAACTGGGTACGTATGGAAGACTTGAAGGTCAATCATGTCGGTTCTGCCTATTATGGCCAGAATATCAGTTATAGCCATACGGATGAAAGCGGAAACACACAGATTCTTTGTTCTGATACCATCCGCTGTTGGTTCGACTGGCCTCACTACAAGACATGGTCCGAATCTCCGGAAGACGATACAGAAAGTGCTACGCAATACAACGGTAGCGGCTATCAAGACTTCTATTGCTATCGTCTGGCCGAGACTTATCTGCTTCGGGCTGAGGCCAAGTATTACTTGGGTGACGAGACTGCTGTGGACGATGTTAATATCATACGTCGCCGTGCCAACTGCAGCCAGCTTTATACCTCGGTCGACATTGACGACATTGTAGACGAACGCGCACGCGAACTCTATATGGAGGAATGGCGATTCACGGAGCTGAGCCGCATCTCCTATTGCCTCGCCCTGAGCGGCAAGCCGGACAACGAAGGCAACGTCTATGATAAGGACCTGCTGTATGAGAATAGTTTCTGGTTCCACCGCATCACCTTGTATAACAACTATTATAATAAGTACGATATCAATGGAGCGAACATCCGCGGACGCAAATACACCATGGGTAGCCATAATATAAATTGGCCTATCCCCCAATCGGCCATCGATGCTAATCGTTTGGGCACGCTTAGCCAGAATTATGGATATGACGGCTATGACCCGAATGTAGAAAAATGGGAGACTTGGGAAGAAGCCGTGGCTGACGAAGAATAATGTTTAGTCGATAGAATGGAATAGCTTATAATTAAATTGGTAAGGGAAAAGGAGTTATGATGAATGAAAGGCATGGTCCGGTAGTTCTTTTAACTCCTTTTATTTACTCTACGGTCTATTGGCAATTTAAAAAGCCTTATATTTGGCAAAGAATAAAAAGAAAATACTATGTATCCTCAGACAATGTTTTCGAAGAAACTGGCGGTTATTGCCGTCATGATGCTTTGCATCGCTTCCCTGCAAGCACAGCGTGAAGTGAAGACGCTGAACGACAATTGGGAGTTCCGCAAACCGACGGAAGAAGTTTGGCAGTCTGTCCATCTGCCCCATACTTATAATCTGGATGCCTATCAAGGACGGCACTATTATCAAGGGAAGGGGCTTTACAGACGTGCCTTTACGTTGCCCGAAGTTGTGTCTGGTCGGCGCTATTACCTAAAGATTGATGCTGCCAGTAAGGCTGCGGATGTCAGTGTGAATGGAACGAAGGTAGGAAGTCATGCCGGTGGCTATACTGCATTTACAATGGATATTACGGACTGCATCCGTAAGGAGAACCAGGTGGAAGTAACGGTTGACAATGGTAGGAAAGACATTACCCCCATTTCAGCAGACTTTACCTTCTGGGGAGGCATCTATCGCGATGTGTGGCTCATCTCTACGGCAGAGCAGCATTTCAATATGAATAATATGGGCTCTGATGGCATCTTCATCACTACTCCGCAGGTCAGTGCGGAGAAAGGCGTGGTAAAGGTGTGCAGCGAAGTGACTAATGACGGTGCAAAGGCTTCTACCTTGGAAGTGCGCAACAGCATCTACAGCCCGCAAGGAGAGCTGCTGCAAGTGGTGAAACAGAAGAAGAAACTGAAGGCAGGTGAAACTGCTACCTTCGAGACTTTGTCGAAAGAAATAAGCAATCCCGACCTGTGGACACCCGAAACGCCTTCGCTTTATGTGGTGAAAACAGCGTTGGTAGATGCCAAGACCGGCGAACAGCTGGACGAGCAACGCCACAAGGTAGGGTTCCGCTGGTTTGCCTTCGATGGGAACAAGGGATTTACGCTCAATGGGAAGCCCTACAAACTGCGTGGTGTGAACCGACATCAGGATCAGGCTCCGGTGGGTGTGGCCTTGGATGATGAGGCTCATCGGCGCGACGCGGTACTGATGAAGGAACTGGGTTGCAACTTTGTCCGTATCTCCCACTATCCGCAGGACGATGCCCTGCTGGAGGCGTGCGACGAGCTGGGTCTGTTGGTGTGGGAAGAAATCCCCATTGTCAACATCGTGCCCGACACGCCGGGCTATGCCGACAACTGCGAGCAGAACCTGCGCGAGATGATTCGTCAGCACTACAACCATACATCTGTCATTGCGTGGGGATACATGAACGAGATTCTGCTGGTTACGCCGGGACCCGACAAACCTGAATGGCCGGTCTATAAAGAACGTACCGTAGCCTTGGCGCAACGCTTGGAAGCCGTATTGAAGGCGGAAGACCCCAACCGTTCCAGCGTCATGGCCTTCAACATGACCAACCTTTACAACGAAATCGGGCTGAATCTGGTAGATGTAGTGGGTTGGAACCTCTATCATGGATGGTACGTGGGCAAGCTGTCCGAATTCAATGCCTGGTGCGAAGACCAGCATCGCCGTTATCCCGACCAACCCATCATCATCAGCGAATGGGGAGCCGGAAGTGATAGACGATTGCATTCCACCAACGCCCATGCCTTCGATTTCAGCATCGAGTATCAACAGACTTACATCGAACACTACCTGCCCTTCATTGAAGAGACTGAATGGATTAGCGGATGTACTTACTGGAACTTCATCGACTTCAATGTGGCTGCCCGTCAGGAGTCCATGCCGCGGGTCAACAACAAGGGCTTGCTCTACAACGACCGCAGTCTGAAGGATGTAGCCTACTACTTCAAGTCGATGTGGCGACAGGATATGCCGGTACTCCATATTGCCAGCCGCGACTGGGATGTGCGTACCGGGAAGGCAGACCAACCACAGGCCATTAAGGTTTATTCCAATCTGTCCGAAGTGGAACTGTTGGTCAACGGACAATCGGTAGGACGGCAAAAGGTGTCCAATTGTCACACCGTCTTCAACGTACAGTTGCCCGAAGGAACTTCTGTGCTTGTTGCACAGGGAATGCGCGATGGAAAGACAGTGCAAGATGCTATGACTATTCGGCTCAATCCGCTTCCTGATGTTGCCACAGGAGCCGAATTGGCCATCAATGTGGGAAGCAATTGCTATTTTACGTCTGCTGTCAGTGGGCTGACTTGGTTGCCCGACCAGCCTTATACACCCGGCGGATGGGGATATGTAGGTGGAAAGGAACGCAGTACGACTTCCGAAATAGCCAATGCAGTAGACGGGCCTTTGTATCAGACGTGGAGGGAAGGCGATTTCACCTACAAGATTGATGCTCCTGCCGGTGAATATGAAATAGAACTGTTGATGGCCGACGTGACGAAGCCTGCCGCCCAACTAGCCAATCTCCTAGGTAAAGCCACGGAAGAAAAGCAAGCGGGCGAGACACGTTTCAGTATTTTCATCGGAGGCAAAGAAATGGAAACGGATTTCTCTCCGGTAGATGGTGGTGATTATCGCACGGCTTTCAAGCGTCGGTATGTGGTGCAGCACGAAGGTGGTAGCATAGATATTCAGTTGAAAGCCGTCAAGGGGGAACCGTTCTTGGCTGGCATCAAGCTTTTTCTTTGTAGAGCCGGACAATGAGGTCGCAGGCAGTCTGTAAGGACATACTTCCGGTATTGACCATCAGGTTGTAATAGTGAGGGTCGCCCCATTTGCGGCCGGTGAAGTATTGGTAGTGGCTGATGCGAGTGCGGTTGATGCTTGCTATCTCGGATTGTACGTTGTCGGGCGACACGTGGTAGTCTTCCGTGCATCGTCGGCAGGCATCTTCCGGATTGGTGTAGCAGAATACACGTATGACGGACGTGTCGGGAAAGTCTTTCAGTATGTAGTCCGAACAGCGGCCGATGATGACGCACGATTCTTCGGCGGCTATCTTGCGGATGACGCGGCTTTGAGATACGAACAGGGCATCGCGCGATGAAAGGCTTTTCTCGATAGGTGCCTCATAGTCCTGCATGATGATGTGCATCAGGTAGTTGGACGAAACCTTCTGTTCGTTGTCGGCAATGTACTTCTCGGGCAATCGGCTTTCTTGGGCTACCATAGCTATCAGTTCTTTGTCGTACGACTTGATGTTCAATGCCTTGGCTACCATTTCGCCCAACAGACGTCCTCCGCTGCCATACTCGCGGGTGATGGTGATGACCACCGGATAGGGCTTGTCGTGTACAGTGGCTTCTTTCGGTGGCGTCACGCACAGCCATTTGTCGAATATATGCCAATAGGGCATTAGGAAGTGGGAGATGGGGCCTACAATCAGTGCGGCAACCACCGTTCCCTCGCGGACGCCTTCAATGCCGTGCAGGAAGCAGAGGGACAGAATGCAGGATATGGTTACCAATGTGACATCGAAGCAAACCTTTACAAAACCAAATTCGTGGCGCACGAACTTTGAAATGATTTGTACCAAGTATTCGCCGGTCACCATAGCCACGTTTGCCTTGACTTCCAAGCTGATGCCCAGACCTAGCAGGAAACAACCAACCAGCAGCGTAAGTATCTGGGCGAGGTAGTAAGTAGGATTCAGCCATGTAAGCAGCACGTGCATGGATACGTCGATGAACAGACCGAAACAGAGCGTGATGGGCACTTGGCTCATCAGTTCGTATCGTTTCTCTTTGATTTCCTGCTTTTTCATCATGGCCATCTCCAATAGGATGAAAAGGAGGTTCATGTAAATGGTATACTGTCCCATGGTGTAGGGAGTAAACAAGCTCAATACGTAGGGGACACTGGAGATAGGGGAGGTGCCCAGCAATGCTTTGGTGATGACGGCGATGCTAAAGGCATTCACCAAGACGGAACCTATAAATAAGGTGTATCTTCTGACTAATTCTTTGCGGCTCATATTGTTTTGAAATTTTATGCTTCTGGTTTGTGGCTTGCTTGCGTGTCGATTTCGTGAAGTTTTCGCGGAAACGTAGCTGATTATCCCTGCAAAAATACTAAATTTGCGAGTTAATCACAGTATATTGCAACGAGAAATGATAGAAGACATTAAAAATGCCTGCCGGGTGATGAGCCAAGGCGGGGTGATTCTGTATCCCACAGACACGATTTGGGGCATCGGATGTGATGCTACCAATGAGGAAGCCGTGCGCCGCGTCTATGAGATAAAGCAACGTGCCGACAGCAAGGCGATGCTGGTGCTGGTAGATTCTGCCGTGAAGGTGGATTTCTATGTGCAGGATGTACCAAACGTGGCATGGGACTTGATAGAACTGACAACTAAACCATTGACCATCATCTATTCCGGAGCTCGCAATCTGGCTCCTAATCTGCTGGCTGACGATGGCAGTGTAGGCATACGAGTAACAAACGAAGAATTCTCCAGACGGCTCTGCCAACAGTTCCGCAAAGCCATTGTTTCGACATCGGCCAATATAAGCGGTCAGCCTTCACCGGCCAATTTCAGTGAGATAAGTGAGGACATTAAGTCAGCGGTGGACTATATCGTAGGCTACCGACAGGAAGAGATGGGGCATCCGAAACCTTCCAGCATCATCAAGCTAGGCAAGGGGGGAGTAGTTAAAATAATCCGAGAGTAAGACGATGGCAGGAACAGACAGAAGCTGGTTGCAGCGCTTCATCATCTGGCGCGAGAAACACGTGAAGGAGAAACAGTTTATCCTGATTCTCAGTTTCTTGGTCGGCATTTGTACGGCTACGGCCGCATTGATACTGAAGGTGCTGATACACTGGATACAAGAACTGCTGACCGAGAATTTCAATACGACGGAAGCCAACTACCTTTATTTGGTTTATCCCGTGGTGGGTATCTTCTTGGCGGGGGCGTTTGTAAGATACATTGTGAAGGATGACATCAGTCATGGAGTCACCAAGATTCTGTATGCCATATCGCGCAGGCAGAGCCGCATCAAGCGTCATAATACGTGGTCATCCCTCATAGCTAGTTCCATCACCATCGGGTTTGGTGGTTCGGTTGGGGCGGAGGCACCTATCGTATTGACAGGTTCGGCTATCGGCTCTAATCTGGGCGGCATATTCAAGATGGAGCACCGTACGCTGATGTTGTTGGTGGGGTGCGGTGCCGCCGGTGCGGTGGCCGGCATCTTTAAGGCTCCTATTGCCGGACTGGTATTTACGCTGGAAGTGCTGATGATAGACCTTACGATGTCTTCCTTGCTCCCGTTGCTGATTTCGGCAGTGACGGCAGCTACGGTTTCGTACATTGTCACGGGGCAGGAAGCTATGTTTAAGTTCCACATGGACCAGACGTTTGAACTGGGTCGTATTCCCTACGTCATCATGTTGGGTATCTTCTGCGGATTGGTGTCTTTGTATTTCACGCGAGCGATGAACTGGGTGGAGGGGATATTCGGCATCTTGAAGACCCCTTATCGAAAACTGCTAGTGGGAGGCGTGATGCTGAGTGTCCTGATATTCCTTTTTCCGCCACTTTACGGTGAAGGTTACGACACCATCGAACTGTTGCTGAATGGTACCAGCAATGCGGAGTGGGACACGGTGATGAACAATTCTCTTTTCTATGGTCATGGACAGTTGCTGCTGCTCTATCTGATGCTGATTATTCTTTTCAAAGTGTTTGCATCGAGTGCTACGAACGGTGGTGGCGGTTGCGGTGGTATCTTTGCTCCTTCGCTTTATCTAGGTTGTATTGCCGGATTTGTATTCTCACACTTCAGCAACGAGTTTTCGGCTACGGCTTTCTTGCCCGAGAAGAATTTTGCTTTGATGGGTATGGCAGGCGTGATGAGCGGTGTGATGCATGCACCGCTGACCGGTGTGTTCCTCATAGCAGAGCTGACCGGTGGTTACGACCTTTTCCTTCCGTTGATGATAGTTTCCGTTAGCTCTTATCTGACGATTATCGTATTCGAACCTCATAGTATCTACTCCATGCGTTTGGCTAAGAAGGGCGAACTGATAACGCATCACAAGGATAAGGCGGTACTGACGTTGATGAAGATGGAGAATGTGGTGGAAAAAGATTTTGTGACTGTGCGTCCCGAAATGGATTTGGCCGAGTTGGTCAAGGCTATATCCTCCTCTCACCGCAACATTTTTCCTGTGACGGACAAAGACGGCGTACTGATTGGTATCGTGTCGCTGGATGACATTCGCAACATCATGTTCCGTCAGGAACTATATCATCGTTTTACGGTGAACAAACTGATGACATCGGCGCCCGGTCGGTTGCTCGATACGGATAGCATGGAGCAGGTGATGCGTACCTTCGACGACACCAAGGCTTGGAATCTGCCCGTAGTTGATGAAACCGGCAAATATTTGGGATTCGTGTCCAAGTCGAAGATATTCAATGCCTATCGTCAAGTGCTGGTACATCTGTCGGACGAATAAAAATTTAAAGTTGACAAGTGAACAAGACAACAAGGCAGGTCCTCGTGGCCTTGTTAATTTGTCAACTAATATAAATATAATTTGAATGAAGAAAGAAGATTTAAGAATAGTCTATATGGGGACTCCCGATTTTGCAGTGGAGTCGTTGCGTTGTCTAGTGGAAGGCGGCTACAATGTGGTGGGTGTCATTACGATGCCCGATAAGCCGGCCGGGCGGGGACATAAGTTGCAATATTCTCCGGTGAAGCAATATGCGCTGGAGCACGACTTGCCGTTGCTGCAACCCGAAAAACTGAAGGATGAGGCATTTGTAGAGGCTTTGCGTGCTTGGAAAGCCGACTTGCAGATAGTGGTAGCTTTCCGTATGTTGCCCGAGGTGGTGTGGAATATGCCCCGTTTGGGTACCTTCAATCTTCATGCTTCCCTTCTACCACAGTATCGAGGTGCAGCACCTATCAACTGGGCTGTCATCAACGGTGATACGGAGACGGGTATTACTACTTTCTTCTTGAAGCACGAGATTGATACGGGTGAAGTGATTCAGCAGGTACGTATACCGATAGCTGATACGGATGATGTAGGAACCGTGCACGATAAGTTGATGATGCTGGGTGGACAGTTGGTTGTAGAAACGGTGAATGCCATACTCGGTGGTACGGTGAAGCGTATCCCGCAGGAGGAGATGGCGGTAGTAGGCGAACTACGTCCGGCACCCAAAATCTTCAAAGATACTTGCCGTATAGATTGGAATCAGCCGGTGAAGCGCATTTACGATTTTGTACGTGGTTTGTCTCCCTATCCGACCGCATGGACGGAACTGGAATTCCCGAACGGTGAACGGTTGGTGGTAAAGGTGTTTGAGACCGAGAAGCTGTCACAACCTCATGCTTTGCAACCCGGTGCGGTGCAAACGGATGGAAAGACCTACCTCCGCATAGCTGCTGCCGACGGATTCATCGGACTGCGTTCGTTGCAATTGCCCGGCAAGAAGCGGCTGAAGGTGGACGAACTATTGCGTGGTTTCCGAATGCCGGACGGCGTCGTGGCGCGATGATAACGGTAAATGAACTAAAAACTTATAAAATCAAAAATGCTATGAAACCGATGGTATCTCCTTCCATTTTGTCTGCCGATTTCGGACATTTGGCAGATGACATTGAAATGATAAACCGCAGTGAAGCCGACTGGGTGCACATTGACATTATGGACGGTGTGTTTGTGCCAAACATCTCCTTTGGTTTTCCGGTACTGAAATACGTTGCCCAACTTTCGCAGAAACCACTGGATGTGCATCTGATGATAGTACAGCCCGAGAAATTCATTCCGGAGGTAAAGGCATTGGGAGCCCATGTGATGAATGTGCATTACGAAGCCTGTCCGCACCTGCACCGAGTGGTTCAGCAGATTCGTGAAGCGGGTATGCAGCCGGCGGTTACCATCAATCCGGCTACACCGGTATGCTTGCTGAAAGATATTATCAAGGATGTGTATATGGTGTTGTTGATGAGCGTCAATCCAGGGTTTGGCGGACAGAAGTTCATTGAACATACCATAGACAAGGTGCGCGAACTGCGTGAACTCATTGCGCAGACGGGCTCGCAGGCTTTGATAGAGATAGATGGTGGAGTGAATGTGGAAACGGGTGCCCGTTTGGTAGCTGCCGGCGCAGACGTGCTGGTGGCCGGCAATGCCGTTTTCAAGGCACCTGACCAGAAAGAAGCCATTCGTGCTTTAAAAAGCCTGTAAATGCTTCGGTTCCTACAGAGGCATCCTTTCCTGAAACTGCTGATTCCGTTGGTGGTAGGCATTGTCTGTGGGGAATACTTGCCTAGTGTGGAGTATAATGAAGTCTGTCTGCCCGTACTGGGAGGACTGCTGATTTTGATGATAATATGTCATAGCCGTTGCTACACGTATGTCTACGGGGCAACGGCATTTCTTTTTTTCGTGGTTCTGGGCTTTATGCGCGTGGGGGATGAACTCCGCCTGACGGACTATGCTTTTACGGGAGAGACTTCCGTCTATCAGATTGTACTGACAGAAAAGCCCGAGCTAAAGGCAAAAACCATGCTTTGTCGGGCTGTCCCTACGAGTGAGTGGAGAAACGATACTTTGATTCATCCTCAGCAGGAGCACACCTTCCTTTTCTACATAGCCAAGGATTCGGCTTCGGAAGCTCTCCGCCGAGGAGACCTGCTTTGGGTAGAAACCTGCCTTGCTCCTCCTGCCAACAATGGCATACCGGATGAGTTTGACTATGCCCGCTACCTTATTCATAAGGGCATCAGCGGAACAGCCTATGTGCCTGCGGGACATTGGAGAAAGACAGGAAATGCAGACCGACCCACCTTTCGGCAGACTGCGTTGGAGATGCGCGACCGGATAACAAACCTTTACCGTACATTGGGCTTTCAGGGCGATGAGCTAGCCGTGCTCTCGGCATTGACGGTGGGCGACAAGGAAGAACTGAGCGAGGAGATTACCGAGACCTATTCGGTGTCGGGTGCCAGTCATGTACTGGCCCTTTCCGGGCTGCATATAGGCTTTATCTATGCGCTGTTTTGGTTTTTCTTTTCACCCTTGTGGAGGCGTTGGCGCTTACTGAAGCCATTATTGTCTTTGCTCATCATACTTTTTCTGTGGGGATTTGCTTTCCTGACGGGACTCTCTTCGTCGGTAGTTCGTTCGGTCGTGATGTTTTCTCTGTTCATCCTTGCTTCCCTCCGTGCAGAGAAAACATTGACTATGGATACACTGCTCGTCACGGCTTTCCTGATGTTACTCTATCATCCTTTTTGGCTTCTCGATGTTGGATTTCAGCTCTCTTTCTCGGCTGTGGCAGCTATACTGCTCCTTCAGTCCCGCTTCTATGCCCTGTGGCCTGTGAAACACCGTTGGGGACAGAAGGTATGGGGAATGATGACGGTCTCCGTAGCAGCCCAAATAGGGGTGGCACCGTTGATTATCTTCTATTTCTCCCGTTTCTCTACCCACTTCTTGCTGACGAATCTATGGGTCATTCCGCTGGTGTCGGTCATTATGTATGCGGCGGTGTTGCTGCTGATACTTACGCCTTTCCCGGCTTTGCAACAACCCTTTGCATCGGTGGTAGAGGTCTTGGTCAGGGTACAGAACGAAGGCTTGCGATGGATTGAACAGCTGCCTTTGGCTTCCATTGACAATCTTTGGCTGACCATGGGAGAGGTGTTCTTGCTTTATCTGTTGTGCTATGTCATCTGCCGTTATTTCAATCTTCGTACGGTTCGTCGTGCTTTTACCGTCGGATGGATATGTATAGGGTTTCTGATATGTCGTTTTTTCTTCTTTACGGTTGACACTCCGGATTGCGGTGTAGCCTTTTACAATGTACGGGGTTGTCCGGCGGTGCATTGCCTGTCGGGTGGCGGTCGCTCTTGGTTGGTTTGTGCGGACAGTCTGACGGATACTTCCCGCTATCACCGTGCATTGGCTTCTCGGTGGAATCGCTTTCGGATAGATACTCCACGGATTGTTCGCGGCACTTATTCTGCTGAAGGCTTGCAGGTTGATAATCAGGTCATCTTATATGCGGGTAAACGCATTTGCCTGATTACTGACAGCCGCTGGAGGTACATGAAGACAGATACCCCCTTGGATATGGACTATCTGTATATCTCCAAAGGTTATCGGGGTAACGGGTCTGAACTTTTGGCGTTGTTTTCTGCCAATACCGTCATCTTGGATGCTTCCCTTTCGGCTGCCTACCAAAACCGATTGGAGGCGGCTTTCAACCTGAAAGGTGTGCCGTGTATTCGATTGGAAGAGGCAGGCTTTGTAGAAGATTGGTGAAAGATAAGCTCCTAACGATGCAGGTGGCGATACTCTTGCGGAGTGGCCCCTGTGATTTTTTTGAATAACCGATTGAAGTAGGAATAATCGTCGAAAGCAAGAGTATAGGCAATGTTCTTGATGGACATATCGTCGGTGACCAATATCAGTTGTGCCTTCTCTATTTTCTTTTGGTTGATGTATTTCAAGGGTGTACTGCCGGTCTCTTGCTTGAATAACCGGATAAAGTGATCCTTCGACAGGCAAGCTTCGGCAGCCAATGTGTCGAGGTCTATCACCTCGTACAGATGTTTTCGGATGTAAGCCAATGACGTCTCGATGCGGTCATCTTTACTCCGTTCTTTGGGGGTTGCATATTTTAGGAAACGTGCCATCAGCTGGAAGACGATGCCGCGTGACTCCACTTTGTCGCAGAAGGTACGTTGTTTGTTGGTCAGCAGATTTTGTATCAGGGTAGGGCTGTTGTCGTAGGTGGTTGGGTCCGATTGTGACAGCTTCATGTGCGGATTTATCTCGCAGAGTCGCTTCATCAGGACTAACGCTTGTTCGTCGGCAGGAATCTCTATGGGGAAGTTCCACTCATCCAATATGCTGGTCTCCTGTTGATGTTCCTCATATACGTGTACATAATAATGACTGAAGTGCGCATCGCATACGCAGCTATGTTCCATGAAGGAGGGAATTAAGTACATATTATGAGGTCGGAGTGTTTGCTTAGCGTTGGGAAGCAGCACTTGGGCTGTACCTTCCGTAACATAATAGATTCGTACGAAAGGGCTTTTTACATTTTTCCAGTTCCAGTCGGCATTGTGTACAGCCAATCCTACGTGCAGAACTAATGGATGCATTTGGTCGATTGATAAGCTCATGGTATGTGATTTAAAGTACAGTGTAAAGGTAATTATTTTATGGAAATCGGACAAAGTGATGTCGATATTGCTAATCTAAATGTCGATATTATCCTATTTATAAGCTAATGTTGTGCGAAAATTGCCGTTTTTTTAATACATACTCTCGTTTTTGTCCTATATATCTATGCGAATACTATCTATCTTTGCAATAGGAAAAACCAATTAAATGCATATCATGAAAAGGAACTCTTTATTAATTGCCTTATTGTTTGTGGCCGGAGGCCTTTCGGCACAGACCTATCAGATACCTGTTTCAGACTCCGACGAGCCTGTGGCACAGGGAAAATTCCAACCCACTTGGGAATCTCTCGAAACCTATCAGGTGCCGGAGTGGTTCCGAAATGTAAAGTTCGGCATTTGGGCACATTGGGGACCGCAATGTGTGGAAGGCTCGGGCGACTGGATGGCTCGTTCCATGTACATGGAAGGTTCGCGTGAATACAAATATCATGTGGAACATTATGGGCATCCTTCCGAATTTGGCTTCAAGGACATTCTTCCATTGTGGAAGGCCGAGAACTGGAATCCCGACAAGCTGGTGGCTTTCTATAAGAAGATTGGCGCACAGTATTTCTTCGCTTTGGGCAATCATCACGACAATTTCGACCTTTGGGACAGTAAATATCAGCCGTGGAACTCGGTCAACATAGGTCCGAAGAAAGACTTGTTGGCCGGCTGGGCAGCAGCTGCCCGCAAGCATGGACTTTACTTTGGCGTCAGCCTCCATGCCGACCATGCCTGGACGTGGTACGAAACGGCTCAGCGGCATGACACAATAGGTGCCAAAAAGGGAGTCCCCTACGATGGCAAGCTGACGAAAGCCGACGGCAAAGGCAAGTGGTGGGAAGGATACGACCCTCAGGATTTGTACGAACAGAATCACCCTATGGGTAAGGAGAGTTGGGAAGGCAATACTTACTGGAGTTGGGAAGAAGGCGTATGTCTGCCCACACGTGAGTATTGCACCAAGTTCTACAACCGCACCATGGATGTCATCAACCGCTATAATCCCGATTTGCTATATTTCGACGTAACCGTATTGCCTTTCTATCCTATCAGCGATGCGGGGTTGAAGATTGCCACCCACTTCTACAACCATAATATGGCTACCCACAAGGGGAAATTGGAAGCAGTGATGTTCGGCAAGATTCTGAACGAAGAACAGCGGAAAGCTTTGGTGTGGGATGTAGAGCGTGGAGCACCCAACACCGCCATAGCCGAACCTTGGCAAACGTGTACCTGCCTTGGCAACTGGCATTACAAGACGGAAGTTTATGAGGGGAACGGGTATAAATCGGCCGCTACCGTGGCCAAACTGCTGGTGGATATTGTCAGCAAGAACGGTAATCTGTTGCTGAGCGTGCCCTTGCGTGGCGACGGAACATTTGATGAAAAAGAAGAGAAGATACTGCTGGAGTTCGGCGAATGGATGTCCGTCAATAAGGAAGCCATATACGACACCCGCCCGTGGGTGAAGTTCGGCGAAGGACCTATTACCGAGAGTACCATCCCAATGCGTGAACAGGGATTTAATGAAGATGCCTACGGCAAAGCCACTGCGCAAGACATACGATTCACACAGACCGAAAAGTATCTGTATGTGATACCCTTGTCTTGGCCCGATAGCGGAGAAGTGACCATCGCTTCGTTGGCTGATGGCAGCGAACTCTATCCATCGTCGATAAAGAAGGTGGAGTTGCTGGGCTATGGAAAAGTTTCTTTTTCCCGTACATCAAAAGGACTGACCGTACGTTTGCCCGATAAGGCGTTGAACGGCATCTGTCCGGTTCTTAAAATCAAGAAATAGAGCGTTTTATTTGATGTTTTTTTACTGTCGGTTTATTGTGAAAAATAGACCGAACAGCCCTTCTTATGCGTTTTAATCAACTAAATATTTAATATGTTATCATGAAAAACATTTATTCTGTCAGTGTTATGAAGCATATAGTGCTTCTAT
>JAUNJD010000315.1 GCA_030523205.1 Bacteroides sp.
CTATTGATGAACCGTATGAAATATTCCATCACCTTGACGAAGATGGCTGCACCACAGACGTAAAGGAACAATTTAAAATCGTCCTTTGCTACGAAGTAAGTGACTACTGCCGCCACGGCAAGTATCATGAACAATACATTCAGTACGTTTCTTATTTTGTCGGTATCCATGAGGGTATCTTCTATTAAACTATTTTTTCTTTCAAGGCTTCTACTATCTCGTCAGGGTCGGGAACGATACCACCCAGACGTCCGAAGTGTTCCACCTTCACTTTGCCATTGACGGCCAGTCGGACATCTTCAATCATCTGTCCGGCGTTCAGTTCGGTGACGAGCATTCCTTTCACCTTATCGGCGTATGCGGCGATGGCTTTCGTGGGGAAGGGCCACAGGGTGATGGGGCGCAGTATGCCCACCTTGATGCCTTCTTCGCGTGCCAACTCCATTGCTTTCTGTCCGATGCGTGCCATAGAGCCGAAGGCTACGATGAGGTAGTCGGCATCTTCGCACTGAATTTCTTCAAAACGCACTTCGTTTTCTTCAATCTGTCTGTATTTGGTTTGGAAACGGAGGTTGTTCTTCTCCATCTCTTCGGGTTTCAGTTCAAGCGAAGTGATAATGTTGGGCTTGCGGCCTTTGGTGCGGCCTGTCGTGGCCCACGGGCATTGTTCGATGACTTCCGCATCCGTGCGGCGTGGACGTTGGGCGGGGAGTATCACCTTTTCCATCATCTGTCCGATGACACCGTCGGCAAGGATGATGGCCGGATTACGGTATTTGAAGGCGAGGTCAAAGGCTAGTCCGACGAAATCGGCCATTTCTTGCACCGAAGCCGGAGCAAGGGCTATCAGTCGGTAATCGCCATGTCCGCCACCTTTCACTGTCTGGAAGTAGTCGGCCTGACTAGGCTGTATGGTTCCCAATCCGGGTCCTCCACGCATTACATTGACCACCAAGCACGGCAGTTCGGCACCGGCCAGATAGGAGATACCTTCTTGCTTGAGGCTGACACCGGGGCTTGAAGAGGAGGTCATTACCATCTTTCCGCTTCCGGCACCGCCATACACCATATTGATGGCTGCCACCTCGCTTTCGGCTTGTAGCACTACCATGCCGGTCGTTTCCCAAGGCTTCAGCTCGGCAAGCGTTTCCAACACCTCTGACTGGGGAGTAATAGGATAGCCGAAGTAACCGTCCACACCATATCGGATGGCTGCATGGGCGATGGCTTCGTTTCCTTTCATTAATACAACTTCTTCTGTCATATTTTTCTGATTTTATTCAACTTTCACTTTATAAACGGAGATACATCCATCGGGACAGACCGTTGCACAAGACGAACATCCGTTGCATTTGTCGTCTACAATCTGCTGGGCATAGTTGTACCCTTTCATATTTACCTCCTTGGCGAGGGCTATTATATCGAGTGGACAGGCTACTACACACAAGTTGCAACCCTTACAACGCTCTGTATCCACTACAATTGCTCCTTTGACTTTTGCCATAATTTACGTTCCTGTTGTTATAGTTATTGGTTATACATGTCTTTGTTGTAGAAATTGAGGATGTCCATAACCATCCGATGGGCCTGTTGCGCCGGACTTCGGGGGTTGATGTCGATGGCATAGCGGTAGTTGTTGAGTGCTTGTTGCCAGTTGCCCTGTTTGCGGTAGGCGTTTCCGCGTAGGTAATAGGCTTCATCTTGATTGGAAGAGGCAGTCTGCAAAAAGTCGTCGAGCTGCCTTATCGCTTGTTCCACATCCCCTTGATTGATAAGCTCTTTTATGGTGGCTAATACGTCCATATTCATTCAATATCGGGTTTATTCAGCGGCAAAGATAGTTTTTATTTGCAGACATTATTCATCTTATTTGTGAAAAATAAGAAAATAAGGAAAGAATAAGCCCAAAGCTTTTCATTTTTCTATCAAAATGTCAGGCTTTGGGCTGGATTTGGATGGAGTTGTGCGGCAAAGCTTATTCTACGCTTTTGCCGTTGATGTATAGGTTCTTGAAGCTGACGTCTTTGGCGCCTTTTATGTCGTTACCGCCTTTCTCCACATTGTTGAAGTGGCAGTCTTCTAGGCTCACGTTGTAAACGTGCTCGTTGTCTTCGTCCAAACCGATAATCAGCACGCCGAGCTTGCTTTTCTCGCAGGTCACGTTCTTCAAGTGTACGTTGCGCACGGTGGGGGTGAAGCCACGGTTGCACTTCTCGCGATTCTCGTATTGTAGGTTAATGCGCAGTACGGCTTCGCGGCATTGGCCTACGGTGACGTTGCGTACAAAGACGTTTTCAATCAGTCCACCGCGGCAGGTGCTGGTCTTAATGCGGATGACACGGTCCAGGTCGGGACTGTCCATGCGGCAGTTCTCTACGTACAGGTTGCGGTAGCCGCCCGATATTTCGCTGCCTATCACCACACCTCCGTGTCCGTTCTTCATGAAGCAGCCACGTACGATGATGTTCTCGCTGGGGATGCCCCATTTGCGTCCGTCCTGATTGCGTCCCGACTTGATGGCGATACAGTCGTCGCCTGTGTCGAAAGTACAGTTCTCGATGAGCACGTTCTTGCACGATTCGGGGTCGCATCCGTCACCGTTGGGACCGCGGTTGAAGACGTGCACGCCACGTACGATGAGGCTTTCGCAGAACAGCGGATGGATGACCCAGAACGGTGAGTTCAGCAGGGTGACGTCTTCTATCAGCACGGTGTTGCACGAATAGAGGTTGATGAGCTGTGGGCGCATACCGTCTTCGGGCTTCATGATGCGTTTATAGACGGGGGTGGAGGTCTCACCGTACATTAGCAGGCGTTCGCGTCCGCCGCAGTTTTGCCCCACCATACCCTCTTTCCAGCCATAACGGCGTGCACCGCACATGGGCCACCATGCATCCATTGAGCCTTGTCCGTCGATGGTGCCTTTACCGGTGATGGCGATGTTGGTTTCACCATAAGCGTAGATGAGCGGACGGGCGTTGTAGCAGTCCACTCCTTCCCAGCGGGTGATGACGGCGGGGAAGTATAGGCTTTGGTCGGTGGAGAACTTCAGTGTGGCACCTTCTTCAATGTGCAGGTTGACGTTGCTCTTCAGCGTGAGGGGGCCGGTGTAGAAGTTGCCTTGGGGGACGACGACCGTTCCGCCACCGTTCAGGCTGCAAGTGGTGATGGCCTGGTTGATGGCTTCGTGGCAGGGCTCGTCGGGCGTGTCGGGCTTGGCACCAAAGTCGGTGATGAGATACGTCTTCTTGGGGAAGGATGTTTTCTTGATTTGTTTCTCAATCTTGGCGCTTTCCTTGAAGGCCTTGTCGAAATCAATGTTTTCGGCTCGGGCTATCAGACTGACAGACAGTAGCAGTGATAGGATTCCTAGAATTTTCTTCATGTGTTTTCGAGTTCTTTATTTAATATGAATATTCTATTTGTCGCAAAGATAGCATAAATATATGATAAATAAAAATATGTATGTATTTGCTTAAAATATGTGACTGCATGTGTCATTACAAGATTATTCTACGATAAGATATGCACCGAACGGCCTTGAGTGTAGGACCGAATCCTATTCACTCATATACCGAATGG
>JAUNJD010000316.1 GCA_030523205.1 Bacteroides sp.
TACAAATGCAAGATGTAGCATCAGTAAGCCTATCTGTTGTTGGGAATAAAAGAAAAAGATTCTACGCCGCGAGTATCGGGCAAGCTCTCCCAGCCCGGCCAATTCTTAGTACCACTGCACCGTACTGCTCGTCTGGCTTCGCTTGTCCCACTTCAAGTCTTGCAAGATGCTGGCGTTGGCACTAATCTTGAAGCTATAATACTTGTAAGTACCCAGCGGGGCAATACTGGCTGTCATGCTGAAGCAGTGCAAGTCGCGCGTCACGGTAAAGGTAGTCTGCACAATCTCCTTGTCATCAAAGTCGTAACCGGAAGAGTAGCTGATGGACCACTTATTGGACAACTGCACACTACCACTGATATTCAATGCATTCAACGAGAACTTATACGGATAGCGCATCGACTTCCGGTTGATGGGTTTACTGGTATCTTCGGTAATGTTGAAACCGGTACTCAGGTTCAGCGTCCACGGGATGCTGAATGTCTTGTAACCATCGGCATCCACCTCCGCCTTCTTCTTCTCCGTCTTCCGTCCGGAAGTACCGGTTCCGGCAGAATCAGCCGTTTCGCCACTGCTGCCTTCATCGCCTTCACCCGTCTTTTTATCATCATCGGTCTTTTCTCCGGTAAAGAAGGCTTTTATCTTCTTCCAACTGTCGTTGTTGAGCGACCAACTGAACGAGTTGCCATATCCCTGGAAACGCCCAAATCGCCCGTACGACCACTCCGTACGGTCACTGGTGGTCACATTACCATTCTTGTCGAACGTATAGGCATACGTGGCAAAGGTGGAACTCATGCTGAACGTATAGTTCTTGCCCAGCTTCAGACGAAGGCTCATGCTAAGGTTGCTCCACGGACGTGTCGTAGCCGCTGTATTGTAGGAGATGCTGGCCGACAAAGCGTCAATCAAGCTGACCTTGCGCACGGAGTCGTTCTTATCTGTATATTTCATTTCCACATTGTTGGATATACTGAACGAGATGCTACCCGAACGTCCACGGCTAGGCGGACTGAAGGCTTGCCCGGCATACGGGGAGTAGGTCACTGTATCCTGCGTACCGTCCGTATAGGTTCGTGTATAGCTATCCCAATATCCGTAGCGGGCTGCGCCGAAGTCGGGCGACATGCTGTAAGACACGGAGGGTGTAATGACATGACGAATCTGGATGTTCTTCTTGGGGAAGATGATGGGCTTGTACATGGCATAAATCTTCGTGTTGACACTGGCACTGGCACTGTAGTTATACACGCGGTAGAAGCCATAGATGGTATCTCTGGCAACGGCCTGTGCCTCGGTGTCCCAGTCTTGCATAATCTTGTGCGTGTACCACCGTTCGGTATAGCTGACACTAGGCGTTACATTGAAGTATTTGAAGAGCGTGAAGGTAGCACTGACCGGAATCTGATGTTGCATACCGTTCTCCCAGTCCTTTATCAGATTCGACTTGAAGAGGAGGTCGTCCTTGGTGTCAATGCTGTTCTTCAGACGACCGGTATAGCGAAGCGAGATCTTCTCATACCAACGTTCGTTGCCCACCGCCTTCTTCCGTTTGAAGGGATAGATGGTGGTCAGCGAGATGTTCAGGTCGGGCAAGGTCACGCTGACCGAAGAGTCCTTCAAGGTCTGCGAAATGTTGGACGTGGCCGAAACCGTCAGTTTCTTGTTGAAGAAGTAGCGTGTATAGCTGATGCTCGATGTCTTGGTGTTTGTCGTCAGTGCCGACGAATTGTACAGGTTGCTGACATTCGTACGCTCGTAACTACTGGTCGAATAGTTCACGCTGGCCGAGAAAGTCTGGTTGGGGTTGGCCTTGGCATCCTGACTATGCGACCACACAATCTTGAAGTCCTTTGCCACCGAGTAGTCCGGCAACCCCTTATCGCCCGTCTTCGTCACCTGATAGCTACCTTGGAACGAGCCTGAATACCGATAACGCTTGATGTATTTGCTCGATGCGCTCACCGCCCACGAGCCTTTCGTAAATATGTCCGCCAGCACCTTCAAGTCCATTTGGTCGCTGATGGCAAAGTAATATCCACCGTCCGTCAGACCGAAGCCACGGCTGGAGTCATCCATATAAGTAGGCATGATGAAGCCCGACTGATAACTGCTGGAGAACGGGAAGAAGAAGAAAGGCACGGCAAGCGGCAACGGCACGTCCTCTACCACCAGATAGGCCGGTCCTGTCACCACATTCTTCTTGGGACGGACTTTGGCGTAGGTCATCTGCATATAGAAGTGTGGATGTTCGTGATTGTCGCACGTGGTATAGCGGCCATTCTTCATATAAAGTTCGTCGCCAACGCCCTTCTTGGCATTGTTGCCGGTGACGTAGCCTTCGCCCTGCTGACTGACAACGTTGCTGATGATACCCCTCTTACTCTTGAAGTTGTAGCGGATGGTGTTGGTTTCATAGGGCGTTTCACCATCCTTGAATATGGGAGTACCCTTCAGTGCACCTACGGAATCTTCCACACCGTGGGCATACACCGTGCTGCTGTCCATGTTCATGGTTATCACGTCGGCAGTCAGTTCTATCGGTTTGCTGGTCTGCTGATAGACCACCTTTCCCTGTCCGTACAAATGGGCATAGCCGTCTTGCGTAAATACGATGGAGTCATTCGCTTCGTAAGTAACCGGCGCGTCCAGTCCATCCTTCTTCTTGGCAGGCACGCTGTCCACAGCTGCTGTGTCAGCCGCCAAAGCCTCCATAGGAATTGAATCCGAAGGAGCAGCCGTCGTAGGCAAGGCAGGAGGCAGAGAATCTCCCTTCAACGAATCATCAGGCACGACATCGGCCCTCGGTCCGAATGCCCTACGGCTTTCAAAAGGAATCAGTGTTCCCCAACGACGTTGAGAGATAGCCTCTCCCGACAGGAAGAGCAAAACGAACGATAATAGGAATGATATGACTATTTTAGGTTTCAATGACGTTTTTAGCTTATAATTTCTGCATAACGGGGCAAAAGTACGTAATTTATGCGGATAATCTTATTCATTTAAAGAATTTTAGATTGCTACAAGAACTGTTCGCACCAACGGTCAAAGCGTTGCACCCCTGCTTCTCCGTATCTAATCAGGCTTTTCCGTGCCTTATCCACACTCTTCTCGCGGTCCAAGTGTGTCTTTGAATAAAATTTATCGGCAAAGCAAACCACTTGTTCTTCCAGGCTGACGGGCACCATCTCACGATGGGGTACAGGCAGATTCTGCTCAATGATTTGTTCCAGCGACAATCCTGCACCCGTATGCCGTTCGCATACCAACGCATGACGCGGATAGCCCTCGTTGCGCATCAAGTCGGCTCCCAGATAGCCATGACAAATGTATGGCTTATCGCCAAAACAATAGATGCCATCGGCATCCGTCAGAAAGATGCCTATATCGTGCAGCATTGCAGCTTCGTACAGAAAATCCTTGTCCAATGCCAGTTCGGGATGATGGCCGGCAATCCACAAAGCCTTGTCGGCCACCGAACGACTATGCGTCAGTAGAATGTGCTTCAGCTCATTGGCCTCCGGATTATTTTTATCTTTAATCATTTCAGGAGACATTTTTTTTGATTGTAAGTTTTTG
>JAUNJD010000047.1 GCA_030523205.1 Bacteroides sp.
AGATTAACATGGCGATTAACATTTGGTATGCACCGGAAATTTCCGCTGACCCAATAAATGCCCCAAACAGACAAAGTTGCGTTACCAAATCGTTACAGAAAAATCGGGTTCCCGGAATTGTAACGATTTTCTTTGTAAGTCACTGATCTGTCGTCTGTTGTCATTGAAATGTCCGCTTGTAAATCAATTATTAATATTTCCTTTGCAGGCAATGTGTAACTATTGTAACGAAGGAGCAAAATTGAAGGATTTATGAGCAAAAGTACATTCCGAATCCTCTTCTATCTGAGGAAAAACTACCTGAACAAATCAGGAAAGGCGGGCATCATGATCCGCCTGACAGTGAACGGCGACATGGTGCAGTTCAGTTCCAAATTGGACATCGAGCCGGCATTATGGAATACAAGAGCTGGGAAAGCAGCAGGGAACAGCGTGAAGGCACGGCAGATGAACTCCCTGTTGGATGACATCCGTACCGCTCTGAACAATCATTGCCGATACGTGGAGTCGCGCGATTCATTTGTAACGGCGGAGAAAGTACGCAATGCGTTTTTAGGGTACGAGGTTAGGCAACGGACACTGCTGGAACTGTTCAAACAACACAACGAAGACGCTTCCAAGCTGAACGGCATCAGCAAGGCACCGGCTACGCTGGTAAAATATGACCGTACTTATCGGAGACTGGCGGAATTCATGAAGGCGAAATACAAGGTGTCGGACATCGCCCTGCGGGAGATTGACCACAAATTCGTGACGGACTTCGAGTTTTATCTCCGTATCGTAAGCCGGTGCAATGAAAACACGACGGGTGGTCTGTACAACCTTTAAGTTATAAAAAGATAGGAGATGTTTCTTATGAAACTCTCCTATCTACTACAATTATGCCATAGCTATGTTTTGTCTAAATTCTTTAGGCGTACATCCTACCTGCTTCTTGAAAAAACGGACAAAATGCTGTGGATATTGGAACCCTAAAGTTTCCGCTATTTGCTTGACGCTCTTATTTGGGTCGAGCATTGCATCTTTAGCCAAATTTGTCATTTTAAGCTGGATGTATTCTTGGGCAGTTTTGCCTGTTTCTGTTTTTACCAGATCACCAAAGTAATTGGGAGACAGGCAAATTTTGTCTGCAAAATATTTCACGGTAGGAATGCCATATGTTGTAGCCAGACCAGTATCAAGATATTCGTCAAGTAACTGTTCAAACTTCACCAACGCATCATGGTGCATATCGCTACGAGTCACAAATTGACGCTCATAAAAACGCATACAATAATTAAGTAATACCTCTATATTGGATATTATCAGCGACTTGGAAAACTTATCAATAGGATGTTGTAGCTCACGAGTGATTTTATCCATATAATCCTGAAGAATAATTCTTTCCTCCTTTGAAAGATGTAACGCTTCATTCGATGTATAAGAAAAGAACGTGTATTGCTTAATTTTCTGTGCCAATGGAGTGCGGAACAGAAAATCCGGATGAAACAAGATTCCGTCAGCTTCCGGTACAAGTCCGTCCTCCGTGCGGTGGATGCCTATAGTCTGCCCCGGAGCAAAACTCACCACCGTTTCGTCACTGAAATCATAGCTTGTCCTGCCGTAGCTAATCGTACAACCTGTAGTCTTTTTTAAAAACAAGGCATAGAAACCGAATGTCATGCGATGTGACGGCTGATTCTCCGTCTGGTCAAAATGAACGACTCCGACTAACGGATGCTGGGTCTCAAAACCAAAATAGTTGTTGTATTGTTCAATGGTATCTGCTTTGATAATCTCCATAAGTAGTCCTCCTTGCTTCTAAATTATTTAATTATCAGTCTGTCTCACAATGCAAAGTAAGCACTTTTTTTGATACTGGTACCATGCTTTCTTTATAAAGAGTAATTCAGGTATTGTTTCCCGTTACATAGGTACTTTTCACCGTGATGCAGGTACTTGAAGAATCACATAGTCACTGTAATTTTACATCGTTCAGAAGACTAAGTATTTCAAAACACAGCAAGAAGAATATACAATAATATAATGATTAATCGGAAGAACACAACAAGAAGAAAGCCATCCCGATTGTTCTCCAATCGGGACTTGGTCGTGCTGTTTCTTCCTTTGAATATCAAATATTAACTCCCGTAATTCAATGCGCTGAACAGGAACGAGAAGCATGATTGGTATTAACACCTGTTATAAAATTAAGAACATATGAAAAAAGTCAGATGGAAAGACGAGTATGGCTCAGACTATACTCGTCTTATTTTTAATTTCCGTAATCGGGGTACTTCTGCCCCACATCATGGTATCTTATAATACCCCATTTATCTCTAACTTCGCATTATCAAATTAATAATCAAATAAATAGAAGAAAATGAAAACAAATTTGAGTTACGACCAGTACATTCCTACCCACATCCTTTTCGGTGCAGGACAGTTGAACAACCTTCATGCACAGGTTATGCCCGGCAAACGTGCTTTAATTCTCATTTCAAACGGTAAGTCCACTATTGCTAACGGATATTTGGCGCGTACAGAAGAACAGTTGCACCAAGCCGGGGTGGAAACCGCCGTATTCAATGGCATCATGCCTAATCCAACAGTAAGCAACTCCGTTGCCGGCGCTAAGGCTGCGCGCGAGTTCAATGCAGATTTCTTGGTGGCACTGGGCGGCGGCAGCGTGATGGACTGCTCCAAAGCTATTGCTCTGCTTGCCACAAATGAGGGAGAATTATGGGATTATGTAGCGATAGGCTCCGGAAAGGGGCAATCTATAAGCAACAGACCATTGCCGATTATTGCCATCACGACTACAGCCGGAACAGGCTCGGAAACAGACGGATGTGGTGTCATCACCAAAGAGGACACCAACGAGAAGGCTTTCATCATGCACCCCGCCCTGTTCCCCTGCCTTGCCGTGGTGGATCCGGAACTGATGCTTTCCGTACCGCCCATGTTCACGGCTTTCCAAGGATTCGACGCGCTGTTCCACAGCATAGAGGGCTTTGTGGCAACCAGCGCCAACCTTATCAGTGACATGAACGCGCGTGAGGCCATACGAAACCTAGCCGAATACCTGCCCCGTACAGTAAAGGATGGCTCGGATTTGGAAGCCCGTACCCGTGTGGCATTCGCCAACACGCTGTCAGGTGCCGTTATGACACTCACCTTGCTTACGAGTGAGCACGGATTGGAGCATGCCCTTTCCGCTTATCACCCTAATTTGCCCCACGGTGCCGGACTGATTATGATTAGCAAGGCTTATTTCAGCTATTTTGTCCGCCACCATGGTTGCGATGACCGGTTCATTGAACTAGCCCGTCTATTGGGTATGCCGAAAGCCGATAAGCCAGAAGACTTCATCACCGCCCTCGTCCGTCTGCAAGAAGCCTGCGGCGTGGCCGATTTGAAGATGTCTGACTATGGCATCACTTCCAACGAGTTCGAGGAGTTTATGCGCAACACCCGTGAAGTGATGGGCATCATGTTCACAGGCGACCGCGTACAGATGACTGACGAAGATATTGTACGGATATTCGCTGAATCCTATAAATAACGGCGATATGGATAGTAAGAAGAATATGACCCGACGCGAGGCTCTCAAGACTATGGGAGCCTTCGCTGCCGGTGCCGCACTCAGCGCAAGCGGGCTTACGGCTGCAAATAAATTGAACTTAAAAGAAGAGAAGAAGACGATGAAAGTATTGGCAATCAACGGAAGTTCCCGGAAAAACGGGAATACGGCAGACGTGTTGAATCTGGTATTGAAAGAATTGGAAAAAGAAGGATATGAGACTGAACATATCCAACTTGCTGGACACACGATCAATTCCTGCAAGGCTTGCTTTGCCTGTACAGGCAGGCGGAATTGTGTGTTCGACAACGATATGTTTCAAGAACTCTATACGAAGATGACCGAAGCGAATGCCATCATTCTGGGTTCCCCCACTTATTCGGCAGACGTGTCATCCACGCTGAAGGCAGTTATAGAAAGAGCCAGCGTGGTGAGCGACACCAATCCGGGCATGTTCCGCCATAAGGTGGCAGGAGCAGTGGCCGTTGCCCGTCGGGCTGGAGCGATGAACGTCATTGACACAATGAACCACTTCTTCTTGAATAAGGAGATGTATCTCGTTGGCTCCACTTATTGGAATATAGCTTATGGCCGTCTTCCCGGAGAAGCTTTGAAAGACGAGGAAGGAGTTTCTAATATGAAAAATCTGGGGCAAAACATGGCATGGTTATTGAATCGACTGAAATAGAAAGGGGCAGCGGAAATTTCCGGTGACCCGAAAAAGGTACGGAGCAGGATAAAAAAAAGGAAGCTTTTCACAAAGCCTCCTTTTTCAGTTTTCAATAGGTATTAGTTTTTTTTAAGGTAAAAAGATTGTTTTCAGGATAACGCTGCAAATTAACGGCTTTTCGAGATACCTACCAAATTAAAAAACATGTCTTATAACATATTTTTGAAAATTCTTTTGGAATTATTATCATTTAGAAGCCGTTTTTACTTCTGCAAACGTTTTCAGTGGACAAAGATAAGACATTTTTCTATTAAACACTGAATTTTTCCTAAAAAACTAACGAATTCTTTCGTTTCTGAGCATTTTCTTTTCAAATGCTAACGTACCGATGCAATTAATCTACGTTTTCTCACTGACTTTGGACTATTGTTTTCTCTGTTTATCGACTTTGGATTATCTAAAAAGAACTCCCTCCACTCCGTCCGACATACTTTTTCGAGCGGAACAGAGAGAGTTTCCTTGTTTCGCGGTTGCTATCATTTGGGATATTGTTCATCCGTCCGACCGCTATGCTTCAACACCTTTGCATCGATGAAGAACACAATCTCTTCGGCAATGTTGGTTATGTGGTCGCCCGAACGCTCCAACTTGCGGAACACGCTTACGAGGTCGAGGCAGGAATGAGCACTTCCGGGATGCTGCTCGATGTAGGTGGCAAGCACGGAAGCAGCGGCAGCATTGATTTCATCCACCAGATTGTCTTTGGCAAACACGGCTGTTGCTTGTTCCAAGCTTTCTTCCTTCAGGGCCTTCTTGGCCTGCTCCAGCATGGAAAGCACTTGCTTTATCATCTCCTCCAAACGCAGGTTCTTGATAAGCTCGGCATCCAACGCAGGCTCCTTGCAGTTGATGGCAAACCGAGCCACGCCTTCGGCAAAATCGCCCAAACGCTCCAGGTTCGTATTAATCTTCAACATGGCAAGTACAAAACGAAGGTCGATGGCTACGGGGTTGTATAGGGCAATGATATCTTCCACATCACTGTCTATCTTCAACTCCAACGCATTGACACGACGCTCACGAACCAACACCTGCTGGGCCAGTTCGCGGTCGAGAGTTAGTACAGCCTCACCTGCTCTGTCGAGCTGGTTGTACACTAAGGTCCACATCTCATCTATCTCTTTTTTCAGCAAGACGAGTTCTGATTCGATAAACTTTACCATAACTTATTTTATTTAATTGATATTATACTGTATTAGAGTTGCAAAGGAGGTACGATTGAGTTTTTAAGTTCTTATGTTTTTAAGTTTTTAGGAATCTATCGGGCTTTACCTCCCTACACCTTTTTACTACTTAAGACAAAGAAAAACTATCAGCCTTCTATATAACTCCCTTTAACTCCTATATCTCCTTCTAACCCTTATAAAAAGCATTATCCGAAACGTCCGGTGATGTAGTTCTGCGTCTCCACCTTCTCGGGATTCGTGAAAATCTTCTTCGTATCATCAAATTCGACCATGTTTCCCATATAGAAGAAGGCGGTGCTATCGCTGACGCGGGCAGCCTGCTGCATATTGTGGGTAACGATGACGATAGTATATTCTTTCTTCAACTCGTGAATCAGCTCCTCCACTTTGGCCGTAGAAATGGGGTCGAGGGCGGAGGCCGGTTCATCCATCAGGAGCACCGAGGGAGAAACCGCCATAGCACGAGCGATGCACAGACGTTGTTGCTGACCGCCGGAGAGTGCGTAAGCCGATACCTTCAGTTTGTCCTTCACTTCATCCCACAGGGCGGCACCTTTCAAAGTCTCTTCCACGCGCTGACGGATAAAGTCGTTGTCCTTCACTCCGTTTACCCGAAGACCATAGGCTACGTTCTCGAAGATGCTCTTCGGAAAGGGGTTGGGGCGCTGGAACACCATACCTACATTCTTGCGCAGTTCGTCCACCTGAACGTTTTTTCCATAGATGTCCTGACCGTCGATGCGTATCTCACCCTTCAGCCGGGTAGCGGGAATCAGGTCGTTCATACGGTTCAGCAGGCGGAGGAAAGTGGACTTACCGCATCCCGAGGGACCGATGAAGGCTACTACGGATTTCTCCTTTATGTCCATGCTAATGCCTTTCAATGCATGAAAATCTCCATACCAGAAGTTTACGTCACGCGTTTCAATCTTATTGTTCATATTCTTTTAATTTTTTCGACTGATTAATTTGTTTTTACTTTCTTCTCGAAGTATTTTCGCAAGGCATTGGCCAGCAAATTTACCAAAAGAATTATAATTATCAAAACCAAAGCGGTTCCGTATGCAATGGGAAGTTGCGCTTCCATGTCGGTGCCGCTGGTGGAGATGACATACAGGTGGTAGGGCAAGGCCATACACTGATCGAGAATGCTGGAGGGAAGCTGCGGCAGGAAGTAGGCGGCACAGGTGAAAAGGATAGGTGCCGTTTCGCCCGAAACACGTCCCAAGGCCAAAATCAGACCTGTGATAATGTTGGGCATACCCATCGGCAGAATGACGTGCCAGATGGTCTGCAATTTGGTAGCTCCCAAGGCACGGCTTCCTTCGCGCAGGCTGTCGGGGATAGCCTTCAAGGCTTCCTCCGTAGTACGGATGACCAAAGGAAGGCTCAGCAGTCCCAGTGTAAGCGAACCAGCCAAGATGCTGTCGCCAAAGCCCATATAGTTGACAAACAAAGCCATACCGAACAAACCGAATACGATGGACGGAATGCCGCTCAGGTTGTTCGTCATCATGCGGATGAAGCGTACAATCCAACCTTTGGGGGCATACTCGTTCATATAGACACCGCTCATCACGCCCACGGGGAAGGCGAACAGGGCGCTGCCCACCATCAGATAGAATGTACCGACCATAGCGGGCCAGATGCCGCCGGATGTCATGCCGTCGGCAGGAGCTGTCGTAAGGAAGTCCCAGCTGATGACTCCTATACCTTTATATATAATGAATCCCAAAATCGCGAAAAGTATCAGCACGACACTCAAGCTCAGCAGACGGAACAAACCGAATGCGATGTTCTGCGACAGATGTTTTCTGTTAATCATATTTCTTGTACTTATTATATGTTCTTACTCCTTTATCTACCTTTCTTGGTCGAGCCCGACGATACGGCTTCTACCGTGAAGTTTATCAGCAAACTGATGAAGAACAGCACTACACCCAGCAAGAACAAGGCCTCGTAGTGTGCCCCACCTGCGGGAGCCTCGCCCAGTTCGGCAGCAATCGTAGCCGGAATGGTACGCAGCGGTTCGAAGATGCCGTGAGGGATGACGGCCGCATTACCGGTCACCATCAGTACGGCCATCGTTTCGCCCACTGCACGTCCGATGCCCAGCACTACGCCCGAGGTGATACCCGATATAGAATAAGGTACGACTACCTTATATATAGTCTGCCAATGCGATGCCCCCAGTGCCAAACTGGCCTCGCGCATGGTGCGCGGACAATTGCGCATGGCATCTTCGGTCACCGTGATGATGGTGGGCAGGGCCATGATGGCCAGCACGATGCTTCCGGCCAATCCGCTCTCGCCTACGGGCAGATTGAACACTTGTTGCAAGAAGGGTACAATCACAATCAAGCCAAAGAAGCCATACACCACCGAAGGAATGCCGCTCAGCAGTTCGATGATGGGCTTCAGCAGATTTCTTACTTTGTGATTAGCCACCTCGGACATATAGACGGCAACCGCCAATCCGAAAGGCAGGGCAAAGAGTATGGCGAAGAAGCTGACCCACAGCGTACCCGTCACCAGCGGCAGGAAACCAAACTGTGGCGCGGGAGTGGCCGTAGGAAACCACTCGGCTCCGGCAAACACATCTGTCAGGGAGATGGTGTGGTCCTTCAGCAGATGCACGTCGTCGGGACGTACGATGAACTGCTCCGGCACGAAAGCTATGATGCCCGGCGTGCGCTCCACCAAGTCGGTGATGCAGGTTCCGGCGTGCTCGTAGGCAGCTCCCAACTCTTCTTCCGTATAATACTGCGTAACGTCTTCCAGTCGGAACAGGGTAATCGGCTGGTCTTTGCCACCTACTTCCTTCCAGTTCGTCAACTCTTCGTCAAAGATGGCCTTAATCTGCTCCGGTGTCAGTTCGTCCACTTGGTTGCTCTCGTTCAGCGCCAGCACGTAGCCATCTTCAATCGTCTTGCTGCTGAACAAGCCCAACGCTTCGGAAAACAGGAACAAGACTATCAATACGATGGTGAGGCTTGTCACGAAACCGCTGCAAGCCAAAAGTCCTTCTACTATCTTCTCAAAAGTCTTTTTCATTTTTACACTCTGTTTTTTGCTTTTTAAAAATATATGCTAGTTACCTATTAAAAATTTATGCTGAGTACCTATTGATTTCACAATGCAAAGGAACAGCGCAAATGTTAAGGAGGTGTGACTGCGGCTTGAAAGAAATATTACACCCGTGTTACGTTTCTGTTACATCAACACCCTGCCCCCGTTTCGTAAAACAATTGTAACATTCAATTGTTTACTTTGCAACAAACCAATATCACATAACGAATGAAAGCTAATTTTTTATCATTTCTGGGTCTCACGCTCATGCTGACCAGTGCCAACTTACAGGCACAACGCATCAAAGGCAGCGATACGGTTCTTCCCATTGCCCAACAGACTGCCGAACGTTTCATGACTTTGAATCCCGATGCCCGCGTCACGGTGACCGGTGGCGGTACCGGTGTCGGCCTGTCGGCCCTGCTCGACGAGACCACGGACATCGCCATGGCCTCGCGCGGCATCAAGTTCAGCGAAAAGATGAAAGCCAAAGCCGCAGGTGAAGAGCTGGAAGAAGTCGCCATTGCCTACGATGCCCTGGCTGTAGTGGTACATCCCTCTAATCCGGTGCAGAAGCTGACGCGGGAGCAACTGGAAGCCATCTTCCGCGGCAAGATAACCAACTGGAAGGAAGTGGGTGGCGACGATCGGAAAATCGTTGTCTATTCGCGCGAAACGTCATCGGGTACCTACGAATTCTTCAAGGAGAGCGTACTGAAGAATAAAAACTACATGAGTGGTAGCCTCTCCATGCCCGCCACCGGAGCCATCATACAGTCCGTCAGCCAGACGCGCGGTGCCATCGGCTACGTAGGACTGGCCTACGTGTCGCCCCGCATCAAGACGCTCGCCATCTCGTACGACGGAGAGCAGTATGCCACTCCCACAATGGAGAACGCCATACAGAAGACCTACCCCATCGTGCGTCCGCTATACTATTACTATAACAAGCAAAATTCCGAACAAGTAGCTCCCCTCTTGCAATTCATATTGTCATCTGCCGGACAAGAAATTATAAAAAAGAGTGGATATATTCCCGTAAAATAGCAATATACACAAAAAATAGTCGTATTTTTGCACCACGAGAGTAGCAGAAACTATGGAAAGAATAGTGAAAACTACGAAATGGAATAAGTGAGAAATACGAAAAAGGACAATTATGGCAGAAATGAAAAGCGAAGAAACAGGCGAAAAGAAGAGCCTGAACTTCATCGAGCAAATAGTAGAGAAAGATTTGAAAGAAGGTAAAAACGGCAGAAGAGTACAGACGCGCTTTCCGCCGGAGCCCAATGGATATCTGCACATCGGTCATGCCAAGGCCATCTGCCTTGACTTTGGGATAGCTGCCGAGCACGGAGGTGTGTGCAACCTGCGTTTCGACGATACCAACCCCACCAAAGAAGATGTGGAGTACGTAGAAGCCATCAAGGAAGACATCCAGTGGCTGGGCTACCAATGGGGAAACGAATATTACGCCTCCGACTACTTCCAGCAGCTCTGGGACTTCGCCATTCGCCTTATCAAAGAAGGGAAAGCCTACATCGACGAACAGACCAGCGAGCAGATTGCCGCACAGAAGGGTACTCCCACCCAACCCGGCGTGGAGAGTCCATTCCGCAACCGTCCCATCGAAGAGAACCTCGACCTGTTCCTGAAGATGAACAGCGGCGAAATCGAAGAAGGGGCTATGGTGCTGCGTGCCAAGATTGACATGGCCAACCCCAATATGCACTTCCGCGACCCCATCATCTACCGCGTGGTGAAGCACCCGCATCACCGCACGGGCACGAAGTGGAAAGCCTACCCGATGTACGACTTCGCACACGGACAGAGTGACTTCTTCGAGGGAGTGACCCACTCGCTCTGCACGCTGGAGTTCGTGGTACACCGCCCGCTCTACGACCTCTTCGTAGATTGGTTGAAGGAAGGCAACGACCTCAACGACAACCGCCCGCGCCAGTACGAGTTCAACAAGCTGAACCTGAGCTATACCCTGATGAGCAAGCGCAACCTGCTGACGCTGGTCAAGGAAGGACTGGTCAACGGCTGGGACGACCCGCGTATGCCGACCATCTGCGGTTTCCGCCGTCGCGGCTACTCGCCCGAGTCCATCCATAAATTCATCGACAAGATTGGCTACACCACCTACGATGCACTGAACGAATTTGCACTGCTGGAGAGCGCCGTGCGCGAAGACCTGAACGAACGCGCCACCCGCATCTCGGCCGTCATCAACCCCGTAAAGCTCATCATCACCAACTACCCCGAAGGACAAGTGGAAGAGATGGAAGCCATCAACAACCCCGAGCGTCCCGAAGAAGGCACCCACCTCATCGAATTCAGCCGCGAACTGTGGATGGAGCGCGACGACTTCATGGAAGATGCTCCCAAGAAATATTTCCGTATGACCCCGGGACAGGAAGTCCGCCTGAAGAACGCCTACATCGTGAAGTGCACCGGATGCAAGAAGAACGAGGCCGGCGAAATCGTGGAAGTGCATTGCGAGTACGACCCCGAATCGAAGAGCGGTATGCCCGGCGCCAACCGCAAGGTGAAAGGCACCCTGCACTGGGTGAGCTGTGCTCACTGCCTCGAAGCCGAAGTGCGCCTGTACGACCGTCTGTGGAAGGTGGAGAACCCGCGCGACGAGCTGGCCGCCATCCGCGAAGCCAAGAACTGCGACGCGCTGACCGCCATGAAGGAAATCATCAACCCCGACTCACTCCATGTGTTGCCCCATTGCTACATCGAGAAGTTTGCCGCCGGCATGGCTCCCCTCACCTACCTGCAATTCCAACGCATCGGATACTTCAACGTTGACCGCGACTCTACACCAGAGAAGATGGTGTTCAACCGCACGGTGGGCCTGAAGGACACGTGGGGCAAAAAGAACAATGCCTGAGACATATACGTACATAGTTCATGCCAACTACCCAACCTCAAACGAAACCTGATTTTAAAGTATATGAAAAGGAAAAAATACCTCTCGGGCCGAGACAAAGAGCTATGCGACATGGCCGAAAAATACGAGGCCGCCATAAAAGAAAACAAACCGCTGTACATGGATGCAGACGATTTGGCGGACTTGGCGGACTGGTATGCCACGCGCGGCAAGTTTCCCACAGCCATCGAGATTGTGGAGTACGGACTGAAGCTCCACCCCAACAATACCGAGTTGCTGGTGGAACAGGCTTATCTGTACATTGATACACGCAATCATGAGAAGGCGAAAGCCATCATCGAGCAGATTGATGACAAATTCTCATCAGAAGTCAAGATTCTGAGGGCATACGTCCTTTTGGACGAGGGTCAACCGGAAGAGGTGGAATGGCTGCTGGACACCCTCGAAGACAAAGACGCACTGCCCAACCTCATCGAAATAGCCTATATGTACAACGACAAAGGTTATTCCGAAAAAGCACTGGAATGGATAAGAAGAGGGGAAGGCCTCTATGATAACGAAGAAGCCTACATGGCTACTTACGGCGACTGCTATTATAGCGACGGACAAATAGAAAAGGCAGCCGAAATCTACAACCAACTGATTGACCGGAACCCCTATTCGGCATCCTATTGGTATGCACTGGCTCGTTGCTACAACGAACAACGGCAACCCGACAAGGCCATCGAGGCTTGCGACTATGCACTCGTGGCCGACGACGAATTTGCCGAAGCCTATGTGATGAAGGGTAACTGCTACTATATGCTGGGCAACACGGAAGCTGCCACAGAATGCTTTCAGCAGGCTGTAAAGCAGAATCTGTTCAAGCCCGACATCGTATCGACCTTCACCGCATTGAGCAAAGTGTCCGAAGGCAAGTGGCAAGAGGCGCTCGACTGCATCGAGATAGCCCTCGACCAAGATCCTTCCGACTACGAGACGGTTGCCTTGCTCTACGCCAACGCCGCCCTCTGCCTGCATCATCTGGGCAGGGACGAGGAAGCTCACGAGAATTGCGATATAGCCCACGACATCAATCCGGACGATGCAGAAGTTGACCTCATTGAAGGACGCATCTACATGGAGGAAGACAATATAGACAGGGCTATAGACTGCTGGGAGGATGCGCTCGACAAGGCACCCTATCCCGACACATGGTACGAAATCGGTGTCAGCTGCCTCGAAACCGGACGGATGGAACACGCCCGCACGGCTTTCGAACGTGTCAAAGAACTGGATCCCGACTACGAGGGCATCAACGAGAAGCTGACTTCCCTCTACATCGTGTTGCGCGACAAGGAGAACTTCAAGAAGTACAACAAGCTCTGCGCACACCCTCTCACTCCGAAGGATTTGAACAGGATTCTGCCGAACGACAATGACAATGATATCATCAAAGCGATAAAGGATTTCTTCGGAGACATCGAATAAACACCAAAATCAGCGCAGAAGAAGAATTATAAATTTTAAAAATAGAAAAACCGAAGACTAGAAACAAAAAATGGAATCAGTTGCAGAAGTTATCAAATGGGTATTAGAGAATTTAAATTACTGGGTAGTCACCGTATTTATGACTATCGAAAGTTCATTTATCCCCTTCCCATCAGAAGCCGTAGTGCCGCCTGCTGCCTGGAAAGCCATGGCAGACGACAGCATGAACATCGTGCTGGTAGTAGTATTTGCCACGCTGGGTGCCGACCTAGGTGCATTGATTAACTATTATCTGGCCAAGTGGCTGGGACGTCCCATCGTCTATAAGTTTGCTAATAGTCGCCTCGGGCACCTATGCCTGATTGATGAAGAAAGTGTGCGCCATGCCGAAGAATACTTCCGCAAGCACGGTGCTGCCTCTACCTTCTTCGGCCGACTCATACCTGCCGTGCGTCAGCTCATCAGCATCCCCGCCGGACTGGCCGGCATGAAGATAGGTCCGTTCCTGCTCTACACCACGCTGGGTGCCGCCATCTGGAACAGCGTATTGGCGCTGCTGGGCTACCTCATCTATCGCTTCACCGACCTCAAGACCACGAACGACGTTTACGTCATGGCTACCAAGTACAGCCACGAGATAGGCTACTTCATTCTGGCAGCAGTGGTAGTAGTGGTGCTATTCCTTATATATAAAGGCATGAAGAAGAAAAAGAAATAACGCGGACAAGCTCTCCCCAAAGACTGTCCGAAAACTACGAATATGCTTACATAAAGATATTTTTAGGCACATCATGAGTTCTCAGACAGTCTCCCCCCTATTCAATGATTTCGGCATCCTCTATATCTTCCGAATCCTTGGCTGGCATATTCGTCGGCATCTGCGGACGGCGGCGGGTAAACTTAAACCAGTTCACCAGTTCGGAAACGGCATAGACCATGCTGCTGGCACCGATGATGATGAATGCCGTAGAACGTACACCCGTGGGGTTGAACAGCGCCACCAACCCGGCAATCAGAATCAGCACCGGAACCACGTAGAAACCTCCCGGCACGGGCATCCAACGACGTGCACCGGCCAACGAGGCTATCTGCTGTACACCTCCCATCACCAAAATAAATCCCAGCACAAACGTCAGCAAGTCGGCAAAGAACGCCGGCATGATGACGAGCCACAGGCCGAACAGCAGACTGCCCACTCCCTCGATGGGGAAACGGCGACGCTCCTCCGCACGCTGGGCGAAATAACCGATGAGGCTGATGAGCGAAGGTATCAGAAAGACCACACCAATCGTAATCACGAAGTAATCGCCGGCCTGCTCGGGAAACATCACAAGCACCAGACCGATAATCAGCGCACATATAGCACGCACAAACGAGTAATTCAAACCTTTCATATATCCATGTTTTTTTGCGAAGATACACTTTAATCTGATAACAGAACAATGAAAGGAGAAAAAAGTTCATCCGAAACTCCACGAGAGAGCGAGCAAAACTCCACGAGTGAACAGACAAATCACGTGGACTAAGCAGACAAAATGCGTGGAGTTTTGCTTGCTCAGCCCACGTGTTTCGGACGTTCGGCCCACGAAAAAAGCAGATAAAAGGTTTTAATTTGAAGCAAAAAAGCCATCTTCGGCAAAAAAAGCTAAGCAAACGACGAAAAAAAGTAAGATTCCTTTTGGCATTCCAAACAAAGTGCTTATATTTGCCCCCGTTAAAAATAAAAAAAGACAATGAAAGCGATGTTCGTAAATACATATTGGTGGTGGCGCTCTTTACAACCCTAACAGTCGTAAGGAAGCAGTGCTCGTATGTATATATGTACACGAAAGAAATAAGAAGAGCCCTGTCGCACTTGCGGCAGGGCTCTTTCGATATAAGAACATTAAATAGAATCACAATAAAAACATAAATAAAATGAGTTTCTTAGTAGACAAAGAAGGTTATTACGGAGAATTCGGCGGAGCTTACATCCCCGAGATACTCCACAGATGCGTGACAGAATTGCAGGAGAACTACCTCAGCGTACTGCAAAGTGAAGAGTTCAAGCGTGAATACGACCAGTTGCTCCGCGACTACGTAGGTCGCCCCTCACCCCTCTATCTGGCCAATCGCCTGTCGGAGAAGTACGGCTGCAAGATTTACCTCAAACGCGAGGACCTGAACCACACGGGTGCCCACAAAATCAACAACACCATCGGACAGATTCTGCTGGCACGCCGCATGGGCAAGAAACGCATCATAGCCGAAACAGGCGCCGGACAGCACGGCGTAGCCACCGCCACCGTCTGCGCACTGATGGACATGGAATGCGTGGTCTATATGGGCAAGACCGACGTTGAGCGTCAGCACGTCAACGTAGAGAAGATGAAGATGCTGGGAGCCAGCGTAGTGGCCGTAACATCGGGCAACATGACGCTGAAGGATGCCACCAACGAAGCCATCCGCGACTGGTGTTGCCATCCGCAGGACACGTTCTACATCATCGGTTCTACCGTAGGTCCGCACCCCTACCCCGACATGGTGGCCCGTCTGCAATCGGTCATCAGCGAAGAAATCAAGAAGCAGCTGCTAGAACAGGAAGGGCGCGACTGCCCCGACTACCTCGTGGCCTGCGTAGGCGGAGGTAGCAACGCCGCCGGAACCATCTATCACTACATCGACGACCCTCGCGTGCAGATTGTCCTGGCCGAAGCCGGAGGCAAGGGAGTGGAAACCGGCATGACCGCCGCCACCATCGCCCTGGGACAGCTGGGCATCATCCACGGATCGCGCACTTACGTCATCCAGAACGAAGACGGACAGATTGAGGAGCCCTACTCCATCTCTGCCGGACTGGACTACCCGGGCATCGGCCCCATGCACGCCAACCTTGCCAAGCAGAAGCGTGCCCTCGTGCTCTCCGTCAACGACGACGAGGCAGTGCGTGCCGCTTTTGAGCTGACCCGACTGGAAGGCATCATCCCCGCACTGGAGAGTGCACATGCCCTCGGTGCTCTGTCGAAAGTCAACTTCAAGCCCACCGACGTGGTGGTACTGACCGTCTCGGGACGTGGCGACAAGGACTTGGAAACGTATCTGAAACAAAAAGATATTTTGGGACTTTGAAAATGAAGAACGAAGAATGAAGAATTAACATGAAACAGTTTCACTATAAAGCCATCAGTCGTACCGTCCTCGGTGACTTGCACACTCCGGTAAGCACCTACCTGAAGGTACGCGACATATTTCCACAAAGCGCCCTCATGGAAAGCTCCGACTATCACGGAGGTGAGAACAACCGTTCGTTCATCGGACTGCATCCCGTGGCAAGCGTCAGCATCAACCATGGCACGGCCATCCTCTGTATGCCCGACGGCAGCCGCGAAGAACATCCCGTCACGAACGAGTACAAGGTGGAACACGCCATCAACGACTTCCTCAGTCGCTTCGATGTGGAAGGGGAATACAGCAACTACTGCGGCCTCTACGGATATACCTCCTTCAACGCCGTGCGCTACTTCGAGAACATCCCCGTGAAGGACAGTACCGAAGCTACCAACGATGCACCCGATATGCTATACATATTATATAAGTACCTCATCGTGTTCAACGACTTCCGCAATGAGATGATGCTTATCGAGATGCTGGCCGACGGCGAACAGAGCGAACTGGACACCGTGCAGAAGGCCATTCACAACACCAGCTTCCCCACGTACGACTTCCATGCCGTAGGTCCCGTCACTTCTCCGCTTACCGACGAGCAGCACAAGGCCAACATCCGTCAGGGCATTGCCCACTGTCTGCGTGGCGATGTATTTCAGATAGTCCTCTCGCGCCGTTTCGAGCAGCACTTCACGGGTGACGACTTCAAGCTCTACCGTGCCCTGCGCAACATCAATCCGTCGCCCTACCTGTTCTACTTCGACTTCGGAGGTTTCCGCATCTTCGGCTCTTCGCCCGAGACGCACTGCCGCATCGAGGGACGCCATGCCTACATCGACCCCATTGCCGGTACCACCAAGCGCACGGGTGACCCTGTGCAGGATGCTGCCAACGCCCAATATCTGCACGACGACCCCAAAGAGAACGCTGAACACGTGATGCTCGTCGACCTGGCCCGCAACGACCTCTCGCGCAACTGTCACCACGTACAGGTAGATTTCTACAAAGATATGCAATATTACAGCCATGTCATCCACCTTGTCAGCCGCGTCAGCGGAACGCTGAATGATGATGCCGACCCCATCAAGTCGTTCATCGACACCTTCCCGGCCGGTACGCTGAGCGGTGCGCCCAAGGTACGCGCCATGCAGCTCATCAGCGAGCTGGAACCGCACAACCGTGGTGCCTACGGTGGTTGCATCGGCTTCATCGGTCTGAACGGTTCGCTCAACCAAGCCATCACCATCCGCACCTTCGTCAGCCGCAACGGTGTCCTTTGGTTCCAAGCCGGCGGCGGCATCGTGGCCAAGAGCAACGACGAGTACGAGCTGCAAGAGGTGAACAACAAGCTCGGCGCACTGAAAAAAGCGATTGAGATGGCAGAGAAAATGTGAGTTCATGTACCATGTATAATGTACAAAGTACAATTTGCCATGCGGCGTACATTGCGCAGCTAAATGGTACATTGTACATTGTAAATAGTAAATAAATAGATGAAAACAGTTATCATAGACAATTACGACTCCTTCACCTACAACCTGGCGCATTTGGTGAAAGAACTTGGAGCAGAAGTGGACGTATTGCGCAACGACCAATTCCAGCTGGAGGACTTGGAGAAATACGAGAAAATCATCCTTTCTCCCGGTCCGGGCATCCCCGAAGAGGCCGGCCTTCTGCTCGATGTCATCCGCACGTATGCGGGAAAGAAACCCATCTTGGGTGTCTGCCTCGGCGAACAGGCCATCGGACAGGTGTTCGGCGGCAAGCTGACCAACTTGAACGATGTGTTCCACGGCGTACAGACTCCCGTGAAGCTCACGGCTCCCGACTACATATTCCAAGGTCTGCCCGAAGAAATACCCGTAGGCCGCTACCACTCGTGGGTGGTCGATACGCAGGACTTCCCCGATGAACTGGAGATTACAGCGGTCAGCTCCGAAGGTCAGATCATGGCTCTCCGCCACCGCAAGTACGATGTCCACGGCATACAGTTTCATCCCGAGTCGGTGCTGACACCGGACGGAAAGACGATTATGAAGAACTGGCTCGCTCATAATAATGAAGAATAGGGGAAGAACGCAGATGACGCAGAAGGCACAATGAACGCGGACTTTAATTTTTTAGACGCGGATTAGGCGGATTAAGCGGATTTATTTTTTAGGCACGGATAACACGGATTATCACGGATGGATTATGTAAGAAAAGCTATTGAGCTTTACCTCCCGATGCCTCCTTTACTTCCCTTAATACTAAAAGACTATCGGCTTCTAACTCCCTATAACTCCTTCTAACTCCTAAAATAAAACAATATTCTAAAAACAATGAAAGCAATACTTACACGCCTCTTCAACCACGAAGAACTCACATCGGAGGAAACCAAGCAAATCCTCCTCAACATCACTCACGAGATGTATCCCGAAGCACAAATTGCTGCTCTGCTCACCGTCTTCCAGATGCGCGGCATCACTGTTGACGAACTTATCGGCTTCCGCGAAGCCCTTATGGAAACCCGTGTTCCCATCGACTTTGCTCCCTACCAACCCATCGACATCGTAGGTACTGGTGGCGACGGCAAGAACACGTTCAACATCTCTACCTGTGCCTGCTTCGTGGTAGCCGGAGCGGGATATAAAGTGGCCAAGCACGGCAACTACGGCGCCACCTCCGTCAGCGGAGCCAGTAACGTTATCGAACAACACGGCGTACGCTTCACCAACAATGCCGACGTGCTGAAGCGCAGCATCGAGGAGTGCAACATCGCCTACCTCCATGCACAGCTCTTCAACCCGGCCATGAAGTTCGTAGGTCCCGTACGCAAGGCATTGGGCGTGCGCACCATCTTCAACCTGCTGGGTCCGCTCGTCAACCCCTGTCGCCCCACTTATCAGCTGCTCGGCGTGGCCGACCTTGCCCAGATGCGCCTCTACACCAATGTGTTCTATCGCCTCGGCATCAACTTCGCCGTTGTCAGCAGCCTCGACTGTTACGATGAAATCTCCCTGACCGACGAATTCAAGGTGATGACCCGCAATCACGAGAGCATCTACCGTCCGCAGGACCTCGGTTTCAGCCCCGCCGCTCCCGAAGACCTCTTTGGCGGCAGCACCAAGGAAGAAGCTTCCCACATCTTTGACAATGTGCTCAACAACTGCGCTACTCAGGCACAGACCCAGTGCGTGCTGGCCAACGCTGCTTTCGCCATCCAGATTATGAGTCCGGAGAAGAAGCTTGAAGAATGCATCGCCATCGCCCGCGAATCGCTGGAAAGCGGAAAGGCACTGGCCACGCTGAAGAAATTCATCGAAATAAACTCGTAACTTCTTAAATGAAGAATGAAGAACGAAGAACGAAAAATGAAGAATTTACTTTGATATTAAAAATAGGAGATATTCTGAGCGCAAGCTAATCAATTCAGAGTTCATCATTCATCATTCAAAATTCTAAAGACACATGCAAGATATTCTATCCGAAATAGTAGCAAACAAACGACTGGAGATAGCCGCCCAAAAGGCTGCGGTTTCTTTGGCACAGTTGCGCGAACAGGTTGATAAGCTGATAGAGGAACAGGCTGCATCGGCACAAAGCCTTCCACGCCGCAGCATGAAGCAGTCGCTGGCTTCCTCACCATCGGGCATCATCTCGGAGTTCAAACGCCGCTCGCCCTCCAAAGGCTGGATACACCAGGATGCACAGGCCGACGTCATCCCGCCCGCCTACGAAGCCGCAGGAGCCTCTGCGCTTTCCATCCTCACGGATGAGAAATATTTTGGCGGTACCCTGCGCGACATCCGTACGGCTCGTCCGTTGACCAACCTTCCCATCCTCCGCAAAGACTTCATCATCGACGAGTACCAATTGCTGCAAGCCCGCCTTATCGGTGCCGATGCCGTGCTGCTCATCGCTGCGTGCCTCACGCCGGAGGAATGTACCACGCTCACCACACAGGCTCATACTCTCGGTCTGGAAGTGTTGCTCGAAATCCATAGCGACTCTGAATTGGCCTACGTCAACACCGAAGTCGATATGGTTGGGGTCAACAACCGAAACCTCGGCACCTTCGTCACCGACGTGAACAATTCGTTCCGCATTGCCGAAGCGCTCCGCAGCAAGGTAGCCGAGACGGCATCGGCCACAGGCCGCCCGCTCTCCGAAGTGCATATTCCCGTGCTTGTTTCCGAGAGTGGCATTTCCAAGCCTGAGGTGGTTCGTCAACTTCGCGATGCCGGCTTCCGTGGTTTCCTCATGGGTGAAGCATTCATGAAGACTGCTTCACCGGGCGATGCGCTGAAGGACCTCTTGCAACACTTATTTAATGGATAATGGACAATTGACAATGGACAATTTGAAATCTGAAATTTAAAATTTAAATTTATGTCTCTCCTCATCAAAGTTTGCGGTATGACCGATGCCGACAACATCCGGCAGGTAGAAGCGCTGGACGTCGATATGCTTGGATTCATCTTCTACCCCAAGTCGCCCCGTTGCGTATGCCACCTTCCCGCCTACCTGCCTACGCAGGCCAAGCGTGTAGGTGTCTTCGTCAACGAGACCAAAGACAACATACTGATGTATGCCGACCGCTTCGAACTGGACTACATCCAGCTGCACGGCAACGAGTCGCCCGAATACTGCCACGCCCTCCGTCAGCAAGGACTGCCCATCATCAAGGCATTCCCGGTGGCAACGGTCAAGGACTTGCTTCCCACCGCCGACTACCAAGACGTCTGCGACTATCTTCTCTTCGATACCCGCACCACGCAGTACGGCGGCTCCGGCAATCAGTTCGACTGGAACCTGCTACAAAGCTATCAAGGCAACGTGCCTTTCCTGCTCAGTGGAGGCATCAACTCGTACAGTGCCCGTGCTCTCAACGAGTTTCACCATCCTCGTCTTGCCGGCATCGACATCAACAGCCGATTCGAGACACGCCCCGGGCTGAAAGATGTAGAGAGAATCAGAGAGTTCTTGAAGCAATTGACAATGGACAATGGACAATTTATTTTACTCCAGCCTTTCATCGTCCCAC
>JAUNJD010000048.1:0-5150 GCA_030523205.1 Bacteroides sp.
TGTAAACCAATTGATTACAACTTATTTTGTTTAACTTTTAGTGGACACTAGTGATTTTCTTGTAATACTCTTCGCTATCCATAAACGGAAAATCTTTCCGTTCATCTTTTTTGATGGTATATGCCGAGATGGTTGCGGGATCGATATCGACGTTGTTCATAGAATTGTTCGACAAGAAGAACTGCAATTCTTTGTATGAGCCGACTTCATCGTCTTCCACTTGCGATACACCGATAATCAGACCGTTCTTGTTATAATAGGGCCATGCTACACCGTTCTTATACTCTGTGTTCATCTCTTCTAGAGTAGGTGCTACGAATATAGGCGAATTGTCAGCAGTTTTATATAAAGTACAATTTCCGCGCTTATCCGTTATCATATATTGGTCCGAACGTTTTCCATCAACATACAAGGACTGGGTACAAATTTCCCCATTTTCGGAAAATACGGATTCAATGCCATCACGCTTACCATCGCGCATATTCACATATTCATGAATCAATCCCGATTCGTAATAAGTGGTGTATAGTCCTGTTGTCGCCCCATTCTGATAGTGGCAAACTTTAGAAGGGTCGCCATTTTCGAAGTAGATGGTCTGTTTGCCATCTAGTACGCCTTGATTGTAAGCTCCTGATTCGGAAGGCTTGCCTGTCTCGTTATAGATTACATATTCACCATTGAGCACTCCATTTGAATAATTGTAGGAGCTGGAAGGGGTTCCCGATTTGTAATAATGGGTATACAATCCCGTGAACTTCGACTGCTTATCGTTCAAGGCGGAAAGCTCTATAAAATCACCTTCTCCTTCTAGCTCTCCCGTGATATAGAAAGTCCGGCTCTTCTTTGAAGCCAAAGAGTCAACAGGATAGAGCGCATAGCGATAATAAGATGCGAACACCTTGTTCTTTATTGTTCGCCAATTGTTGTCATAGTAAATCGTGTCGAGACGGTCCTGAGGAATTTGCACTACGGGAACAGTATCCACTACTACCTCCTCTTTTTTGACCGCAGTAATCTTCCCTTTTTGTTTCTTGGATTTCTTAGTCTGAGCCGTGCAGCAGAGGAAAGGGGCTGAAAGCACCACAACAGAGAGCAATAATTTTATATTCATATTCAATAGAATTTATAGGTTGCCATTAAAGAAACATTTAGTTTTCCCAATCTTGCACTTTTGGTATTCTCTACTAAAAGTATTTACAGTTTTAGGACATCTAAATTCATTTGCAAATTTAAGGATACATACGCATCTTTTTACTTGCACTATGGCTTTTTAATGTTTATTAATAGTAATTGCGGCAAATATAACCATATTTGCCGCAATTACTACAAAAGCCATTTTTATCCTTTTATGTATATATGTACCAGCCGTAGCATCCCAATAGGAGAGTGCTCCCGATAAGGCTTGTTCTAGTACATTTTCCAAACAACGTTTTCTTGATTGAAAGCAAAGAATAAAATGAATTTTATTGCAATCTCTTGCCTTTGCTCCGTTTTATTCCTCCTTCCAGTCTCCGTTTTTCTTTATCAGTTCTATTAGCTTTTCTACCGCTTCTTCTTCCGGGATGTTCTTTTCGATGCATTCTTTCTGCTTGTACAAGCTGATTTTGCCACGTCCGGCACCTACGTAGCCATAGTCGGCATCGGCCATCTCGCCGGGACCGTTGACAATGCAGCCCATGATGCCTATTTTTAGTCCTTTCAGGTGGCTGGTGGCGGTCTTGATGCGGGCAATGGTCTGTGTCAGGTCGTAGAGGGTACGTCCGCATCCGGGGCAGGAGATGTACTCGGTCTTGCTGGTGCGCAGGCGTCCGGCTTGCAGGATGTTGAAGGCCGTGGCATCTATCACTTTGCTGCTGATGTCCGATGTTTGGTTGAACAAGAAGATACCGTCGCAGAAACCGTCGAAGACAAGGGCACCCATGTCGGCGGCAGCCTTGATTTGCAAGTCTTCTATTTCCTTTTCGGCATAGTGCTGGAAGAAAACGACGGGGTTCTTCAACCCTTCGCACATCAGCTGATGCACCAATGCACGCTGTTCGCCCAGACGGTTGGGGTGGTTGCTTTGGGCAACGAGTACGACCTCCGGATGATACTTCAGGCAGGCAAGGGCTTCTTCATTCAGTCCCATGTAGGTGATGAAAAGGAACTTGAGTGTGGCGGGGCAGGCACTAAGGAAAGGCATTTGGTCACCCTTGAAGGCGGGCCAGGTGTTGGCTTGTCCTTGCCAAAGGTCGGCATCTACGATGAACTGTGTGGACGACGGCTCTTCGGCGGTGGTCGTACTTGCTTTCGGCATTTGACGACCTACATACACGTAGTCGGGCATGAACTGCGGATTGAAGTCCATCTCTTCTACCGACAACGGCTCGTTGCCACCGATGCGTGCGGCAATGACTACCGGCAGCTGACCGCCACCAATGTTATGCACCGCATGGGTTTCGCGACGGGCGGGAGCCGTATAGTTGAATCCGGGAGCCACGGCACCGGGAATATAAGGATGATTGGCTCGCTGCACAATGTAGTCGGCCAACTTGCGTGCTACCGGAATCTCGGCTTCGGGAGCTTCGCTCAGCGATACGCGGATGGTGTCGCCCAGTCCGTCGGTCAACAGAGCACCGATGCCCAGTGCCGACTTGATGCGTCCGTCCTCTCCATCACCGGCTTCGGTGACGCCCAGATGAAGCGGAAACTGCATACCTTCTTTCTCCATCGTGGCAACCAGTAGGCGTACTGTTCTCACCATGACCACCGTGTTGGATGCTTTGATGGAGATGACCACGTCCATGAAGTGCTCTTCTACGCAGATGCGCAGAAACTCCATGCACGATTCTACCATGCCTTCCGGTGTGTCGCCGTAACGCGACATGATGCGGTCGGACAGGGAACCGTGGTTCACACCGATGCGGATGGCCGTGTGGTTCTCCTTGCAGATGTTGAGGAAGGGCACAAAGCGGTCGCGTATCTTTTGCAACTCCTTGGCGTATTCCTCGTCCGTATATTCCAGGTGCTTGAAGGTGCGGGCGGCATCGACATAGTTGCCCGGATTGATGCGTACTTTCTCTACGTAGAGGGCTGCTACGTCGGCCACTTTAGGGTTGAAATGAATGTCGGCCACCAAGGGAACCATATAGCCGTCTTGTCGAAGGGCGGCATTGATGTTCATCAGGTTTTCGGCTTCCTTGATGCCCTGTGCCGTGAGGCGCACGTATTCTCCTCCTGCATCTACGATGCGTTTCACCTGTGCCACGCTGGCTTCGGTGTCTTGCGTGGCCGTGTTGGTCATGCTTTGGATGCGGATAGGGTTGGCGCCGCCCAAGGGGGTGGCGCCTATGTTGACTTCCGATGTTTCCCGACGGGAATAATTGAATAAATCCACGATGATAAGATATAAATGAAGAATTTTGAATTACGAATTAAGCCTTCCGAACGATTATGTAGCCCGCATGTCAAATTTTTCATTCTTCGTTCTTCATTCTTCATTAAATTGTTAGTTAACTTTAAATTCGTACTTCACTTCCTTCAAGTCTTCGTTGGCTTTGACGATTTTCCGTTTCAGACCTTCCTTGTAGGCGGCAAAGTTTTCGGCCAGTGTCTCGTCGGCAAGGGCCAGCATCTGCACGGCCAAGATAGCGGCATTCATGGCACCGTTGATGGCTACGGTGGCTACGGGTATGCCCGGGGGCATCTGAATGATGGAGTACAGGGCATCTACACCATCGAGCACGGAGCCTTTGATGGGCACGCCGATGACGGGCAACGTGGTGTTGGCAGCAATGACACCGGGCAGGGCGGCGGCCATGCCGGCAGCGGCAATGATGACTTTAATTCCACGCTTGCGGGCGTTCTTGGCAAATTCTTCTACTGCTTCCGGTGTGCGGTGAGCAGAAAGTGCATTCATTTCGAATGGCACACGCATGTCGTTCAGCAACTGTGCGGCCTTCTCCATGACGGGGAGGTCGGAAGTGCTGCCCATGATGATACTGACGATTGGGGTCATAGTTCTTTGTTCGTTTTATTGAATGATTGCTTTATAAGCCTCCGCATCCAGCAGTGCGTCATAGTCTGCATCGGCGGCAGGTTTTATCTTGATGAGCCAGCCTTCACCGTAGGGGTCTTGGTTGACCAGCTCCGGTTGGTCGGCCAGCGTCTCATTTTGTTCCAATACTTCTCCGGCTACGGGCAAGAAGAGGTCCGAGATGGTCTTCACTACTTCGATGGTGCCAAATACTTCACCGGCTGACAGGGTTTCGCCCACGGTGGGGATGTCAACGAATACGATGTCGCCCAGTTGTTCCTGTGCATAGTCTGTGATACCTACATAAGCTACATCGCCTTCCACGCGAATCCATTCATGTTCGTGGGTGTACTTTACATTTGTTGGGGTGTTCATGATCGTTAGTTTTAAAGTGATATATTTAATGAATTAATCGTTCTATATTTAGTAAGAATGATGAATCATATTCCTCATTTTTCGTTCTTCATTCTTCATTTAAAAGAGGAACACCCTAAACAGAATGTTGCTCAATGGATGAAGTACCAATAAGGAGCATACAAGTCCTACGGCAAACCCGCCAATGACTTCGCCCAAGGTGTGATGGCTTAGGATGAGGCGTGCGGTACCCAGTATGCCGGCTATCAGTATGAACAGGCATAACCACCATACAGGGTTGTAGCCGAACAAAGCACTGAAGGCCACCAAACCACCAACGATGGCACCGGAGCCGGCCATGTGCTCGCTCAGCTTCCAGCGCAGATTGAGGATGACGCAAATTATCATCATAATCAGTGCAGCCAGAATGATTCCTGTCATATACCAAGGGATGTTGAGCCGGTGCATCATGAACAGGCAGAACACGTAGGAGATGATTGTCAGTATGAAAGGCATAAAACGCCGCTTCCGCTCCATCAGGTCTATCGGACTGAATCCGTTGATTTTGCGGAAGATGAAGATGGTCAGCATGGGCAGCAGGATGGTGAAGCTATAAACCACGCCCAGCACTATCAGCTTGTATTGCAGCGGCATGATGCGCAGATAGGAGAATATAAACAGTATCAGGAACGCCAGAAAGGGGATGGAGAAAGGCGTAAACAGGGCCGAAATCACCTTGGAAGCCCGTATGAGGGTCTTGTCTGCTATGATATGTTCTTCT
>JAUNJD010000048.1:5160-21077 GCA_030523205.1 Bacteroides sp.
GACATAAAACTTTTTTAATGAAGAACGAATAATGAAGAATGAAGAATGGGCTGCGCGGTGGTAGCCGTTCGTTCTGTCATTTCTGGCATTTTTCGTTGTTTATTATGTTATTTATTCCTTATTCCCTTGTCAACTTGTCCTTCTCTCCTTACTTCCTCAGCCTTGCCACCGGTATGTTCATCTGCTGCCTGTACTTGGCTACGGTGCGTCGGGCAATGGGGTAGCCTTTTTCTTTCAGCAGGTCGGTGAGTTCGTCGTCGGTGAGAGGCTTTTTCTTGTCCTCCTTGTCAATGCACTCCTTCAGAATCTTGCGTATCTCGCGCACGGACATCTCTTCGCCGCCTTCGGTGGTGTAGCCGTCGTTGAAGAAGAACTTCAGCGGATAGATGCCGTAGTTGGTCTGTACGTACTTGCTGTTGCTGACGCGCGATATGGTCGATATGTCCAGTCCGGTACGTTCGGCCACGTCCTTCAGTATCATGGGGCGCAGCAGCGATTCGTCGCCTTCGAGGAAGAAGGGACGTTGCAGGTCGATGATGGCCTGCATGGTGGTCATCAGGGTGTTCTGCCGTTGCTTCACGGCATCGATGAAGCCCTGTGCCGCATCCATCTTCTGCTTCAGAAACATCATGGCCTCTTTCGATTCTTTCGATTGGTTGGCCTTGTTCTTGGTGTGCTCCTCCACCATTTCGGTGAAGTCGCGGCTCATGCGCAGTTCGGGTACGTTGCGGTTGTTCAGCGAGAGGTTGATGGTGCCGTCGTCGTATGTATCTACGATGAAGTCGGGCACTATCTGCTGCATATTCTTGCCGATGGCCTCGCCCAACGAGGAGCCGGGGCGCGGGTTGAGTTTGCAGATGTCCTTGATGGCCTGTTGGAGGGCTTCCTCTTCCAGTCCCAGCTTCTGCTGTATCTTGTCCCAATGCTTGCGGGTAAACTCTTCGTAGCATTCCGATACGATAGCCTCCTCTATGGTCAGCAGTGGGTTGGGGGTGGGCTGCTGTTGCTCTATCTTGCGTCGTATCTGTATGAGCAGACACTCTTGCAGGCTGCGGGCACCCAGTCCGGCGGGGTCGAAGTCCTGCACTATCTTCAGGGCCTCTTCCAGCTCTTCGGTCGTGGCTTCGATGCCGGCATAGATGGCCAGTTCGTCGCTGATGCTGTCCAATGACTTGCGTAGCAGGCCGTCGTCGTCCAGTGAGCCTATCAGATACTCGGTCAGTTCGCGCTGATGCTCGTTCAGGGCACGTTCGCCCAGTTGCTCTTTCAGCGTCTCGTAGAAAGAGGTGGCGTCAGAGAAAGGTATTTCTTCGGGTTGTTCGTCCTTGCTGCGGTTGTTTTCCTGTAATTTGTAGTCGGGGATGTCATCCTCGTACAGATAGTCGCTCAGTGAGTCGTAGCTGGTGTCGCCTTCGTCTTCGGCGCCGGTCTCGGCCTCGTGTACGTCTTCTGTATATTCATCGTTGGCAGGTTCTTCCTTGCCTTCCTCCAGTGCGGGGTTTTCCAGGAGTTCGGCTCGTACGCGGTCTTCCAGCTCCACGGCCGGAAGCTCCAGCAGCTTCACCACCAGAATCTGTTGGGGCGATAGCGTCTGAATCTGTTGTTGCGCTTGGGTCTGAACCTGTCGGGAACCTTGTGCCATATTGAGATAATTTTGAATTTTAATTTTAAATTTAGAATGGACTGCGCACAGTTGGCGTGCTATGCACTCACCATTCTACTTGCAAAAATAGTGAATAGTTCGGGATTGCGAAATCTTCTCTTATTATATTTAACAAGAAAGCCGATGCAAGGTTTCATTTTTGTTTTTATCTTTGCCTTTAGATAATCTCATTAAAATAGAAACGTCTATGTTTGCTAAAGAAACGTATGTACAGCGCAGAGCCCTGCTGAAGAAGAATATGGGTTCGGGAATATTGCTCTTTCTGGGTAATGAAGAACAAGGTTTGAACTACGAAGACAATGCTTTTCGCTATCGTCAGGATTCCACATTTCTTTATTATTTTGGCCTATCGTTTGCCGGTCTGTCCGCCATTATCGACGTCGATGAAGACCGTGAAATCATTTTCGGTGACGAACTGACCATCGACCACATCGTGTGGATGGGTACGCAGCCCACCCTTCACGAAAAGGCTTCTGCTGTGGGCATTACGGAGACGCGCCCCTTAGCCGAAATCACCGACTACTTACGGAAGACGGTGCAACAAGGACGTACCATTCACTACCTGCCCCCTTACCGTGCCGAGCACAAGCTGCGACTGATGGATTGGCTGGGCATTCCGCCTGCTCATCAGCTGGGTTCTGTTCCGTTTATCCGTGCCGTGGTGGCACAGCGCAACTATAAGTCGGCCGAAGAGATTGCCGAGATAGAGAAGGCTTGCGACGTGACGGCCGATATGCACATCACGGCCATGAAGGTGCTTCGCCCCGGAATGTACGAATACGAAGTAGTGGCCGAGATGAACCACGTGGCCGAGCGCAACAACTGCGAACTCTCCTTTGCCACTATCGCCACCATCAACGGACAGACGCTGCACAACCACTATCACGGCAATCTGGTGAAGCCCGGTGACCTCTTCTTGATAGATGCCGGTGCCGAGTTGCCTTCGGGCTATTGCGGCGATATGTCGTCCACCATTCCTGCCGACAAGACGTTTACACCCCGCCAGCGTGCGGTCTATGAGATTCAGAATGCCATGCATCTGGAATCGGTCAAAGCACTTCGTCCGGGCATTCCCTACATGGAGGTGTACGAACTCTCGGCTCGTGTCATGGTAGAGGGTTTGAAGGACTTGGGGCTGATGAAGGGCAATGCCGAAGATGCTGTTCGCGAAGGTGCACACGCACTGTTCTATCCGCACGGCTTGGGCCACATGATGGGCTTGGATGTACACGATATGGAGAACTTGGGTGAAATCTGGGTGGGCTACGACGGTCAGCCCAAGAGTACACAGTTTGGCCGTAAGAGTCAGCGTTTGGCTATTCCGTTGCAGCCGGGCTTTGTGCACACCGTAGAGCCGGGCATCTACTTCATTCCCGAACTGATAGACCTGTGGCGTGGCGATAAGAAATTCACCGACTTCATCAATTATGATAAGGTGGAAGAATACCGTCACTTTGGCGGCATACGCAACGAAGAAGATTATTTGATAACCGAAACCGGTGCCCGTCGCCTTGGTAAGAAGATTCCGTTGACACCGGAGGAGGTGGAAGCACTGCGCTAATTTCTTACAGAAGGCAATATTTTTAGACGCGGATAAAACGGATTAGGCGGATTTTAATTTATTTTTCTGCTAAATTCGTTTTATTCGCGTCTAAAATTTCCAACGCCTATCTTTCCCGCTATTTTTTATTTTCCCGCCCCATCTGTTCGACTTCCGTCTGTTATAGAATCATAAAAAATGCTATGAAATAATGCCTATATTCTCCATATAGCCTACTTTTGTAAACTCGACATTGCAAAATAGGTATTTTCAAGGTTACATTATGAGTAATAAGAACAACATTTTTAAGGAAGTAAACGAGGGCTTCACCATTAAGGAAGCCATTGAAGAGGCTAAGCGTTGCCTGAACTGTAAGAACCCTTCGTGCAAGAAAGGGTGTCCCATCGAAAACGATATTCCCGATTTTATTCACCAATTGTCTATGGGCAACATGGGTGGTGCCATGAGCATCATCAATGCCAAGAGTAACCTGCCGGCCATCTGTGGCCGCGTGTGTCCGCACGAGAAACAATGCGAAGGACACTGTGTGCTCTATGCCAAGGGAAAGGGCATCAAGGTGGGCAAGCTGGAACGTTTTGCCGCCGACTTCGATACAAATATGAGCCTGCTGCGCGAACGTCTGCCGCAGAAGACGCGAGGCAAAGTGGCCGTCATCGGTTCGGGACCTGCCGGACTGACCGTGGCGGGCGACTTGGCTCGTCAAGGCTTCAGCGTCACCATCTTCGAGGGACAGGAAGAGGCCGGAGGCGTGCTGATGTACGGCATTCCTCAGTATCGTCTGCCCAAGGCGGTGGTACGTAAGGAGATAGAGAAAATTGAGGCACTGGGTGTGAACATCGTATGCAACTGCTTGGTGGGTAAGGAGATGACTGTCGATAAGATGTTTGAAGACGGTTACGACGCCGTGTTCATCGGCACCGGAACGGCATTGCCCAAGGCATTGGACCTACCGGGAAGCACGTTGCGGGGCATCGTGCAGTCATCCTATCTGCTGCACATGGCCAACATCTTCAATCAGAACATCGTAGATCGTGACCAAGTTCCCTTGAAGGTGGGCGAGCGTGTAGGCATCATCGGTTGCGGCAACGTGGCGATGGATGCCGCCCGTACGGCAGTGCGCATGGGTGCGTCCGAGGTGTCGGTCATCTATCACCGCACCGAGGCCGATATGCCTGCCATTCAGAGCGAGTATCAGGAGGCTGTGAAGGAAGGGGTCAAGTTCCTGTGGCAGACCAGTACGCAGGAGTTTCTGGGCAATGAACAAGAGGAACTCGTGGGCATCCGTGCCACGACGCCTGACGGCGTGAAGGAGATTGCGCTCGACCGCATCTTCCTGGCCATCGGTTCCCGTCCGGCCAACCGCATCGTATCGACCACCACCGGTATCGATGTAGATGACACGGGCTACGTCATCGTGAAACAACGCCCGTTCGGCATGACCACGCGCAAGGGCGTGTTTGCCGGAGGCGACGTGGTGCATCATCCACAGACGGTGGTGCTTGCCATGAAGGCCGCCAAGCAGGTAGCTGCCGGCATTGCACAGTATGTGGATGCGGTGAAGTTGCTGGAGATATAATGAGATAATGAAGCCGGAGGAGAACACAAAATAAAAGCTTGTTTTTCTCCGGCTTTTCGTTTTTGCGATATTTGTATTTAGAAAAATGTAAACACGAGATGCCCCACGTTGAGTCGTCCCGATTCAGTCCCTGAGTGAAACCATATCAGTCAGGGACTGATTCTACCCCCGCCAGAATACCTTCTGAGCGGGATTTTTTGGTCTTTTGAACCGAAAATGGGATTTTAGGGAAGTAAGGGATGTTTGCAATCAGCTTCCCTTATGCATGAAGCTCCAACACAAACCGTGCCCCTTTGGTGTAGGCGGCATCCAGTGTCAGCGAACCGTTCATCTTGGTGGCGATGAGCGAGCAGATGGGCAAGCCCAAGCCGTCGCCTTTCGTCAGGTCTCTCACCTCGGTGAAGGGCTTGAAGATGTTCTCCCGCTTCTCTTCGGGGATGCCGCAACCCGTGTCGCTGACGATGAACTGATGCGTGTGCGCACCGCGTTTCTTGAAGTCCAGCCAGATTTTTCCGCCTTCGGGGGTGTGCTCAGCGGCGTTCCGCAGCAGGTGCAGCAAGATGCGTTCCAGTTGCTCGGGGTTGATTTTCACGTTCAGCTTGGGGGCACTGACGCTGAAGGTGACGTCGTCCTTTGCCATGCCCTTCACCTTGTCCATGATGCCCTCGCAGAAGGCGGAGATGTTTTTCTCCTGCATCTCGTATGGTTCGGACAGACTGCTCTCCAGTTCGGACAGCTCTTGGATGTGTCTGGAGAAGGCACGCAAGCCTTGCACGCCCGCCAGCTTCGGGTCGAGCGTGTTCAGTGTAGGCTCCATCTGTGCGGATATGTTTCGGATGAATTGAGTTTTCAGTTCGTTATGCTCGTTGGCAATGCCGATGGCCTTTTTCTGCTTGCGCGTCAGCATGATGAAGCGCAATAGGACGATGGTACCCAGTACCAAGGCGGCGGCCAATACGGCGGCCAGTATGCAGAGGCCGACGATGACGTACTGCTTGGCGCTCAGCGAATCGTCCTTTTCCTGAATGGTGGCCAGGCTGTCGTCGTACTTCTGCTTCAGCGCATTCAGCTCGTCCTGTGCCGACAAGGCTTTGATGGAATCGTTCCACACGATGTACTTCTCGTACGTGCGGGCCACCAGCCCCGAGTTGTTGGCCTTGCGGGCAATGTCTATCAGCGTCTTGTAGCATTCGTCCACCTTGGCGTAGCTCTTCTGGGCGTTGTACTTCCCTATCAGTTGGCTGATGGCGGCATCACCCTGCGAGTTCATGCCGAAGGTGTAGTAATAATTGGCTTGCGTATAGAGCAGGTCGTTGTCCAATGAGTCGTTGCGGGCATTCTTGGTCGTTTCCTCCAGCCGTGCCAGTTGGTCCTTGGCGCGGGTGGGGTTCTTCAGCTTGATGTACATCTGCAAGCGTTCCTTGCTGATGCAGTAGCGCAGGGCAGGCAGCGGCTTCTTGCCCCTCTGCTCGCCGACGGCCACGGTAGATTCTACGCTGCGCAGCAGTTCGAAAGCCTCTTTGTAGAAGTTCTCCCGATGATAGAGGCTGCTGGCACTGACGCCGCATTCCACGGCCTTTTCGTATTGGCCTTGCGATGAAAAGTCATTGTAGGCTTGCAGAAACAGATAGCGTGCTTTGATATATTCTTTTTTGGCCAGATGATTCTGGGCTTGTTTCATCTGTTCTTCACCTTGATTCTGTGCGTTGACTCCCCCCAGGTCACAGAAGACCATAAGGAAAAGTATAATCATTGTTTTTTTCATATCCTATGCTTAGTTATTTATTACGAGGGGCAAAAGTAGTAATAAGAATCAGAAAAAAGGAAACGGAAGGTTGAATTTTGCGGCGCTTGTGCCAATTCCCCGCTTCCTATACCTTATTATATAAGTATAATATTGGGTACAGGCAAATCGGATGAGGGCGTGTCGAAACTGAGAGATATAATTTTTCAGACGTGGACTAGGCGGATTGAGCAGATTAAATAATTAAGAAATCCGCCTAATCCGCTCAATCCGCGTCTAAAAGATATTCCAAAACGAGTTCTCGGACAACCTCTGCCGCTAATACTTGAAACTACTGCCCCCCAAGAATTCGCGTAGCAACGAGGTAGGCGGTATCTCCTTGTCCTGCACGGGCGTGAAGTAGCGGATGAATTTCAGCAGTCGGTAGGCCTCGGCATATTCCGGACAGTTGCGGGGGACACTGTTCAGTATAGGCTCTACGTGATAGCGCAACACGGCGAACTCGAACAGCAAAGCCGAATTGAACATGACGTCGGCATTCTCCTGATAGGGGAAAATCCATTTGTCCTCACCGGCCCGCACACTAGGCCAACGAGAGATAGTGTCCTTGGCCGAGTAGCCCCTGTAGTTGTAGTCGCGGATGATGCGACGCAGCAGGCGGTTGTCGGTGGTGGGAATCCAGTTGTGGTCGTCCAACGAGATGGTGGTCAGTGCCGATACGTATATCTTGTACTTGCTGTCGGCCGGAATCTGCGGTGTCAGTTCGGGGTTCAGGGCATGGATGCCCTCCAGAATGAGGATGGTGTTGTCGTCTATGCGCAGTTTCTCGCCCCGATACTCCTTCTTTCCCAATGTGAAGTTGTAGCGCGGCAGCTCTACCTCCTCGCCACGGAGGAGGGCTTGCAGTTGGTCGTTGAACAACTTGAGGTCGAGGGCATAGAGCGATTCGTAGTCATAGTCACCCTTCTCGTCGCGCGGTGTCTGCTCGCGGTCCACGAAGTAGTCGTCCAGCGAGATGGGGTAGGGACGTAGTCCGTTGGTCATCAGCTGCACGCTGAGCCGCTTGCTGAAGGTGGTTTTTCCCGAAGACGACGGCCCCGAGATGAGTACCAGCTTCACGCGGTTGCCATTCTCGCTGCGTTGATAGATGTCGTCGGCAATGCGGGCAATCTTCTTCTCCTGCAAGGCCTCCGCCACGTTGATAAGCCCCGTGGCATACCCCTCTTGGCACACCTTGTTGAAGTCGCCCACGTTGCTCAGCCCCATGATGTGGTTCCAGCGCAGGTGCTCCTTGAAGATGTCGAGCATCTTCTCCTGCTTCACCACGTCCTCCAGCGCGTTGGGGTGCTCTCTGTTGGGGATGCGCAGCAGCAGTCCGTCGTAATACTTCACGATGTCGAACAGCTTGATGTAGCCGGTGCTGGGCAGCAGGTTGCCGTAGTAGTAATCCACGGTGCCGCCTAGCGTATAATAATAGGTATAGAGCGAGCCGGAGGTTTCGAGCAGTTTCACCTTGTCCATCATGCCCCGTTCGCTGAAGATGCGCACAGCCTCGGTGGTGTGGCATTCGGTTCGCAGGTAAGGTATGTCTTCGGCGATGATTTCCTTCATCCGCTTCTTGATGGCTTGCACGTCTTCCAGTTCGATGGGGCGTCCGAGGAAGAGGTTGCAATAATAGCCTTTGGATACGGGATGTTCTACGAACAGCTTCCCGTCGGGGAACAGTTCGCTGACGGCCTTGAACAGGACGAAGCAGAGCGAACGCACATACGTCCGCATACCCGACGGGTCGCGCACGTCGAGAAATTCCACGTCTTTGTTGTTATATACCCGGAAATTCAGGCCTTCGGTGACGTTGTTCACCTTCGCGCTGACCACTTGATAAGGAAAATCGAGGTTAAAACCGGAATAAATATCCAAAAGTGAACTGCCAATAGGGAATTCTTTAGATTTATTATTATTTTTGCAACAAATTTGTAACATGTGTTTCATATCAGTTTTGTTTTAGGGATTGATTCTCTAAATATAGGGGTAAAAGGCACATAGTACAACGAACCCTTTAATTAATTTATAGATGGAATACTCCTTTTATGATTTTTTAAAGTTGCTCGGCTCCTTGGCTTTATTCCTCTATGGAATGAAAATCATGAGCGAGGGACTTCAGAAGTTTGCCGGCGACAGATTACGAAAGATTCTGACCGCAATGACAACCAACCGGGTAACCGGAGTGCTGACGGGAATGCTGATAACAGCATTAATTCAATCCTCTTCTGCAACTACCGTCATGGTAGTGAGTTTCGTTAACGCAGGGTTGCTGACCCTATCCCAATCCATCGGCGTCATCATGGGTGCCAACATCGGTACCACCGTCACGGCCTGGATTATTTCAGCCTTGGGCTTCAAGGTCGATATAGCCGCCTTCGCCCTTCCCCTGCTAGCCTTCGGCATCCCCCTCCTCTTCTCCCAAAAAAGTTCCCGCAAGTCTGTGGGCGAGTTTATCTTCGGCTTTTCATTCCTCTTCATGGGGCTTTCCTACCTGCAAAGCAATGCACCCGACTTGGAGGCCAATCCCGATATGTTGGCCTTCGTGCAGAACTACGCCGACATGGGCTACGTATCCATCCTGCTGTTTGTGCTGATTGGTACCATACTGACCATGATAGTGCAGGCGTCGGCAGCCACCATGGCCATCACCTTGATTATGTGTGCCAACGGTTGGATTAGCTTCGAACTGGGTGCCGCCTTGGTGCTGGGCGAGAACATCGGTACCACCATTACGGCCAACCTTGCCGCACTGACGGGGAACACGCAGGCACGGCGGGCGGCTATGGCTCACTTGGCGTTCAACGTGTTCGGTGTCATCTGGGTGCTCTGCATCTTCGGTCCTTTCACGCAGGCCGTGTCTTGGTTTGTGGAGAATGTGCTGGGCAGCACCGACCCGTCGGTGGCCGTCCCCTTCAAGCTCTCGGCCTTCCATACGGCCTTCAACATCTGCAACGTGTTGGTGCTGATATGGTTTGTGAAATTCATCGAGCGCACTGTCTGTGCCATCATTCCGATGAAGGAGCAGGACGAGGAATACCGCTTGCGCTTCATATCGGGCGGTATGCTTTCTACGGCAGAGCTTTCCATCCTGCAAGCCAGCAAGGAAATCCATCTGTTTGCCGAGCGCACGCATCGTATGTTCGGGTTGGTGAGGGACTTGCTGCATACCGAGAAAGACGATGACTTCACCAAACTCTTCAGCCGCATCGAGAAGTACGAAAACATCAGCGACAACATGGAACTGGAGATTGCCAACTACCTGAACTCCGTATCCGAAGGCCGACTAAGCTCGGAGAGTAAGTTGCAGATACGTGCCATGCTGCGCGAGGTGACGGAGATAGAGAGCATCGGTGACAGTTGCTACAATTTGGCCCGTACCATCAACCGCAAGCGTCAGACCAACCAAGACTTTGTGGAACGTCAGTACGAGCACATCCATTCCATGATGAAGCTGACCGACGAGGCTCTGGCACAGATGCTCGTAGTGCTGGACCACTCCGACCATCAGCAGACCATCGACGTGAACAAGTCGTTCAACATCGAGAACGAAATCAATAACTTCCGCAATCAGCTGAAGAACCAGAACATCGTCGATGTGAACAACAAGGAATACGATTATCAAATGGGCGTCTATTACATGGACATCATCGCCGAATGCGAAAAGCTGGGCGACTATGTGGTGAACGTAGTGGAGGCCAGCAGCGACATCAAGGAGAAGAAAGCCTCCTGACGAATTAAATTAAGAATGAAGAATTAAGAATGAAGAATTAGGCTGTTTGCCGCTTGTCATCCTGAGCTTGTCGAAGGTTCTACTCTTCTTTAATGAAGAATGAAGCAATGCTTCGACTACGCTCAACATAACATCGCGCAGCCCCATTCTTCATTCTTCGTTTTTCATTCTTCATTAAAGAAGTTCTTCACGCCGGGTCAAATTCATCCTTGCCTACTCCGCAGAGGGGGCAAACCCAGTCTTCGGGCAAATCTTCAAAGGCGGTTCCCGGCTCTATGCCGTTTTCGGGGTCACCTAGTTCGGGGTCGTATACATACTCGCATACGGTGCAAATGTACTTTTCCATACTTTCTGTTTTTTTAGTTAGTTCACTTCTATCAAGTTAGCCTGTTCTATGCAGGCTTGCTTTTGTAGATATAACGTTCTGTCGGTGCTTTTTGTTCGGATACAGGTTGCTTTAATTAGCATTTTTTTTGATATAGAATCTTAATATTCAAATCTTATCAGCCCAAAGATTTTGGTTTTTATCCAATAAACCGTATCTTTGTATCGTCGTAGGAGTAATTCGACCACGGTTTAAGCATAAAGAGGACAAGAGAAACCTCTTTTTAAACCAATCGGGCTGCATAAGCTTAGCTTAGTGGCCACAGTGCGTGTCCTTGACGATTGTTTTGTAATTGAATAATTTGAGTGACAAACACATCTCCATAACTTGTCGCAGTAGAGGCTGCATGGCAAGTTATTCTGTTTGTTTGTTTTGTTGGATGAGGAAAGTCACAGTGGTGATATTTCCTCATTCTTTTTTATGCTTGTCGTATTCCTCACATTCATAAAAAGAATTAATAACTATACTTATACCAATTAATTATTGTACTTTTGTCCACCTAATTTTAACATAAAGACTTGCATGACTGCAATGAAGAATGACTACCGTCATGTCGGCCTGACCGACGAACAGGTGCGGGATAGCCGTGCCAAACATGGAGTGAACCTACTGACGCCTCCCAAGCGTCCCTCTTTGTGGAAACTTTATCTGGAAAAGTTTGAAGATCCGGTTGTAAGAGTGCTGCTGGTGGCGGCCTTGTTCTCTCTGATTATTTCCATTGTCGAAAACGAATATGCCGAAACCATCGGTATCATAGCGGCTATCTTGCTGGCTACGGGTATAGGCTTCTTCTTTGAATACGATGCCAACCGTAAGTTTGACTTGCTGAATGCCGTCAACGAAGAAACCTTGGTAAAGGTGCTCCGCAACGGACACGTGCAGGAGATACCCCGCAAGGATGTTGTGGTGGGCGACATTGTGGTGCTGGAGACCGGCGAAGAGATTCCCGCCGACGGGCAGTTGCTGGAGTCTATCACCCTGCAAGTCAACGAATCGAATCTGACGGGTGAGCCTGTTGTGTCGAAGACCACCGTAGAGGCCGACTTCGATGAAGAAGCTACTTATGCCTCCAACCGTGTGCTGCGCGGCACTACCGTTGTCGATGGCCACGGAACGATGTGCGTGGATTGTGTGGGCGACGCTACGGAGATAGGTAAGGTGGCCCGCCAAAGCACAGAGCAAAGTGCCGAACCCACCCCGCTGAACATACAGTTGACGAAGCTGGCTAATCTGATAGGTAAGATTGGTTTCTCGGTAGCCGGATTGGCTTTTGCCATCTTCTTTATTAAAGATGTGCTGCTGTTCTACGACTTTGCTTCCTTCCATACGTTGCACGACTGGATGCCCGCTTTGCAGGCTACGTTGCGCTACTTCATGATGGCGGTGACGCTAATAGTCGTTGCCGTGCCCGAGGGTTTGCCGATGAGTGTCACGCTCAGCTTGGCACTGAATATGCGCCGGATGCTCTCTACCAACAACCTGGTGCGTAAGATGCACGCCTGCGAAACGATGGGTGCCATCACCGTAATCTGCACCGACAAGACCGGTACGCTGACGCAAAACCTGATGCAGGTGCACGAACCCAGTTTCTATGGCCTGAAGGACGGTGGCAAGCTGGGGCAGGACGACCTGAGCAACCTGATAAAAGAAGGCATCAGTGCCAACTCCACTGCTTTCCTCGAAGAGACGGCTCCCGGTGAAAAGCCGAAGGGCGTGGGTAATCCCACCGAAGTAGCCTTGTTGCTGTGGCTGAATGCACAGGGAGAGAACTACCTCGCCATGCGTGAGTCTGCCAAGGTGATAGACCAACTGACCTTTTCCACCGAACGCAAGTATATGGCTACGTTGGTGCAGTCGCCCCTGCTGGGCAAGAAGGTGCTCTATGTGAAGGGTGCTCCCGAAATCGTGTTGGGCAAGTGCAAGGACGTATGGCTCGATGGCAAGCGTGTGGATGCCGGTGAATACCGCTCCACCGTCGAGGCTCAGTTGCTGGGCTATCAGAACATGGCCATGCGTACACTGGGCTTTGCCTTCAAGATAATAGACGAGAAAGAAGAAGCCAGACTCCTTGCTCAGTCTTCAAAGAATCAGTCCGCCGCTTCCAATTCTCAATTGTCAATTGTCAATAGTCAAATGGTCGATGCTCTCACCAACGTGGGCATCGTTGCCAACACCGACCCCATCCGTCCCGATGTTCCCGCGGCGGAAGGCAAATGTCAGTCTGCCGGCATCAGCGTGAAGATAGTGACAGGCGACACGCCGGGCACCGCCACCGAGATAGCCCGTCAGATAGGCCTTTGGAAGCCCGAAGATACGGAGCGCAACCGCATTACGGGTGCTGCCTTTGCCGAACTGACCGACGGAGAAGCTTTGGACCGTGTGCTGGACCTGAAAATCATGTCGCGTGCCCGCCCCACAGACAAGCAACGCCTCGTGCAACTGCTGCAACAGAAGGGGGCAGTGGTAGCCGTGACGGGCGACGGTACCAACGATGCTCCAGCCTTGAACCATGCGCAGGTAGGCCTTTCGATGGGTACGGGAACTTCCGTAGCCAAGGAAGCCAGCGACATCACGCTGCTGGACGACTCCTTCAACAGCATCGGTACGGCTGTAATGTGGGGGCGTTCATTGTATAAGAATATCCAACGCTTCATCGTCTTCCAGCTCACCATCAATTTCGTGGCCCTGTTCATCGTGTTGCTCGGCTCGTTGGTAGGTACCGACCTTCCGCTCACCGTGACGCAGATGCTGTGGGTCAACCTCATCATGGATACCTTTGCCGCCCTGGCCTTGGCCTCCATTCCGCCTAGCGAGAGCGTGATGAACGAGAAGCCGCGCAAGAGCACCGACTTCATCATTACGAAGTCCATGAAATCTACCATCATCAGCATGGGTCTGCTCTTCCTGGTGGTGCTCATGGGTATGCTCTTCTGGTTCAACCACGCCGAAGGGGGCATGACGACCCGCCGTCTGACGATATTCTTCACCTTCTTCGTCATGCTGCAATTCTGGAACCTGTTCAACGCACGTGTGTTTGGCACGGCCGATTCAGCCTTCAAGGGGCTCTCCAAGTCGTATGGCATGGAGCTGATAGTGTTGGCCATCTTGGGCGGACAGTTCCTCATCGTTCAGTTTGGCGGACCCGTATTCCGCACAGTGCCGCTCGACGGCATGACGTGGCTGGCTATCATTGCCTCTACTTCGCTTGTGCTGTGGGTAGGCGAGGCAGTCCGCCTGATACGGAGAATCAGGAGAAAATGTTAAGTGCCAGTGTTTTGCTGGAGAGTATCAATTCATTCATTTGAAACCCATAAAATGCGCTTTAAGAATATAGTATTCGATTTTGGTGGTGTCCTTGTGGACCTCAACCGTCCGCGTTGCATCGACCATTTCCTTCGTCTGGGTGTGACGGACATCGGTTCCATGCTCGATGCCTGTCATCAACAGGGTATCTTTCATTGTTTGGATGAGGGAACCATCACTACCGACGAATTTCATGCCGAGATACGTCGACGCACGGCAATTCCCGTGACCGACGATGAAATAGATGCTGCTTGGTACACCTTCCTCGAAGGCATTCCTGCCTATAAGCTCGATGCCTTGCTCGAACTGAAGGAACACTACCACGTTCACCTGCTGAGCAACGTCAGCGATCTGCATTGGCAGTGGTCGTGCAAGCATCTCTTTTCCTATCAAGGCCATCGGGTGGAAGACTTCTTTGAGCGCATCTACCTTTCCTATCGGCTGAAGATGACCAAGCCCAATCCCGCCGTCTTCCGGACAATGCTCGAAGACAGTGGCATGGTTCCCGAAGAAACTCTCTTCATTGACGATGCGCCCGACAACTGCCGCGTGGCCCGGTCTTTCGATATCACTACCTATACCCCGAAGGCGCGTGAAGACTGGAGGAAGGTGCTGAAGGAAGAACTTCTGCAAGGTTTTAATGGATAATGGATCGTTGATAATGGAGAATGATAGTTTGCGCTCGTCTGCGTCTTCTCGTCCCGGTGCCGCTACAATAGGTTTCTTCGATGGCGTCCACCGGGGACATCGCTACCTGATAGAGCAAGTGCGCGAGGTGGCTCGTGCGCGTGGATTGGCATCGAGCGTTGTCACCTTTCCCGTCCATCCGCGCAAGGTGATGCAGGCCTCCTTTCAGCCGGGGCTGCTGCTGACCCGTGCGGAAAAGCTCGATTTGCTGTACAAGGCCGGCATCGACCGTTGCATCATGCTCGATTTTACTCCTGCACTGTCGCAACTGTCTGCCCGTCAGTTCATGGCCTTGCTGAAAGACCGTTATTGCATAGAAGCCTTGGTGATAGGCTACGACCATCGTTTCGGGCACAACCGTGCCGAAGGATTCGACGACTATGTACGCTACGGGCAGGAATTGGGCATGGAAGTGGTCCTTGCCCATGCGTACAGTTGCAAGGTGGAGGATGCCAATGGTGACGGACAGAACATCAGCTCCTCCTTTATCCGCAGTTTGTTACATCAAGGCGATGTGTCTGCCGCTGCTTCCTGCTTAGGCTATGACTACTTTTTGCAAGGCACGGTGGTAGGAGGCTATCACGTGGGGCGTACCATCGGATTCCCCACAGCCAACCTCAAAGTGGATTGTCTCGACAAACTGATACCGGCCGACGGAGTGTATGCCGTCCGTGTCGTGGTGGATGGTTGCGAGTACGGAGGGATGCTGTGCATCGGCCTTCGTCCCACTCTAGACAACGGCACCAACCGCAGTATCGAAGTACACATATTCGATTTCCATACCGATATTTACAACCATCCCATGCGTATCTCTTTTGTCCGTCGCACCCGTTCGGAGCAGAAGTTTCATTCGGTGGATGAACTTATCGCCCGTCTGCATCGAGACGAGGCTGAAGTAAAGAACATCCTGGCACAGGTATCTGGTAAATGAATCTGACATTGTAGGCTTTTCTTGATGTCCATTGTCGCGTTGCCATGTTGCCACGTTGCCACACCCCTTAGTCATGGCAACGCATTCCCTGATTTTATGCCTATATTTCTTCTGTTTTCTTACTAATATTTTGTAAATCAGTGTTGTAGTTCTAATTTGCCCTCCTCTGCACTTGCTCCGTACCCGCTCCGTACCAAGTCCGTACCTGCTCCGTATACCCTCCTTTTCTGCCCCGTGAAGGGTATTTTCTATGTTGAGTGGAGCATGTACGGAGCAGGTACGGAGAAAGTAC
>JAUNJD010000317.1 GCA_030523205.1 Bacteroides sp.
GGAGCAACCGGCTTGTTTCACAGAGTCGGTCTGATAGGAAGAATAATCATAGCCACCTGACTACTGAGGCTGATACGTCCTCGATGAGCTTCAACCAACAGTTTGACGTAACTCAGTCCCAAGCCGATGCCAGGCAGGGAACGGTCGGGCAGGTTGCCCGCACGGTAGAACTTATCGAACACCTTGCCTTGTTCGGAGGGAGGGATGCCGATGCCGTCATCGCTGATTCGTATCGTGAGCAGGTGGTTTTGCAGGGCACAATCAATCAAGATGTGGACAGAGGGGCCGGAATACTTCACGGCGTTTTCTATCAGGTTGCTGATGATATTGGCGATGTGAACGGGGTCGGCAGTAATGAGCAAAGAATCGGTGAAACGGGTCTCGAAGGATACTTGCTTGCCCTCGGGGATGTGTTGCAGGTGCATCAGCCGCTCTACCATCGGCTTCAAGTCGAAACTGCTTACAGAGAGTTGCGTCTGTCGGTCGTCGGCACGGGTCATGTCGCGTAGCTTTTGCAGGTAGGCAGAGAGATTGTCCAGCTCGCTGACGGAGTCGCTGACTACCTCGTCCATCATCCGCTCGTCGGTACGCATCGCCTTGTCGTTGAAGAAGGCAACGCACATCTTCAAGGCCTGCACGGGGCGTTTCAGTTCGTGTATCATGGTGTTGACAAAGCTGCGGCGCAGTTCGTCGATGCGGCGTTGCTTCAAGATGGTCTTCACTTGCAGGAACAGGCAGATGGCCAAGAGGCCTATCAGCAAGAGGCTGCCCACCAACTGACCGCCCATGCGGAGCAAGAGCGCATGAGGCGTGATGCTTACACTGACGCGCACCCGCTCGCGCTTCAGTGGGTTGTAGGGATAGACTACCTCGACCACAGGGGCAAGGGTAGTGCCATGCAGGGCGACGGTCTCCGTCCATTGGTAAGTAGTATCGGTGGCGGATGATAGCAGTTCGGTGGTGAAGGGCATTCCCTCTAAGCGGACAGCGAGCACGGAGTCGAACCGTTGTCGGGTGAATGGCGCATTGACCTGCAACCGATAGTCATTCGCGGCACGGAGGTAGTTGAAGTCCTTGTCCTTTGAGGCACTGACGGACAGGCGGATGGTGTCGCACAAATAAGTGCCACCCGCCGCCCTCAGCGAATCGGCAAACCCGGGCTGCAACAACGAGCTGAAGGGAACGTCCGCACTGACGACACCGACGATGATGCGTGTGTATTTCCACCCATCGGGCTCCTGCGCCATGTCGCTGTAATGGAAGAAGGGCGCATTGTCGCCGCCGAACATCGGCTTGGGCAGGCTATTACGAATAGAGTCGTTCACCGCCACAGCTTCCATCACCTGCCGATGTATCTCCTCCATGCACTTCTCGTTCGTATATCGACATTGATTCCATAGCCAATAGCCTTGCCCCAGCACTATCAGCAACATGGCAGCCAAGGAGATGACCCATACTATCTTGATTCTTTGTTCCATCCGTCGTTCGCTCTTCGTTTTGATTTCAAGAAGCAAAAATAAGGGTTCTTCGCCGAATAGCGGTACGCGCGAGGGAATATTATCAAGATAAGTAATATTTCAGTAATAACTTTCGGGAGCAAGAATAGAATCTTCAATTATTCATCATCACACTGACCAATCGTACAATATGAACACTCTGTTCATCGTACCAATAAACAATCCTCGTTTTGGGATGGGTAAGAATAGAACGATATGTCTTATTTTTACTCTCTCCCACTCTCACTCCGATAGAAGGCGAGAGAGAAATAAGCCCTACTGTTTCCTGTACATTATCAATAATTGTATCAACGAATTGTGGCCCCTTATTAAACATATACCACGCCAACAAATCGGAGTAAGCTTTTAAAGCCGTTTTTGTCCAAATCACTTTACGCTTCTCCATGCCGACACCATTTTCATGACTTCCTCATGCGACACCTCTTCGTCCTCTCCACTTTCACATACTGCTATCAGCGCATCCATATCTTGTTGTGTATGAATGATAGGCAAGGGACAAGGCTCATCAATATAGAAATTATGAGCCTCCAGCTCTTGCGCATATTCAAGGTCGAAATGGGAGTATGCGAACTCCTTGGCTTGGCGAAAACGCTCTTCAAATGAGGATTTTGAACTATCCTTTGTCAGAATATGACTGATTTCAGACAAAACTTCAAGATTCGTTTCATCTTCTATTTTCTGACAGATATTTCGCTTTAAAGCATTAATCAAAGGCTGACTATAATATATAGAAGCTGATTCATTTGCCTGCGGCATCTCATCATTTTGATGTTTATAAGGGTTTGTTGCCATAAGAATGATATTTGTCACAAAGATAAGGACGATTCATATACCATGCAAACTTCCAATCGCATAATATTTCAGTAATAACTTTCCAACGTATAAACGACGCCGAACACATAGCTTTGCAACGAGAAAACAAAACATAATTATTCACCTTTTAAAATGATGTTCCAATGAAAGCAAAACAACGATTTACCCTCTGCTGCCTCCTGATGCTCGCTGTCGTATCGGCGGTACGGGCACAGAAATTCACCGTCTTCATGCCCGACCTCAATGTACGGTACGACACCATCGACCGGATGCAACTGCGCGTGCAGTATCACACCACCTTCTGCATCGACACCACCCGGCGCGACAAGCCCGAAGAAGAACCCATGATACTGGAAGTGGGACGCAAGCGCCTCTCCAAGTTCTACAGCTACAAGAGCTACCTGAGCGACTCCATCTATCAGGCCGACGTGGCCAAGAATGTGTCGCGGGAAGAAATCGCCATGCGGCTGAGTGAACTCTCCACATCGGCCTTCGGCGAGATAGTCTATAAGGGCACGCCCGCCGGATGCGTCACCACCCAACAGTCCGTGGGCGGATTCCACCCCATCTGCTACGAGGAGCCTCTGGAGCTACCCCACTGGACGCTGACGCAAGCCACCGACACCGTAATGGGCATGGCCTGCCTGCAAGCCGAATGTGACTTCCGTGGACGCCACTGGACGGCCTCCTACACCCCCGACATCGCTTTGAGCGAAGGCCCGTGGAAACTGTGCGGCTTGCCGGGACTCATACTGAAAGCCGAGGACAGCGACGGCGACTACCGCTTCGTGGCCACCGGCTTGGAGCAGGAGCGCAACGACCGCCCCATCCTCATCCGCGTGGGCAAGTACGAGCAGATGAGCCGCAAGCAGTATTTCAAGGTGTGCCAACGCTTCCACGACGACCCCATGGGCTTCTTCAAAGGTACCCAGCCCGGCACCGACCTGACGGTGAAAGACGAGAACGGACAGGAAGTGCGTCCGCGCGGACTGCCGTACAATCCGTTGGAGCGGGAATAATATTCAGGGAACAAGGGGACGAGAGACAAGAGAGGACATCGAAGGTTCTCCGCCCTCGCAGACAGAAAGAAGACATCGGTGCATCTCCCCTTGGGAATACAAAATGTAATGATTAATAACCAATGAAGCGGACAAAAGCAGAGGTTTGTAACGCATTGATTATCAGTACATCTAAATAGAGGGTATCTCAGTCCCATACTGAGGGTATCTCAGTC
>JAUNJD010000318.1 GCA_030523205.1 Bacteroides sp.
ATATGATACTTGGTGGCACACCGCTTTACCTTCAGATGCTTGAACGAGATAAGAGTTTATCACAAAATGTAGATAACCTGTTCTTCGTGCAAAACGCTCCACTTTCACGAGAATATAACTTCTTGTTCCGCTCGCTCTTCAACGAAGCCGCATTGCACAAACAGATTATCGAAGCATTGGCAAGCAAGGCATCAGGATTAACTCGCATGGAAATTATGGCAACCACTAAAATTGAAGATGGTGGAGCCTTGACAAAAGCACTACGCAATCTATGTGATTGTGATTTTATACGCCAATACACAGCGTTTGGTAAAAGCGAGCGTGGCACAATATTCCAATTGACTGACTTGTTCACGTTGTTTCATCTCCGTTATGTAAAGGGTTACCGTGGCCAGGATGAGAACCATTGGCAAAATATGATTGACTCCCCATCTCGTAGAGCATGGAGTGGTTATTCATTTGAGCAATTAAGCCTCCATCATATTCGACAAATTAAGCAGAAGTTAGGTATTAGTGGTGTACAAAGTGATATATGCGGTTGGAAAGGTGACGGAGCACAAATTGACTTGCTCATTGACCGTAGAGACCAGACCATCAACCTCTGTGAAATAAAGTTCTCTCAAGGCGAGTTTGAAATCACCAAACAATACGATGAACGCTTGCGAGAACGTGCTGAGATTTTCCGTTCCGCAACAAAAACACGTAAAGCACTGCACCAGACCTTTGTAACGACATACGGCTTAAAAAAGAATATGTATAGCGGAACTATTCAGAGTGAAGTGGTGCTTGATGATTTGTTTGTAGAGTAGAATTACTATGTATTTAGTTAAAGGCAGACACAGAATTTACTTTGCCTACAATTTAAATACGTCAAGCAACTATGATTGTCCGCTAGCCCGCTAATACAAATGCCCGGCCTGCTGCTTTACCTTGCAGGAGAGCATCAGCGGAAAGTCGGGATGGGCAGCAAAGAAAGCATCCACCTCTGCCCGTGCCTCGGCAGACACATGACCGGACAACAAAGCGCGTACCCACGATGTCGGGAAGAAGATGTCACCCGTGCGCTGCACTTCGGGCAATGCCTCCAAGGCCGGACGGATATAGGCAACAGCTTCCTTCTGACGTAATCGGTGATTCAGGTTGGCCAAGGCAGACGAGGCCCATGGTTCCACCCGACGGTTCTCGGCAATCAGCAAGGCATTGAACACACTGTCGCGCACTTCCTTATGCGGCGAGACGGAAGGAGCGATGAAAGCGTATTCCTTCTTCCGGTCAGGATTGGTGATGCGGGCTTGCTGCGTCGCCACGATGTCATCGGCCTGCTCGGGCAGGTAGAGGGCCAGTGTATAAGACAGGTTGATGTAGTCGTTCTCGCTCAGAGCACAGCCTTCCGGTACTTTCTGAGCCTTCCACAGGTCATATAGGCAACGGATAGCCTCCTCCGAGTCGGCCACCGACTGATACAGACGGAAGGCCTGCAAACGATGCTGAGGCACGGAGGAAGTGGTTACTATCGTCCACAAAGTCTGCTCCACCGGACGGGCATCTGCCGGGAATACCCGCTGACACTCACCCAGATAGCCCAGAGCCATCGAGAACAAAAGTGAATTCTGCTCTGCCGACAGATAGTTCAGCACAGCCGCACGGAATCCTTGCGGAGAGAGGGTTTTGTGACGCAGATTCTCGTACAGCGTCATGAGCAACGAACCACGCAGCACCTCGTCTTCCGACGAAGAAAGCATCTGCCAGAAGGCAGGAGCTTCGCTTTCGGCAATCCGGAAAAAGCCATAGCCACGGCCATCCGTATTGGGCAGAATGACGTACGGAGCCACGGGACGCGAATGCAGCTTGGCACGGGAGGCATCTGTCCCGCCTTCGAGAGACACCGTTACGTCCTCCGTTCCCGCAGAAGAGATTACTCGATAACGCAACTCCTGCGGCCAGTTCAGTCCTCTGCCCAGCGGGTCGTTTTGCTTCACCACCAGCTCATCTCCTTCTACCGAAGCCGAAATCTCCGGCATCCCCTTCTCGTTCACCCATGTATTGCTCCATGCCACCAAGTCGCGGTCGGTGTAAGCATCGAGGATGCGAATCAATCCCTCCCAAGTGGCATTGCCATAGGCATAGGTCGTCAGATACTCACGAATGCCTTGCCGGAAAGCATCTTCGCCCAGTATGCGTACCAGCATCTCCATAAGTACGGGCGACTTGTCATAAATGATATTGCCATATACCAAACCGGCATCGTTCAGATTGGCCAGCTCTTGCTTAATCGGATTGGTACCGGCTGTCCGGTCTTCGGCATACGAACCGGGAATGTAGTCGCGCATGAAGTTCAGCCGATGATTCACGGCAGGATACAGGGGCTCTACGATACGCGAAGCAAAGTAATTGGCAAACACTTCCTTGGTCCATACGTCGTCGAACCACTCCATCGTCACGAAGTCGCCAAACCACATATGCGAGGTCTCGTGAGCTATCAATGCACTGCGGTTCAACCGTTCGTCCAGGGTCGGGTTTTCGTTAAGAAACATCCGTCGGTCGGCATAGAGCGTAGCGCCCGTATGCTCCATTCCCCCGAACTGAAAGCCGGGAAGTATAATCAGGTCATACTTGGCAAAAGGATAAGGGACGGCAGTGAAGGCCTCCTGCCACTCCAAGGCATCGAACACCTCGGTTGCAATGTCAGGACACTGGGCAACCTTCTTCGGGTCCGTCTCGCGATGATAGATAGAGATGGAACGTCCGTCGCGGGTATATACTTCCCGCTTCAGCTTTCCGGCCACGAAGGAGAAGAGATACGTACTCAGCGGTTCCGTCTCCTGAAAAGATATACGGTTTCGCCCGGGCACACTCGTGCTATCCACCTCCGTTATGGCCCCGTTGGCCACAGCCTGCCAAGCGGAAGGCACTTCAAGCGTCAGCGTAAATAAAGCCTTCATGTCGGGCTGGTCGAAGCAAGGGAACACCGTATGGGCACGGGCCGGCACCAAGAGGGTATATAGGAACTCGTCCCGTCGGTTCAGCGACTGGTCATCCGGCGTAAAACCTATCTCCACACGGTTCTCTCCCGCCTTCACGTGTTCGGCAACAATCACTATATGCTCGTCCTTCACCTCATAGGGCACTTCCCGACCGTTCAGGCTGACCGTCTTCACCTGCTCCGGACTGCCTCGGAAGTCCAGTATCAGCGGCTGCACCTGCTCCATGCGCAAGGTCACCTCTTCCCTGCCCTGCACCGCCTCCTCCTTCGTCTCCGGAATAGAGAAGTACAAACGATAACGCACATCAGCAAAATGTTCCTTCCGAAACTTCGCCAATTCATGGCTCACACCGGCTACCGCCAAATCAGCCTCACCCTGTTTCACCGCCCCACAGGCCAGCAACCCCGAAAGGGTGCAAGTGGTAAGTATTGTTTTTATAATGTTCATAGACAGTTTTCTTTTATCACTATCAATCACCATGAGTATCAATATCCGATAAGACAATGATTCACTCCATTTCCTGCAAAGAAACAAAAAGTTTTTCAAACTGCATCGGAAAACGGAT
>JAUNJD010000049.1 GCA_030523205.1 Bacteroides sp.
CCCTGAGTCAAATGGTTTCAGTCCCTGACTGATTCCACCCCCGTCAGAAGGCCTTCTGAACGGGATTTTTAGGGGTAAAAAGGTGGAAATGTTGATTCTTCTAAAAATCATGGATATTTACAATTATGCGGTGGAATCGGGATGCTTTTTGGGGGATGCATTCCGCGTTATTCTTCCTTCGCTTCCGTCTCTCTTCCGTACGAGCGATATTCCATCGGTGTGAATCCTGTACGCTTCTTGAAGAGGGAGAAAAAGTGCTCGGTAGAATTGTAGCCTAGCTCGAAGGCTATCTCCTTGACGGACTGCGAGGTGCTGACGAGCAACTGCTTGGCCTTGCGCAACTTCAGTTCTTGGAAGTATTTGGCCGGAGCATAGCCGGTGTAGTCCTTGAACACCTTGCGGAACCATGAGTAGCTGATGTTGAGCTGCATGGCCAGCTCTTCGGGGTCAACGTCCTTGAAGACGTTTTCGTTCATGATGATTTTGGCCTGTTCTATCTTCTGGTCGATGTCGCCCATCTCGAATATCTTGTTTTTCGAGATGGACAGTATCATGCCCATCATGTGCAGCACGATACCGGCCAGATATTGCTGGGAGGAAATCTTGTCTTCTTCCGCTATCCGCAAGGCACGTGAGTAGAGTGAAACCAACTCTTCGTTCAAGCCCACTTCGAGTATCTGATTCTCTTTGGAGAGGAATCCGCCCCGAATCATGTTGTCGATGACGGGACCTTCGAACCCGATGTAGTATTCGTCCCAACCGGTCTGATGGTAAGGGTGGTAGGTGTGCCATTGGTCGGGGAAGAGCAGCATGAGGCGGCCTTTGCAGACTTGCTTCTCGGGAGTTGTGTCGGAGGTGAACAGGCCGCGTCCTTTGGTGATATAGACCAGTTGGTATTCGCGCAGGATGCGCCCTTTCTGCGCATTGAAGAAGTAACCGGACGGATGGTTCTTCAAAGGATAAGGGGAATTGGCCGGGATGGACTGAAAACCGACTGAATTGACCCACAGACCATATTTGCGGTCCATGTCGTTTACTATCAAATACTTAAACTCCACCCCCAGTTCATTGCAATTCTTAGTCATAACTCACGTGCTTTTCGATATTGATAGGGACAAATGTAGGGAATATTTGTGAAAAACAAGGCTTTGGGTCAGAAAAAATCCCGATTGCAAGGTTTTTGATGCCCTGCAACCGGGATTTCTCCCTATCAGCAATAATTTGTGAGAGTGTTTTGGCTAAAAAGATGTCCGACTGATAGTTGCCTCGTTTTTTGAGGCCTGCTGTCATTTAGGCAGCTTGAACGCGATGGTCATTTCCTTCATCTGCTCGTCGCTCATGCCGTCGGGTTCGAAGCCCATGTTCTTGGCGGCAATGTAGATGAGGGCCGACTTGTTCAGCACGTCTATCTGGTCGAAGGCAGCCATTACATCTACATCGACGGCAAACACACCGTGCTTTTCCCACATTACGACATCGTAGTCGGCCAGTTCCTTGATGGTGGCTTCGGCCAACTTCAGCGAGCTGGGCAGTTCGTAAGGAATGATGCCCAGACCACGCGGACAGAAAGCTTTGGTCTCGGGAATCATGCTCCATAGCAAACGAGTAGCAACGTCCTTCTCCAAGAACTTCTTGTTGTGCGTCATGGCCACGAGTTCGATGGGGTGTGTATGTACGGAAGCTTTGTAGTTCAGGCCGCGGGCAATCATGTCGTTGTGTACGCTCAGGTGCGAAGGCAGCTCCGACGTTGGCTGCACGGGATTGTCGGCAATGATGACGTAGCTGGCGCAGTCATCCAGAATGCGGATGACAGAACCGTTCTCCATCGGGAAGCGGGCCAGGTCGCGCATACGCTTGTTGGTGCCTTTGCAATAGAAGTAGCAACCCTTCAGGTGAGGCAGGGTTGCACCGATGGATTTTACTTCGCTGATGGCGGGCATGGCCTTGATGGCATCGTCCACATACTCTGTGATGTTGACCGTAATGTTTCCACCATTACGCTCTGCCCAACCTTTCTGCCAAAGGTATCCGGCCACCTCGGCCACCTTGTTTACTTCGGCAGCAAGTGCCGGACGATTGTTCAATATTGATTCCATGATTTAAGTTTTTGAGTTTTAAGTTTCTGAGTCTTTTTAGTTAGTTGACGAGTTGACAAGTTGACGAGGCAACGAGGAGGGAACGTTGACGAACGCAGAGGGCGCAGATGAACGCAGAATTTAATTTCCTGCGGTGGCGTTTGTTTTTTTATACGCAGATTAGCAGATGAGCGGATTGTATAAAACTCTGCGTTCATCTGCGTTTGTCAGCGTAATCTGCGTTCTTCCCTTGTAGCCTTGTCAACTCGTTCCCTTGTCAACTGATAATTCCATTACTTTATCAGCTGCGGAAGGAAGCAGGAGATTATCAGCACGATGATACCGATGATGAGCACCGTAATGGTCTTCTGCGAGCAGCCTTTCCACTCCTTCAGGATGATGCCCCATACGTTGGAGAACACCACGTTCAAGGCCATCAGTATGCAGAAGGACAGGGTGGTAAGCGTTTCGGACTCAGTGAGGAAGCCCTTGCCCAAGGAGAGGCCGAAGAATTGGCTGTACCACAAGGCACCGGCCAGCAGGCAGAACAGCAAGTTGTTGCCCCATACGCCGCCTTTCTTGTAGTCGCCCCACGTGCCATTCTTCTGGTTCTGATAGAAGCAGTAGATGGCGTTGGTGACGAATCCGCCCAGTGTCACCAGGAAGGTGGCAGGCAACGTCTTGTACATATCGGGCGTCAGGTCGCCGAAGTTGATGTTCTTTCCGAATTCAAGGCCCACGTTGAAACATCCGCTCATGAAGCCTGCCAGCAGTGCGATGGCCAGTCCCTTGGAGAAGTTGAAGTCCTTCACGGCAGCCTTCTTCTCTTCTTCGGACAGCGATGAGGCCTTCATGGAGCCTGCCACACCGATGATGGCGATGCCAATCAGCGTCACCACCACGCCGAGGATGACAGCGAAGGTAAGGCTGGAGAGGGCATTCAGATCGGGGAAGAACAAGTTGAGCAATACCGGTCCCATGATGGTGCCCAGACCGGCACAGGTGCCCAGTGCGATGGACTGACCCAATGCCACGCCGAGATAGCGCATGGACAGACCGAAAGTAAGTCCGCCAACACCCCACAGCACACCGAAGAGTATCGTCATACCTATCTCGAACGTACTGCCACCGGCGATGAGCTCACAGAAACTATGACCTTCGGGCACAGCCAGCAGCGCACCCAGAAATGGCAGAATGAGCCATGCAAACACGCCCTGCACAATCCAGTACGACTCCCAGCTCCACTGTTTGATGCGGTTGATGGGGACGTAGCAACTCGACTGGCAGAATGCCCCGATGGCGATGATTAGTAGTCCTAATACGATTTCCATTCGATTTTAAGTTTTTGAGTTATTAAGTTGGTAAGTTTTTGAGTTACAAGTTGACGAGTTAACGAGACTACGAGGCCATGCCTTGTACCCTTGTCAACTCGTCCCTTGTCAACTTTATCTTATCGCTTCGAAGTCACTTCAGCCTCGTACTTTTCTACTTCGGCAATGAATTCTTCGCCTACAGGTACGTCGTTCTTCAAGCAGAACATATCCCAAACGGCGTTCCAAGGCAGAGACTTGGCTTCTTCGAGCAGAGCCAGACGTTCGAAACCTTGTTCGTTGGCTTCGTAGCTGCGCAGGGTGTTCAGCGGTTCGAGCAGGGCACGCAACATACTCTTCTGGGCGGCACGGCTACCGATGACGTAAGCACCGATACGGTTGATGGAGGCATCGAAGTAGTCAAGGCCGTAGTGAACGCGGTTCAAGGCATCGGCACGTACGATTTCGCTGAACAAATCTACGGTAGTATCGTCCATGATGGTTACGTGGTCGGAGTCCCAACGGATAGGACGGCTTACGTGAAGCATCAACTCGGGAACGAACAACAGCATAGAGGAAACCTTGTCGGCTGCGCTTTCTGTGGGATGATAGTGACCGGTGTCGATGGTGTAGAGCTTGTTGTGAGTAGCGGCGTAGCAAGCGCAGAATTCCAGTGAACCAACCGTATAGCTTTCCAGACCGATGCCGAATGTCTTGGATTCCAGACAGTCTTTCATGTTCTTGTATTCGGTAGCGAAGATTTGGTCCAAAGAATCCTTGAACAGTTCGCGATACTTCAGGCGGTTTACGGTGATGTCCTTGCTACCATCGTGTACCCACAGGTTCATGATACAGGGGTCGCCCTGAGCTTCACCGATAGCCTCTGAGATGGCGCGGCAGCGTTTGGTATGCTCAATCCAGAACTCACGAATGCTGTTGTCGGGGCTTGACAGAGAGAGGTTGCCACTCTTGGGGTGTGAGAAAGAAGATGAGTTGAAGTCCAGCTTCATGTTGTTCTCCTTGGCCCACTGAATCCAGCTTTCGAAGTGTTTTACTTCTACTTGGTCGCGATCAACGAACTGTCCTTGGAAGTCGCCGTAGATTTCGTGGAGGTTCAGGCGATGAGTACCCGGAATCAAGGATTTAGCCTTTATGATGTCGGCACGAACTTCGTCGATGTCGCGGGCACGGCCCGGATAGTTACCCGTAGTCTGGATGCCGCCGGACAATGCACCGGCCTTGGGTTCGAAGCCTACCACGTCATCGGTTTGCCAGCAGTGCAGTGACAGGTGGAAGTCCTGCAACTGAGCCAATACCTTGTCTGTGTCAACGCCTACTGCGGCATAACGTTCTTTAGCAATCTCATACGCTTTCTGGATTAATTCTGTTTTCATGATACGTTTGTTTTTAAATTGATTATAATAATATTTTTAGTAGTTGCAGGGGATAAGGGGTAAAAGTAGCATTCTCAATTTCAGATTTTGAAAGAATCCGTGTCATTCGTGCTTGGAAATAAAAGTCCGCATTCGTCTGCGCTTGTCTGCGTAGTCTGCGTTCTCCGCATTCCATAAGCCCAATGTATCGGTCTTTAACCTCTTCTAACTCCTATAACTAAGTTAAACCATTTGTTTGAATTGCAGGTATGCGGCATCCCAAGCTTCTACGTCTTCCGGTTGGAAGGTCTTCAAGGGAACGCTGTGGTTGATGAGCTGGCGCATGGAAGCAATGTCTTTGGCAGCACCGGCAGACAATGCCTGAATCATGACATTGCCGATGGCAGTAGCTTCCGACGGGCCTGCCACTACGGGAATGCCTACAGCGTTGGCAGTCCATTGGTTCAACAGGTCGTTGCGGCTTCCGCCTCCAATCACGTGCAGGGCTTCCATCGGACGGGGAGAGAGACTGCTTAGGTTGTCCAATACCTGACGATAGCGCAGGGCCAGGCTCTCGAAGATGCAACGTACTACTTGCCCGCGCGTCTCGGGCACCGGCTGATGGCGGTCGGCACAATAGGTCTTGATGGTTTGCTCCATGTCCGAGGGATTGGCAAACACGGCATCGTCCGGATTGATCAGACTGCGGAAAGGCTCACAGGCACCGGCTTCGTTGATGAGTTCGGAATAGGAAGTCTCGCCCCATGCTGCACGGCAACGTTCCAGCAACCACATTCCGCAGATATTCTTCAGTAAGCGAATCTTTCCATCTACACCACCTTCGTTGGTGAAGTTCAGCTCCTCTGTCTCAGCATTGATGACCGGAGCATCGGCTTCTACCCCCATGAGCGACCACGTGCCGCTGCTGAGGTAAGCAAAGTTCGGATTAAGAGCCGGTACGGAGGCTACGGCAGAGGCTGTATCGTGTCCGGCCACGGCAATGACGGGCACTGCGCCAAGTCCTGTCATGCGCTGTACTTCCGGGGTCAGCTCGCCTACCTTTTCGCCCGGATAGACGAAACGTCCGAATTGCTCTTCCGTCAGGCCGAGGGCTTTCAACAACTCGGGCTCGAAATGGCGGGTTTCAGCATTTACCAGTTGTGCTGTGCTGGCAATGGTATATTCTGTCACGCTTTCGCCTGTCAGCATATAGCTTAGTGCATCGGGCATAAAGAGCAACTTGTCGGCTGCTTCCAATGCACTGTCTTGATGGCGACGCAGAGTGTCCAGTTGGAAAAGGGTATTGAAGTTCATCACCTGGATTCCTGTCCAGCCATATACCTGACTGCGAGGAACACGTGCGAAAAATGCTTCGGGAGCACCCACAGTGTGAGGGTCGCGGTAGGAGTAGGGTTGACGGAGCAGTCCGCCGTCCTTACCGATGCAGACAAAGTCCACTCCCCACGTGTCAATGCCGATGGAGGTGATGGTTACATCTTCCTTCTGGGCTGCTTTCTTCAGTCCGTCGATGATGTTGCGATAAAGTTCGTAGATGTCCCAGTAGAAGTGTCCTCCGGTTTCGATGATGTGATTGGGGAAACGGTTCACTTCCTCCAATTCCAGCCCGTATGGGGTGAAAGTTCCTAAGATGGTGCGGCCGCTGGTAGCACCCAGGTCAACCGCGAAAAAACATTGTTTCATGGCAATTAGAATTAGTCATTTGTTTGACAACACAAAGGTAGGGGATTGCCCCCTTACCTGATATGTCGATTTTGATTGAAAGGGTGTGATTTATGATAATTATTTCTTTATCAACTCCAAGGGGGAGATTAAGACCGGTCCTATCAGTCCGCTGGGCATCGGTTGCCAATGGGCGTAGTCCCCCTTCTTGTATCCGAGGGCGGCGATGTTGATGTCCTTGAATATGCGCCACTTCTCTCCGCGACGGTCCATGTCGGATATGCGGTTGGCAGGCAGATTGGTGACTTCTACTTCCAAGGTATTCTCACCCGGTTGCAGGTAAGCGCCAATCAGGCAGCGGTAGGGCACTGCCCAGAGCGTAGTCACCTCTTTCCCGTTGATGCGGACACGGGCACTTTCGCGTACGTCTCCCAAGTCGAGCTGGTATTCTTCGGCCTTCTTCGGGTCGTCTATCCGGAAGGTGACGGAGTAGCAGGCGGTTCCCATCGTGGTCTTTGAACCGTCGAATGTCAAGTCGGTCCATGAACCGAGTGAAACGGAGTCGGGCACATTGCTTACTGCCGGAGCACTTTGTACGAAGCTGAACTTCCACGTTGCATCTGTCAGGTTGATGGCTTGTCCTGCTTTTCCTTTATATTTCCAGCTCGGTGCCTGCACGTCGGCATCGGTAAATGTCTTCAGTATGACGGATGCACCCGAAGCCAGTTGCATGAATACTTCGGTGCGTCCCCCATTTTGGCGCAGAAGAGCCTTGCCGGATGTGCCGTCCATCGGATTGTAGAGCATGGCCGATTGGGCTTGCACGGCCAGTGGTATCCATGCTTCCGTATCCTTGTCTGTCAGAGCTGAGATGAAGTAGTGATAACCGTCTGCATTGGTTCGGCGGATGCAGCTTAAGCCGAAGTTGGTTTTCAGCAATTCCGGTTGAACAGAGGTTCGGGCCAGTGTCTGTTGGTAGTCGGATCCGAAGAGGATGCTACCGGTGCCTTCCGTGGTAGCGGCTTTGGCCTTCACTTGTTCCAGTACGCGGTGGAAGGCTTTACGCTTCTTGCTCAGTTCGGCATAGCCCGGCACGTCTTCCGGATATTGCTCTAGGAAGACGATGGTAGCACCGGCTTCCGACAGGCTAAGCAGCTTCTCCAGCACATCCGTAGGCATCAGACGGGCACCCGGAACGACCAAAGCCTTATAGGCTGTGCCTCCGGAGGTTACAATCTTTCCGTCCTGACAAGTGGCAGTGCGGATGAAGTTGTCCGAGATGTAATCCATGTCATAGCCTGCACTGTAAATGCGGTGTACAGCCTCGATGAAGCGGGGAGCGCGTTGAGCCATCTTATGGATGTCGAACATCAACAGACGTCCGCCTTGCTCCTGCCACATATCATATACAGGCAGATAAACTAGGAAATCGTTGTCCGGCTGTCCGGCTTGCAGGAAGCTTTGGCAACGGGTGATGTATTGGAAGAAGGCAGGAGCATCTCTCCAAATGCTGTTTGTCGGACTCATGTCCACCGTAGCATAGAATTTCCATCCGGGCCAGGCAGCGTCGGTAGGAGAGTAGGTGGTGCCGTGGAAGAAGGTATGGTTTACTCCCGATACGAACATCAGGTCGATGTCGGGCTTGCATTGCGACAATGAGGTGCGGAAATGTTCTGTCAGCCAAGTGAATGTCTCTGAGGTCGTATAAGGCTTACCGGCGATATGTGCAGCGGAAGACGGATATTTCAGCATGGACAGGTCGGAGTCATTGGGGCGTGTCAATGAATCTCTTCGCAAGCCACGGATGCCAAAGTTGGAGAGGCCGAAACCTTCGCACTCGGGGATATCTACGGTAGCATAAAGGTCAATCAGGTTACCCGGAGAACCATGAGCTTGGTTGCGGGTCTTAGAGTTGTGTGAGTGTGCCCACTCTGTCCACTGACGGGTAAAGTTGGCTTGAAGTAGTTCGGCTAAGGTCTCCCGGTAGTCGGAAACGACGCGGCAGGTCTCTTCTGAGCGTTCGCCCTCGGCCAAGAATTCCGGTAAATGTTCCTCCAGTTTGTATCCGCGATGTGCAAAGAACTCATCAAACAGGTTTTCACTCCAGTCTGCATTGTACACTTCGTAAGAGTCGTTGAAGAAATTATGAGGATAGGCGGCGGAGCTGTTTGCAAAGGCATTCTCGAAACGTCCGAGGTAGGTTTTCACGGCACGGGCTGAGAAGTGGTTCATTACATATCCCTCACCTCCGGGGGCTGCACGCTTTACTTTCTGTAATGTTTTGCCACAGAAGGCAGCTATCAGTCGCCATTCTCCTTTCGGTGCCTTCCAGTCCAGTTTGCCATCCTTTACTTTGGCTGTCAGGTCCAGGCATTTGGTGTACGAACCGGCAGTAGTGGCAGACAGGCGGAAAGCCATCAGCCGTTCCAGTTTGGCAAAGAGGCGTTGCTTGGCATCCTTGGTCTCTATCGTGGCATCCAGCCGTTCGCCGCCTTTCAGCTGATATTCTTCAATCAGCAGTCGGCAAGCTGCATCTTCTATCGACACTTCCGGACCGCCAAAGGGCCATCCGGTACCGGTATTCATGTCGATTTGCATTCCCAGCCGGGCAGCTTCCGCTTCGGTATGTCGTAGCATATCCATCCATTCGGGTGATAGGAAGTTGATGTCGCGTGCTTCATTTCCTTGAACGCCATAGATAGGCGTGATTTCCATGGTTCCCATGCCGGCGGCCGAATAGGCTTCTAGGTTGTAAGACAGGTTCTTTTTATCTACGGCACTACCCATCCACCACCAACGGGCGGCTGGTTTGGCATCCGTCGTTACGGTCGGCCAAGCAATGTCTTGTGCCGACGCTGTGCCGACAGCAAAAAATGCAAAGAGCAATAAAAATGATTTCTTCATACTGAATTTTTTAGTTCATTAAACACCGTTTCTCTCTCATTGAGCCAGTTCTAGGCAGCCCATGATGAACGGACCTGTTGCTTTCGCATCATTGTCCCGCATCTTTTCACCTATATAGTATTCAAAACTGCCGTCACGGTAAGGGTTACCTCCTAGTCCACCCACTTGGCAACAGCGGGTCAAAGTCAGTGTACCGTCTGCATTCTCTATCAGCAGTTTGTCTTTCAGTCCTTTCAGCGCTTTTTCCGCTATTTTGCGGTACTTGGCTTCAATATATCCTTTGTTGACAGCCTTGGCGTAGGCATACATGCATTGTGTCGTCACGCTGGCTTCAGGAAAATTGCCTTCTCTGTCGGGTTGGTCTATCACTTGGTACCACAAACCGTCACGCTGATATTTCGGCAGCGTCTTGGCCAAGCCTTGGATGTAGCCAATCATGTCGGCACGTCCCGGATGATCCTCCGGAATATAGTCAAGTGCATCTACCAGTGCCATAAACCACCAGCCAATGCTTCGTCCCCAGAAGTTGGGCGAAAGTCCTGTTTCCGGGTCAGCCCAACGTTGGCTTTTGCTTTCGTCCCAGGCATGGAAGTAGAGGCCTGTCTTGGCATCGTATGTATGTGTGTGGCAGAGGCGGAATTGCTTCACGGCTTCATCAATCCACTCCGGCATACTGAATTCTGCTCCATAGCGAGCCATGAAAGGCGAGGCCATATACAGGCCGTCCAGCCACATCTGATGCTGATAAATCAGTTTGTGCCAGAAGCCACCCTCCAATGTGCGGGGTTGGTTCTTCAGTTGTCGAATCAGGGTGTCCATCGCTTTTTTGTAGCGCGAATCACTCGTCTCCCGATAAAGGTCAAACAGTACCTTGCCCGAGTTGATGAAGTCGAGGTTGTAGGTAGCCATGTCGTACAGATGGATTTCTCCTTTTTCGTTAATCAGCGAATCGGCCCATTGCTTTACGTATCTGTAGTAACGTTTTTCGCCTGTCGCTTTCCACATTTGCAGCATGGCGCAGCAGCCCACGCCTTGCGAGTAGCCGAAGAATAAGCGCTTGCCATGGTCCAACTGATAAGCTTGTGGAAAACGTGTCATCTCAGAGTCGGCAAACCGACGGGCATACGTTGCCGCATCCGATTTGTTGTTGTCGGCATTTAGAGCTTCCGTTTGTTGTTGAGAATCTGCATGACCCGTAGAGAGGGCAGGAACTGTTGTCTTAGCTGTTGTCGTACACAACAGAGAAGAAAGGATAAAGGCTATCAACCCAAATGATTTGTTCATGTGCTTTAGATAGTTTATTTGAAAGATTCAAGAATATTTAGGATTTGTCATAATCGACATTGCAAATGTAAGATTTTCCCGTCAATAATGCTATCCCTGTTTTGGCAGTTTTCTTATTGTTTTTGTCGTTTGTAAGGATGGTGGTGTTGCGTAGGGCTGTACAACCATGAAAAAAGCGTGCACGGAAAGTGTTTTCCGGCACGCTTCTATTTCAATTATTACAGGAGTAATAGTGCTTCCACTTATTTGCAGCTTCCTGCACAGCGGGGCTTCAGTTGCTTGAAGAAGTCATTGCCCTTATCGTCAACCAAGATGAAGGCGGGAAAATCTTCTACTTCAATCTTCCAAATGGCTTCCATGCCGAGTTCCGGATATTCCACGCATTCGATGCTCTTGATGTTGTTCTGAGCAAGGATAGCGGCCGGACCACCGATGGAACCGAGGTAGAAACCACCATGCTTCTTGCAGGCATCTGTCACTTGCTGGCTGCGATTACCCTTGGCAAGCATAATCATGCTGCCTCCGTGGTCTTGGAAGAGATCTACATACGGGTCCATACGTCCGGCTGTTGTCGGTCCCATGGAACCACAAGCCATGCCGGCGGGAGTCTTGGCCGGACCTGCATAATAGATGGGGTGGTCTTTGATGTACTGCGGCAGTTCTTCGCCACGGTCCAGACGCTCTTTCAGTTTGGCATGAGCAATGTCGCGGCCTACGATGATGGTACCGTTCAATGACAGGCGGGTAGCTACCGGATACTTCGTCAATACCTTCAGAATTTCGTTCATCGGCTGATTCAAGTCAATCTTTACGGCATCGCCTTCGCCTGCTTCGCGAAGTTCTGCAGGAATCAGTTCACCCGGTTTATCGTCCATCTTCTCAATCCAGATACCATCCTGATTGATTTTACACTTGATGTTACGGTCGGCAGAGCAAGATACGCCCAGACCGATGGGGCAGGAAGCGCCGTGACGGGGCAGACGGATGATGCGTACATCGTGAGCCATGTACTTACCACCAAACTGTGCACCCAAACCAATGTTGTGAGCTTCCTCCAATACCTTCTTTTCCAGTTCTACATCGCGGAAAGCGCGTCCGTATTCATTACCCGTTGTGGGTAACTCGTCGTAATAGTGGGTGGAAGCCAGCTTTACGGTCAGCAAGTTCTTTTCGGCAGAAGTACCACCGATGACGAATGCGATGTGATAAGGAGGACAAGCGGCTGTACCCAATGTTTTCATCTTCTCCACGAGGAAGGGAACGAGTGTGCCGGGGTTCAATACGGCTTTGGTCTCTTGATACAGATAAGTCTTGTTGGCCGAGCCACCGCCTTTGGTTACGCAGAGGAAGCGGTATTCCATGCCTTCGGTAGCTTCGAGGTCGATTTGTGCAGGGAGGTTACATTTGGTGTTCACCTCGTCGTACATGGTAAGGGGAGCATTTTGCGAGTAGCGCAGATTCTCTTCGGTGTAAGTCTTATAGACACCGAGCGACAAGGCTTCTTCGTCGCAGTAGCCTGTCCACACTTGTTGTCCTTTTTCTCCGTGGATGATGGCTGTACCCGTATCCTGGCACAGAGGCAGTTTGCCTTTTGCAGATACTTCGGCATTGCGCAGGAAGGTCAGTGCCACATACTTGTCATTGTCACTGGCTTCGGGGTCGCTCAGAATCTTGGCTACCTGCTCGTTGTGCGAACGGCGCAACAAGAATGAAACATCGCGGAAAGCTGCATTGGCCATAGCTGTAAGACCTTCTTTTTCAATCTTCAGAATAGGCTTTCCTTCAAACTCGCTTACAGACACATAGTCCTTGGTAAGCAGATAATACTCAGTCTTATCTTCCCCATGTTCGAACATAGGTTGATAGTGAAACGGAGGATTTGTTGCCATAATTACTTGTTATTAGTGTTTAAAAGTCAATCGTGACACAAAGGTATGAATTAATTGAGAATTAGAAATGAAGTAAGGGAAATTATCTTTCCGATTTAGGGAAATATTTCTTTAATTAGTAGAAAGTGCATAGGAATACCGATATTTTTCTTAACTTAGTATGAGACCCCCTCCTCACCGATATCCGCCAAGTATTGGCGGACATCGATGCAAGATTAAGAGATGATGTGTTGATACCTGTTAAGAAAGGCTGAATCAATCGTTGCATATCGCTTGCATCCGTTCTATCAGCTCATTTCCCAGTGCAGTCTTTGCTTCAATATGTTCCAGTACGGCTGTTACGAAAGGATTGCTTTCGAAGTCGCCGCGCACTTGTTCAAAGTCTTGTTCTTTTTCGATGCGCGAGCCGTCGGCACCGAAGCCTGTCATGGAGGCCAGTGAGAATTCCTTTTTAGCATCTTCATACACCATGCGGTCTAAGCCGATGACCGATTCTTTCCATTTCTCTACGATGCGGATGATGTCTTTGGCCGTCATTCGGTCCGGATGGATGCCATAGAATTCTTCCAACTTTTCGTAAGCCCATGTCCATTCGTACGTATAGTAGTTCAGGTGCATTCGTTCGAATTCGGCATTCATGGTCTTCAGTCGGTTGATGCTTCCCGATTCGATGCCTTCTATCAGACTTTCGATTTCACTTTTCGGAGCTATCAGTCCCGATACGTCCACCCATTCGCCGCTGCCGATGGAGGTATCCGGTCTTAGGCGGGCACGTATCTCGTCATCGTTCTTGAAGTGAGTACCCTCCAAGCGTTTGATGACCGAGTTGCCTAGAAATTTGTTGATGGCTATCTCGTAGAACTTAAGTCCCTTCACCAAGGCCGAATTGCGGATTTTGGCACTGTGGAAGGAATAGATGTCGGACAGTTCGCCACTGGCGTAGCGCAGGTTGTTCAGCACTTCCCGTCCTTTGAACATCTTCTGCACCGTGTAGGGGCTCAGCAGATTGTAGTTGATGTAATCCAGTCTGTTCGGGTCCTTGCGGCCATCACGTTTCGGCCATTTCTGGGCATCACGGATGGTGCCTACACTGCGCAGGTTGACGCCCGGTACCAGATAAGTCGTATTGTTCTGCTCTATCAGATACGAGAATGGCAGATTGGAAGTGTCCGAATGGGTGACATGACGTCCCATGACCAGCGAGAAAGCTCCTACGCGCGACGGCCACAGGATATAAGAATCAGAAGTAGTCTTGGCGCCCCGTTCCAGCGTGCCTTGATGGATAGGTCCCAACTTATACATATGGTTGCTCTGATTGGAACCCGAACCGGCATTCATGAAAGAGAACATACCGGCAATCAGCAACGTAGATTTGTGGTGCGTCACGGTGAACGGACCGGCAAAGATGGCGCACGCCTCACCATTCTCTCCTTGGCAGTTGCTGAAGAAGAGCGAGTCAGAGGCCGAATAATTATGTCCCAGTTTGCAGGCCTGCCCTACGAAGCAACGGCTCAGCATGGCACCGTCGTCAACGTGTGAACCGGAAGATAGAATAAAGTCGTCGCAGATTACTCCATGTCCGATGTGTACCGGAGCCACTTCGTTGCTGTTGATGCTTCCGTTGCATAGGCGCGACGTGCCGCAGATGTGACAATAGTCGCCGATACGCACATTCTTGATGGAGCCGGCATTCTGAATAGTGACGTGATGCCCGATGCTTCCCACGTCCGAAGCATGTTTGTTGGAGTAGTAGTCCGTAATCTCCTTCATGCGTGCTATCAGTTCGGGGCGGTGGCGATAAAGCGCCATGATGTATGCCTGATGGGCAGACAGCTTATCGTTGATAAGCACCTCGCGCCCCCCCGTCTCGTTCAGTACGGAGACTTCTACACCGTTGCCAAACTTGGAGAGGCCGTCTACCAATATAATATCGACATTCTCGATAAACGTATCGTGTCCTATCTCGTAGTTGGCAATGTAGTTGTGCACATTCTCGATGCAGCAGTTGTCGCCCACCGATACATTGTGGAGCGTTACTTGCCGCAAGCCGGAATGTTTCCGGATGCCTCCCGGCAAGGTGAATTCAGAAACGAATATTCCCAGACGCACTTCTCCCGAAAAGCGGGTGTAGTGTACGTACTCGGTAGTGAATGCTTCGGCCACAGTCACTTTCCCCCAATCGTCAGCCTGACACGACTGACTTTTCAACTGAAGAATCTCATCTTCAGTCAGTTTCCTGTAATCCATACGATGTAAGTTTTTGAGTTTTAATTCTCTTCATTTTCCTCATACTGCTGATAAAGGAAATCATTATATGGATACTTCTGTACGTGCAGTTCCTTGACTCGTTTGTAAACCACACTCTTCAGTTCTTCCATATTGATTCGCTCGCGGGCGGAGATGAAGATACAGTTGTCTTCCAGCTTTGCCATCCACGTGTTCATCAGCTCTTCAAGCGTTAAGTTTTCTTTGGTTCTGGGGGTAAGGTCGTCAGCCGCCTTCTCTATGTAGGTGTAGGCGTCTATTTTATTGAATACAAGTACGGTGGGTTTACCGGCGGCACCGATGTCGGCCAGCGTCTTGTTTACAACTTCTATCTGTTCTTCAAAGTCGGGGTGCGAGATGTCCACGATGTGCAGCAGCAAGTCGGCCTCGCGCACTTCGTCAAGGGTCGATTTGAAAGAATCTACCAAGTCGGTGGGCAACTTGCGGATGAATCCTACGGTGTCGGACAGCAGGAACGGCAGGTTCTCGATGATGACTTTGCGCACCGTGGTGTCCAGCGTGGCAAACAGCTTGTTTTCGGCAAATACTTCGCTCTTCGAGAGCAGCGTCATCAGTGTAGATTTTCCTACGTTGGTGTAGCCCACCAAGGCCACGCGAATCAGCCGCCCGCGGTTCTTGCGTTGCGTAGATTTCTGCTTGTCTATCTCGGCCAGCCGTTCTTTCAGCAACGACATACGGTTCAGGATGATGCGTCGGTCCATTTCCAACTGTGTTTCACCCGGGCCACGCAGACCTACGGAGCCTTTACCGCCTCCGGCACCCGAACCACCACCTTGTCGTTCCAAGTGCGTCCACAGACGTTGCAGGCGGGGAAGCATGTATTTATATTGAGCCAGTTCCACTTGCGTCTTGGCATTGGCTGTCTGTGCACGCATGGCAAAGATGTCGAGAATCAGGGAGGTACGGTCCAGAATCTTCACCTTCAGTTCGCCTTCGATGTTCCGTATCTGCTTGGCCGACAGTTCGTCGTCGAAGATGACCATTCCTATTTCGCGTTCTTCCTCCTCTTCGTTCTTGATGTATTCTTTTATCTCGTCCAGTTTTCCCTTTCCCACGTAGGTCACGGAGTGAGCTTGGTCCAGCTTCTGCGTGAACCGTTTCACTACCTGTGCTCCGGCTGTCTCAGCCAGAAACTCCAGTTCGTCTAGGTATTCGTTGGTCTTGCGCTCATCCTGTGTCTTCGTGATGAGGCCCACCAATACCGCCGTTTCCACCTGCGCTTCGGAGATTACGAATTCTTTCATTGCCATAGTTCTCTATACCTTATTATATATGTATTAAAATCGTTGTTCAAATCTATATGGGTTGCAAATATAGCGATTTTACGGCAAGTTGTCAACAAGGCTGTTCGTAATTGTCCCTTATCTGCTGATGGAGAATGGTGAAACGTCCTTCAAGTGTTCCTTAAAGGATAGCGTTTAGGGTTATACCCCTAAAAACTTTTCAGATAGGATGACTTTTTAGGGTTATATCCCTACGGGCATCCTTGATAAACAAGAAGCGGAGCCGAAAGGAGGTTTAAGCCTTTCGATTCCGCTTTTGCTTATATGATATGTGTAAAGACGTCTATGCCTTTACCCCTCTCATTAGTAAGAAGGATTCTGTTCGATGTTCGGGTTGGCGTTGATTTCGTCCACCGGAATCAGCGGCAATGCCTTGGTCGATTCACGACTGAACGAGCGTGCTTCTGTGTTCAGTGCATCGTGCCAGCCTTGGTCGGCTTCGCTGGTGTAGCGAGTGATGGTCTCGCCACGGCGCATGGCATCGAAGTAACGCTGTCCTTCACCGAAGAGTTCCTTGCGGCGTTCCATGTAGATGCGGTCCAGCGTGATGCTGCTGCTCGTTACCTGTTTGCTCGTGTCCGTTGTACGGTTGGAGATGATGCTGTTCAGGTAGCTGGCGGCAGCTGCAAGATCTCCATTGTTATAGGCAGCTTCTGCGGCAGACAGATAAACTTCTGACAGGCGCAGCAGGGGAACATCAGCCATACGGACGTCACCTGTTCCACCCGGTTGGGGCAACTTGTTGATATATACCGCACGTCCGTCAAACTCTCCGGCACCGGAAACCTTCAGTACGTTGTTGCGGACATCCAGCGGGTCAGACGTCAGTTCATCGGAAAGAGCCTTTGTGATGATGACATCTCCATAGCCTGAAGGAGTGCCTGCCGGGTCGGTATAGATGTATGCGATACCCTCGCGATCGGTCCAGTCTGTGCTGCTGCTAATGGCAATTTCTGCAATCACTTCGTTTTCGTGATTGGCATTTTCCTCATCCCATGCCGAAGCGTATTGGTCGGTAGTCCACAGCGTATATGGAGAGTTTTCAATGATGTCATCAGCCACGGTCAACACATTGCTCCATTCGCCCTTGGTCAGATATACGCGCACCTGTAAGGCCTTGGCAGCCCATTCGTTGATGTAGCCCGGAGTGCTCTCCGTCAGGAGTGCGCCCGATTCAACGGCATCTTCCAAGTCGGCTTCAATGGCTGCGTAGCATTCGGCTACCGTACTGCGTGCCGGCTTGGCGGTAGATTCCAATGTTGCAGTCACGAGGGGTACACCCAATGAAGCGCCATTGTCCTCTGTGTAGGGAGTGCCATAGATGCGGGTCAAATCGAAATGAGCCATGGCGCGTAATACCTTAGCCTCAGCCTCGTATTGGCTGATGGTAGCTTGTGCTTCCTCTTGGTCGGTCAGGTTGCCGCTTTCGGCAGCGTCGATGATGCGGTTGGCACGAGCGATGACAATGTAGGGCGACTGCCATACGGCGCTGGATGAAGTGAAGTCGTCGGCCGTGGAGTAAGTCATGTAATAGTAGAAGCTGGCACGGCTACTACCGCTGATGTGATTGTACTGCACATCCTCGCCACGCACGTCGCCATAGATAAACATCAGTCGCGAATAATAGTCGGTGAGGGTGCTGTTTCCCTTTAAGGCGGCATAAAGACCGGTTCTTACACTGCCCAGGTTCTCGCTGTTTTTGATAGCCGATTCAGCGTCAACCGAATCCGAAGGAGACTGGTCAAGCCAATCGTTGACGCATGAAGACATTCCGAGCGTTACGGTCAAGCCGAGGGCTGCTGTAGATAATATCTTGAATATTTTCATTTTCTTGGAATTTAGTTGTTTAGAAATTCAATTCAATACCGAACGTATAAGTTCTGTAAGCAGGAGTCTGATAGCGGCAAAGTCCGTTGACGGGCATTTCCGGGTCTACAACCAAGTCCTTGGACTTCCACGTCAGCAGATTGGAGCCTGAGAAATAGATTCTGGCTTTCGACAGTCCCAGTTTGCTGATGAACGTCTTCGGTGCGCTGAAACCAAGTGTCAGGGTCTTCAGACGCAGGTAGTCGGTCGGCATCAACCAGCGTGAGCTGTAATACGTGGAGCTGTTGCCATACTGGAACTTGGGCAGTGTGGCGTTGGTGTCGCCTTCGCCCGTCCACATCTTCGAGATGTTGTAAGAAGCGGGTACTGCACCGTAGTACAGATAAGAACCGCCGTCCGTGTGCTGCCAGTTGGAGTAGTCGAATGCATCACCGCCCAACGAATAGGTCAGCGTGAATCCGAAGTCGATGAATTTATATCTCATCGTGTTGGTCAGGCCACCCTCGATGGCAGCTTCATGCTTACCCACGATTACCTTGTTGGCTTCGGATATGTTGGTCGTTGTGTTGCGGGCGTTCGACGTTCCATCGTTGATGTAGTACAGCGGGTCGCCTGTTGTGGCATCGACGCCTGCATACTCGTAGAGGTAGTACGAATAGTAAGCTTCGCCTATGCGGTGAATCAGCATTCCGTCAACCACTTCCGTCTGGTCGCCATCAATCTTCTCCAGCTTGTTGCTGTTGTGGGCGATGTTCAGCGAAGTAGTCCATGTGAAGTCCTTCGTGTCGAAGTTGGTTGTAGAGATAGTCAGCTCAAAACCCTTGTTCTTCATCGAACCGATGTTCTGCGGAGTGGTATATCCGTAATTGCTGTCGTAGTAACCTGTAGTCTGCGAGATGTTGAGGTCGTAGATAAGGTCGGTCGTCTTGCGTTGATAGTAATCGAACGTCACGTTGATGCGGTCGATGAAATTCAGGTCAAGACCGATGTTCCATGTTTTGTTCTTCTCCCACTTCAGGTCGGGGTTGGCAATGCTCTCGATGGCCATACCGGACGAACCGTTGTAGGCAACGCCGTAGGAGTAGAGGTTCATATAAGCATAGTAGTCGCTGGGTAGAGTACCGTTCACACCGTATGACAGGCGGAGCTTACCGTCGGTCACTACGTTCTTCACAGGTTCGAAGAATTTCTCGGCTGCGAATCTCCAAGCACCAGATACGGACCAGAAGCTACCCCAACGGTTGTTTCTTGACAGACGTGACGAACCGTCCATACGGTAGCTGACACCGGCGTAGTATTTGTCGGCATAGTTATAGTTGGCGCGGCCCAGGAACGAAGTCATGCGGTAACCGCTCTTGGCACTTTCCGAGCTGGTGGTACCGGCGTTGACCAATTCGTAGAGCTCACCCGGATAGTCGTAACCGGACAAGTAGTCGTATTCATACTGTGTGTCCTGCGTCTCGAATCCCAATAAGGCATCCACATTGTGCTGTCCGAACGATTTGATGTAGGACAACTGTGTCTGTGTGTTCAGTTGCTTGTTGCTATTGATGATGCGTTGCAGCAGACCGTTGTAAGACGAACCATTGTTAGAGTATTTGTCCCACAGTGCGTCGTTGTTACCTTGTGTGTAGTCGAAGGCAATCTTTTCACTCAGGTTTAGGTTGTCCCAGATGTTGTAGGTCAGTTTTGCTGTGTTGAATGCCTTGTACATCACCATGTGGTCACGTTGGTGCAACTGTTCGTACAAGGGGTTGGTGTAGTTGTTGCCCGGGCTGTTTGTCTCCTCGGCAATGCTTCCGTCCTCGTTGTAAGGCGTTGTGGAAGGACTTTGGAAGAATGAGTAGTTGGCAATCTCGCCGGCGTAAGACGTACCTTCCATGTTTCTGTTTTGGTTGATTTGCGAGAACTGGCTGGTCACTTGCAATTCAAACTTGCCGAACTTGTGAGTCAGGTTGGCATTTCCGGTGAAGCGTTCCAAACTCTGGCTGTAAACGATACCTTCCTGTTTGGTGTAGGCGGCCGAAGCATAGAACTTCGTGCGTTCGTTACCACCCGATACGCTGAACTGGTAGTTTTGGTGCGAACCCGTGCGGAACAGCAAGTCCTTCCAGTCCGTCCAGCCTGTCGAAGGCTTCGAAGCATACGTCTCGATACGACCGTCTGCAAAATCTTCGGCAGCACTTTCCGTATAGCCGCCTTCGTAGATGGCATAGTTCTTCAGGCCTGTCCATAGCAGCGTACGGCGTTCGTCACCGCCCAGCATGGGACGATAGTCCACAGCCATGTTCGAGGCACCCCAGTCGGCACGGAAGCTGACATCCGTTTTGCCCTGTCGGTCACTCTTTGTGGTGATGACAATTACACCATTTGCAGCACGCGAACCGTAAAGTGAAGCGGCAGCCGCATCCTTAATAACCGTGATGGATTCGATATCGTTCGTATTGAGAGTAGAAAGGACATCGGTACCGGCACCACTGTACGAAAACTCAGACATATCACCGCTGGTTACAGGCGTACCGTCGATAACGTAAAGCGGGCTGTTGCTCGCATTGATAGAACCCATACCACGGATACGTACGCTACTTACGGCACCCGGGTTACTGGAACTGGCACCAATCGTAACGCCCGGAGTGCTTCCGGCCAACTTGTCGGCAACGGAAATCACCGGCACGTCTTCTAGTACGGAAGTGTTCACCGTGGAGGCTGCACCCGTAAACGATGCCTTCTTGAATGTACCATAACCGGTCACAACCACTTCTTCCAACATCTCCGCATCCGATTTCAGCACTACCTGTATAGTCGGCTTGATAGCCACTTCCTGTGTCTGCATACCAACGTACGAAACTACCAGAGTTCTCGCCGAACTTGGTAACCCTGTCAGCCATATAGCACCAACGGGGTGCATAGCCTTACCCAATCCGCTTCATCCCTATACCGATTGTATTACACTCCCTGAATGTTATCTGAAAACATCCCCATGTTTTGCATCAA
>JAUNJD010000319.1 GCA_030523205.1 Bacteroides sp.
AGCACGTGATTTGTAATCTCGGGGTCGTTGGTTCGAATCCGACAAGAGGCTCAAATCGAGTAGGAGGAAAACGAAGCGTTTCCTCCTACTCTTTTTTTCCGGCCTCTCACACCCCCGTACATGCGGTTCCGCATACGGCAGTTATTATTGTGTGTACAAAAAAATAACTGTATCGTTACTGCTATGGACAGTCCTTGCTGAAATTTGCCATAACCCCCTTCAGAATGTATTCTGACGTGGGGGTATCTCAGAATACGACTGAGGTACCCTCGATATACGACTGAGATACCCTAACTATACGACTGAGGTGGCCTCGATATACGACCGTGATTCTCTCAGGCATAAATAGTGGGTTTTCAGCTTGAAAAGTCATCGACTTATGTCAAGATAAATTACATAATGCATTAATCATGAAAATGACAACAGGTCATCCATAATCGAGTACACCACCGCACATGCGGTTCCGCATACGGCGGTTCTTTAATTACATTCAATCACCTCAGTTCGTAATTTATTTAAAATCTATCAGTAGTCATGCTTTTGTTCCAACTATATTTGTACCTTTGCACCAATATTTTATAAATACAATGGTTGAAAGTAGAGGTTATATGCAACGATATGCAATGCTGTTCGGTACCTACATGGGGATATTCTGGATACTGAAATTCATTATGTTCCCTTTGGGACTGTCTTTTCCTTTTCTCCTGTTCCTCTTTGTAGGACTTACCTTGTGTGTACCTTTCATGGGATATTACTATACGAAAATATATCGGAATCAGGCGTGTGAGGGCCACATCGGCTTCATGCACGCATGGCTGTTCACCATATTCATGTACATATTTGCCTCGCTGCTGACTGCCGTGGCCCATTACGTCTATTTCCGCTTCATCGACAACGGATTCATACTGGACACCCTTGAACGGATATGGACCGAAGCCGAAGCGAACAACGTGCCCGGCGTATCGGCATACATCGCCCAGATGAAGGAGACCCTGAGCATCGTGCGCACGCTGAATGCCGTTGACATCACCATGCAGCTGATGTCGCAGAACGTGTTCTACTGTTCGATATTGGCCATACCGACCGCCTTGTTCGTGATGAGGAAAAAGAGGAACACAGAAGTGATAGAATAAGCCAAAAGTTAAGAAAACATCATAACCCAAGCAAACAATGGATATTTCAGTTGTTGTCCCTTTGTATAATGAAGACGAATCGCTCCCCGAACTGTTCGCATGGATAGAGCGGGTGATGAAGGAGCATGGATTCTCTTACGAAGTAATATTCGTCAATGACGGAAGTACCGACCGTTCGTGGCAGGTCATCGAACGGCTGAAGGCACAGTCAGACAAGGTGCGCGGCATCAAGTTCCGCCGCAATTACGGGAAATCGCCTGCCTTGTATTGCGGTTTCAGCCAAGCGGAAGGCGACGTGGTCATCACCATGGACGCCGACCTGCAAGACAGCCCCGACGAGATACCCGAACTGTATCGCATGATTACGGAAGATGGGTACGACTTGGTATCGGGCTGGAAGCAGAAACGCTACGACCCCCTGTCGAAGACACTGCCCACGAAGCTGTTCAACGCCACGGCACGCAAGGTGTCGGGCATCAAGAACCTGCACGACTTCAACTGCGGACTGAAGGCCTACCGCAAGGAAGTGGTGAAGAACATCGAAGTATATGGCGAAATGCACCGCTACATACCGTACTTGGCCAAGAATGCCGGCTTCCAGCGGATTGGGGAGAAGGTGGTACACCACCAAGCCCGCAAGTACGGAAAGACCAAGTTCGGGCTGAACCGGTTTGTCAACGGATACCTCGACCTCATTTCGCTGTGGTTTCTCTCTACCTTCGGGGTGAAGCCCATGCACTTCTTCGGCCTGCTTGGTTCGCTGATGTTCATCCTGGGCTTTGTGGCCGTCATCATCGTGGGAGTGAGCAAGCTGTACAACCTGCACAACGGTATGCCCTACCGGTTGGTGACCGACTCGCCTTACTTCTATCTGTCACTGACGTCTATGATTATTGGCACACAGCTGTTTGTGGCCGGATTCCTCGGAGAACTGATATCGCGCAACGCTCCCGAAAGGAACAAGTATCAGATAGAGAAAACCATTTGAGCCAAATGCCAAACCTATAACAGAAGAAACAATTTGAAGATATGAAAAATCTCGTCAGAATCATCCTAGTGGGAATGTTCGTCCTTCCCCTTATCAGTTTGGCCCTCTCCTGCTCGGAAGAGGATGATTGCTCGGCGGCTGCACGCTCCATGCTGTACTGCAACCTCTATACCCTCAGCGATGAAGGAACTGCCGTAAGGGACACCATAGACACGCTTACGGTAACCGCCTACGCCACCGACTCCATCATCATCAACGCTCAGGAGGACGTGACGGACCTCTCGCTGCCCCTGCGCTATACGGTAGATTCCACGGTATTGGTGTTCCACTATACCACGGCAGAGACGGACACCCTCGTCATACGCCACTCCAACACCCCTTATTTCCTCTCGATGGATTGCGGCTATCAGATGAGGCAATCGGTAGCGAGCATCTCTTATAGCCGACACGTGCTCGACTCAATCTCTATTTCAAACGCAGAAGCCAACATCTATGGTACGGAGAATCTTAGGTTATTCTATTAGTCTGCTGATTTGTGGATTGATGGCTCTTCCGCTGCAAGCACAGAGCAGTACGTCTTCTACTTCAAGGAGAACTTCGTCCGGCAACACGGCGACGAAGAAGAAGGAGAAGAAAGACGAAGGGCCGCATTATCCGCTGTACAACGGGCTTTCCGTCGGACTCGACCTTTGGGGACTGGGCAGCAAGGCGCTGGGAGGAGACAACCTCTCCACGGAAATCACGGTGGACGTCAACCTGAAGCAACGCTTCTTCCCGCTCATCGAGCTGGGATATGCCAACTCCGACCAATGGGGAGACGACGGCGTACACTACAAGACCAGTGCCCCCTACGTCCGCATAGGACTGGACTACAACACGCTCTACAAGAAAGAACACGGGCACATGCTGATGGTGGGGTTCAGGTATGGAGTGACGAAGTTCAAGTACGACATCACCGCACTGAGCATAGACGATGACATATACGGAGGCAGCGTGGGCAATCCGAACCTGGAAGATGACGTCTGGGGAGGCAGCCTGCCCTACAACCACACAGGGATGGACGGAACCATGCACTGGGTGGAATTCTGCCTGGGACTGCGGGCGCATATCACCAAAAGGCTGTACATGGGATGGGCGGTACGCATGAAGTACCGACTGTCGGCCTCAACCGATGAATACGGCCTTCCGGAATACGTTCCCGGATATGGCGGATATGGCTCGAAAACGATGGGAGTGACTTATACCATTACTTATAAGTTACCTCTCTGACAGGAAAGTAGTTTTTTGAAGGAATTTTAAGGAGTTAAAGGGAATTAGAAGGAGTTAGAAGCCAATAGATGACTTTATGAATTTTGAATGATTAAAGTATCTGTGCCTAAACTCAAAACTTAAGAACTCATAAACTTA
>JAUNJD010000050.1 GCA_030523205.1 Bacteroides sp.
AAATACGTAATTGGAGTAAATCATACTTTCTGTTTGAAATATGAAAAAACGGACAAACAGAGGCCTGTTAAGAAAAAGCACAAGAGATAACATTAGAATACATTCCGATATGAATCAATGGAAAAAGACAGGGTGGACTATCTTGATTGCCATGTTGATGAGCAATATGTCGGCAAAAGCCCAATATGTATATGGAACCACCGGATTGCTACATATGCCTACGGCAGATATGCAGGAAGACAAAACCGTGATGTGTGGAGCTTCGTATCTAGACGTAGAGGCGACACCAGGGGAATGGGACTACAATACGTGGAACTATTATCTGAACGTGACGATATTCCCTTGGCTGGAAATAGGATATACTTGTACACTGTTCAAAATCGGTATTCCGAATGAAGGATATTCATACAAGTTCCGGAATCAGGACCGGCATTTCGACATTCGACTACGGGTGTGGAAGGAGGGCTGGTATAGGGATTGGACACCACAAGTAGTGCTGGGCACGGATGACCCGGGAACAACCTCATTCACCGATAGCGGAGTAACTTCTACCACCTCATCCGTAGGAAACGGCTATTGGAGCCGCTTTTATTTGGCTGTCACCAAACACTTCGCATGGCAGAACATCGGAGAACTGGGCATTCATGCAGCATACGTTTACAACCGGCGACGGTATTATCATCTGAATGGTCCGGCTGTGGGCGTGAACTTCCGGTTGCGTCCGATGACTGATACTTTTCTGGGGAAAGTGGCAAACGGACTGAACTTAATGGCGGAATATGATGCAAGAACCATGAACTGCGGTCTGATGTACAGCCTTTGGAAAGAACATATCAATGTCCAGATAGAACTGACAGGTTGTCGGCATCTATCGGCTGGCATTATGCTGAAGACGTGGTTGAAATAGAATAAAAATGCCATGAGTTTGCGTCTGTTTTCCCACGACTTAATAACTATTTTCCCTCGCATTTTCCCTCATTACCCCTGCGGTTTCGGGCGAAAACTCGTGGGCTTTTTTATATAGGTGTTACATTGGGCGCAAGATGTAATGTTTCATCAGAAACTATTGCTTTTTTCAATTAAATCGTTCGTTTCTTAAGATTTTATGCACAATGTGTATTGTGGTGTGCATTTTTATTGTACCTTTGCGCCCGAAATATTTAAAAAAGATTTAGATGAGGAAAATTTCTTTGATTGGCATTGTGATGTTAATCGTTTCAATTCCAACTTTCGCAGGAGGTGTCCTGACGAATACTAACCAACACGTGTCTTTCCTGCGTATGCTGGCTCGCGGAGCTTCCATCGACATTGATGGTGTTTACTCCAATCCGGCCGGTCTGTCCTTCTTGCCACACGATGGCCTTTACCTTTCTCTGAACGGACAGAGTGCTTATCAGACGCGCAATATTAATGCAACTTTTCCGCTTTTCCCCGAAGAGGGTAACACTCGATACTATGAGGGTACTGCTTCGGCTCCTTTCATTCCCAGCGTGTTTGCTGTATATAAGAAGGGCGATTGGACCTTCTCCGGTAGTTTTGCCGTAGTAGGCGGTGGTGGTAAAGCTTCGTTCGACGAAGGACTGCCAATGTTCGATTCGGCGGTGATGGCACAGATTTATTCGCTGACAAGTGGTGTCGTAACGCCGGATATGTACAACATTGCCAGTGCCATGGATGGTCGTCAGTTTATCTACGGTGTTCAATTGGGTGTGAGCTATCAGATTAACGACTGGTTGTCAGTCTTTGCAGGCGGTCGCATGAATTACTTCACCGGGGGGTATGAAGGCTATTTGCAGGCCGACCTGAAGAGTGAATATGCTGCTTATGGTCCGGCTTTGGGATTGGCCGAAGGCAACACTACACTGACCTCCATCGAGCTGGATTGCGACCAAACCGGTTGGGGACTTACTCCGATTATCGGTGTAGATGCCAAGTTGGGTAAGTGGAACATTGCGATGAAGTATGAGTTTATGACCAATCTGAACATCGAAAACAAAACGAAGAAGAACAGCGATCCCGATGGTGCCTTGGCTGCCTTCAAGGATGGCGTGAATACCCCCAGCGATATTCCTGCCCTGCTGACGGCTGCCGTGGGGTACGAATTTCTTCCCACCGTTCGCGCAAGCGTGGAATATCATCATTTCTTCGACAAGCAAGCTGGTATGGCCAATGACAAGCAGAAAGCCTTGACACACGGAACACACGAGGTGTTGCTGGGTGCCGAATGGGACATTACCCGTCATGTGACCATCAGCGGTGGTTACCAAAATACCGACTACGGACTGGCCGACGACTTCCAGAGCGATACCAGCTTCTCCTGCGACTCTTATTCGTTGGGCTTCGGTGCAGCCCTGAAGCTGTCCAAGCACTTGAAGCTGAACATTGCCTATTTCTGGACCAACTATAAGGACTATACCAAGGCTTCTGATAGCTACAATGGCATAACGGGTATGGCAGGTACGGATGTTTATAGCCGTACCAACAAAGTATTTGGTTTGGGTATCGATTATCAATTCTAACTTTCATAATCCACCTTCTTGTGCGGTAGGGTAGTCCTCCACACAGGAAGATATTGTAGAAAAAAGGATGTGTCTGTGTGCTGACAAAAGTCGGCAAACGGGTGCGTCCTTTTTCTTTTTGGACTGTTTGGTTGGCATTGTGCCCAAGTTGTTGTATCTTTGCGGCGAATTTAGAAAAGTATGATGCCGCGAATAGCGGTCGTGTATTCTAGAACACCACGTAAAAAACAGGAGTATGAAGCAAAAAGTATCTGTACCTTTTATGCTGCTGGGCATTCTGTTCAATGTATGTCTGATTGCAGCCAATCTTCTTGAAACAAAAGTAATCCAACTCTTTGGGATTACCGTAACGGCCGGTCTGCTGGTCTTTCCCGTTTCTTATATCATCAACGACTGCATTGCCGAAGTCTGGGGATTTCGTAAGGCACGTCTCATCATTTGGAGTGGCTTTGCTATGAACTTTTTTGTCGTAATGCTGGGGCTGATAGCCGTGGCCCTGCCTTCTGCTTCTTTTTGGGAAAGGGAGGAACACTTCAATTTCGTTTTCGGTATGGCTCCCCGCATCGTGGTGGCCAGTCTGACAGCTTTCTTGGTAGGTTCATTTCTCAATGCATACGTGATGAGCAAGATGAAGCTGGCTAGCGGAGGACGCAATTTCTCGGCCCGTGCCATCTGGTCAACGGTCGTAGGAGAGACTGCCGATTCGCTCATATTCTTCCCCATAGCTTTTGGAGGCATCATTGCTTGGCGCGAACTGCTGGTGATGATGTGCATACAGATTGTACTGAAGTCCATGTACGAAGTCATTATCCTTCCCGTAACCATCCGGGTGGTCAAGGCTATCAAGAAGATTGATGGCAGCGATGTCTATGACGAAGGCATCTCGTACAAGGTGTGGAAAGTAGCGGAAATTTAAAATCAGAATAACATAATGAACAAAGAAACTGCATTGGTTGTGTTCAGCGGTGGGCAGGACTCAACTACTTGCCTGTTTTGGGCAAAGCGTGAATTTAAGAAGGTATATGCACTGAGTTTCCTCTATGGACAGAAGCATCAGAAGGAAGTGGAACTGGCACGGGAGATAGCCCGTAAGGCCGAAGTGGAGTTTGAGGTGATGGATGTGTCTTTCATCGGCAAACTGGGACAGAATTCGCTGACCAACACATCGATTGTGATGGATGAAGAGAAGCCCGCCGACAATTATCCGAATACCTTTGTGCCGGGCCGAAACCTGTTTTTCCTCAGTATTGCCGCCGTGTACGCCCGCGAGCGTGGCATCAACCACATTGTTACGGGTGTGTCGCAGACCGACTTCAGTGGCTATCCCGATTGCCGTGATGCCTTCATCAAATCGCTGAACGTAACGCTGAACCTGGCTATGGATGAGCAATTCGTGATACATACTCCGCTGATGTGGATTGACAAGGCCGAGACGTGGGCACTGGCCGATGAACTTGGTGTGCTCGACCTGATACGCAACGAAACCCTGACTTGTTACAATGGCATTCCCGGCGATGGTTGCGGACACTGTCCTTCCTGTCGCCTGCGTCGCGAAGGTCTGGAAAAATATCTGATTAATAGAAAATAGACAATGGATAAAGAATTAAAAGACCAACTCTCCCTTTTGGGACGGAAAACCGAGTATAAGCAAGATTATGCCCCCGAAGTGTTGGAGGCTTTCGACAACAAGCATCCGGACAATGACTATTGGGTGCGCTTCAACTGTCCGGAATTTACCAGCCTGTGCCCCATTACGGGACAGCCCGACTTTGCGGAGATACGCATCAGCTACATACCCGACATCAAGATGGTAGAAAGCAAAAGCCTGAAGCTCTACCTGTTCAGCTTCCGCAATCACGGTGCCTTCCACGAAGACTGTGTGAACATCATCATGAAGGACCTGATTCGCCTGATGAATCCCAAATACATCGAAGTGACAGGCTTCTTCACCCCGCGCGGCGGCATTTCCATTTATCCATACGCCAACTACGGTCGTCCCGGTACGAAGTACGAGCAGATGGCCGAGCAGCGTTTGATGAACAGAGAGTAAAAAAAATAGCGTCTTTTCTCAAAGACGCTACCTTTACTCTTTATGACCTATTCACTACAAAGAGTTATTTGATTCTTTTGTAGCCATATACTGCAAGGTCGCCCAGTTCTTCTTCGATGCGCAACAGTTGGTTGTACTTAGCCATACGGTCGGAACGGCTCAAAGAACCGGTCTTAATCTGTCCGCTGTTGGTAGCAACGGCGATGTCGGCAATCGTAGCATCTTCTGTTTCGCCGGAGCGGTGAGAAGTAACGGTGGTATAACCGTGGCGGTGAGCCATTTCGATGGCATCCAGCGTTTCGCTGAGCGAACCAATCTGATTAACCTTGATGAGGATGGAGTTGGCGCAGCCCTGAGCGATACCTTTGCGGAGGAATTCTACGTTCGTTACGAACAAGTCATCACCTACCAGCTGGCAACGGTCACCGATGCGGTCGGTCAGCTTCTTCCAGCCTTCCCAGTCTTCTTCGCTCATACCATCTTCGATGGAGTCAATCGGATATTTATTAATCAATTCTTCCAAGTAAGCTATTTGCTCGTCGTCAGACAGTTTCTTGCCGTTAGGATCTTTCGGCATACCGTTCTTCAGATGGCTATAGTCGTAGTAGAACTTACCGTCTTCCTTTACGCAGAATTCAGAAGCAGCGCAGTCCATGGCGATGCGTACATCGTCACCCGGTTTGTATCCGGCATTCTTGATAGCTTCGATGATGCAGTCCAGTGCGTCTTCTACACCGTTCAGCTTCGGAGCAAAACCACCTTCGTCACCTACGGCAGTGCTCAGACCACGGCCTTTCAGCACCTTCTGCAGAGCGTGGAATACTTCAGCACCCATGCGCAGACCTTCGCGATAAGTAGGAGCACCTACGGGGCGAATCATGAATTCCTGGAAAGCGATAGGAGCGTCGCTGTGTGCACCGCCGTTGATGATGTTCATCATGGGGACAGGCATTACATACGTGTTGACGCCACCGATATATCTGTACAAGGGGATTTCGAGGTAGTTAGCAGCTGCCTTGGCTACAGCCAATGATACGCCGAGGATGGCGTTGGCACCCAGATTGGATTTTGTGGAAGTACCATCCAGTTCCAGCATCTTGTGGTCGATGGCGCGTTGTTCCAGAGCCGACCAGCCAATCAAAGCCGGAGCGATAATCTTGTTGACGTTTTCTACGGCCTTCAGCGTACCTTTACCGCAGTAACGGCTCTTGTCGCCGTCGCGCAGTTCCAGTGCTTCGTTTTCACCGGTAGAGGCACCGGAGGGCACAGCAGCACGTCCAATTACACCACATTCCAAAACTACGTCCACTTCTACTGTGGGGTTACCGCGTGAATCGAGGATTTCGCGGGCTACAATCTTTTCAATTTTCATATTTGTCTTTTGTTTAAAGAATAATGTTTAAAGAGTAATCTATCTTATAACATTTTCAAAGCGTTTCCTGTTCCGAAAAAGCGGGAAATTACTCTGAGTTTTGCCGCAAAGGTCGCTCAATCTTCATGAAATGTCAATACCTACAAATGGGGATATTTGGGCGGTTTTATGCAACGAGTAGGTATATCCTGGGGAAGGATGCTGTTAAATTGAAAAGTGGTGTTTGCAATCAGTGGTCAGACCCAGATTCAACGGATGAGGTAGATTCTTTATTTATCTGCTAAATCCGTGAATTCTGCGTCTGAAACATATTTTTAGGAAGAGCTTTCCTTTTTCCTTCTTATATCAAGGTTACAAGCCGTTGATGATTCTTCTCACAGCCTCCTCCGTTCCGCAGAACGGACCATGCGATTGCAGCTTGATGGTACACATGGCAGCGGCAAAGCAGCCGGCTTCGTAATAGGAAGCTCCTTGGTTGCGCATATACAGGTAGCCCACCATATAGGTGTCGCCACATCCGGTGGCATCTACTATCTTGGCAGTGGGGTAGGCGGGAATGTCGTAGAACTGTCCGTGTGTATAAATCAGCGAACCCTTGTCGCCCAGTGTCAGGAGCACTTCCTTCACGCCCCAGTCGGCTATCAGTAAGGCTGCTTCGTGCGGGTCGGTGCATCCGGTCAGCACTTCCATCTCGGCTTCGTTGGCTTTCAGTATGTGGATGTAGGGCAGGGCCTTCTTCTTCTCGGGCCAATCGACGGGGAATACCTTTTCGTTCTCTACTTTCCGCAGAAAGCCTTGCACGTCGGCCGACAGCCGTCCTTGGGTGGAGAGTTGCTTGATGACGTCCAGTGAGAAATCATCCGCCAGCAAAGTGCCCAGATGAATGATGTGGGCATTGATGTCTTTCAGTCCGTCGGGGGTAAATGGGTCTGCCTTGGCGGTAACACGCTGCTTGCGTTCGTTTTGGTTTTCTCCGTAGATGTTCTCGAAGCATACAGAGTGGGCCGTAGGCAAGGTCTTTACCTCAATGCCTTCCTTGCGAATGTCTTCTACGGCCTTCATGTCGCTATCGGCTACGGCGGTGACCAGCAGAAAATTGGCCGGATTCAGATGCTGGATGGCGTGTGCGAAATAAAAAGACGTGCCACCGGGCATATCGACTGTATTTCGGGGAGTCACTATTCTGTCTTGTGTGATGAAGCCGATGCAGCAAAGGTCGTGTGCACTCATGGTTGTTTCCATATTGGGATGATTCATAATCTTTACAATTTATAGTTGTGTCCTGTTAGGCAGGGCGCAAAGATATATATTTTTCTTTTAACTGCCTATAACTATTCATTAACTTCTTGCAAAATGCCCCTTATTCCGTTTTTTTCAGATGCTGTCTTCCAAGGCATAATGCTGATAATCGCGGACGATGGTCGTCAGAAAAGCTTCGGGAGACGCCTCGCGTGGAGTTATGGATAGAAGATGCTGTATCTTGTCGCACAGGGGGCCGATAATCTTCTGTCGTTTCTTCTTATCAGCCTGCAACGTGCGCCGGATGATGTCTATTTGCTCCAGTGAGAGGTCGGCAGCTTGCGGATAGACGGGGCGGTAGTCGGCTGTCAGGTATTCAAATTCGTCAAGGGTGACGTGTATATGCTTGTAGTTCTGTTCCTTGATGACCATGGTGCCCGCAGCAAGGTCGCCCAGCCGTTGGCTGTTCTTGGTCAATAGGATGGAGAGCAGGCCCAAACCGCCACTCAGAATGATGTCGATGGAATATAGCAGCCAGCGCAGCAGGTAAGCTCCTACACTGGGAGTGGAACCGTCCGTCTTCACCACACGGATATTCATCAGGCGCTTGCCTACACTCTGTCCGTGGTTGAACACTTCGCAGAGGAAAGGGTAGAAGAGGGCAGGCAACCATACGAGGGCTATATATGCCACCAAGGCATAGTTGCTGTCGGGATTTATCCGAAAATATATGGTGTTGCATCCCCAAATATAGACAATCACCAATAAGGCGTCGACAACCAATGCTAACAGACGTTCGCCTACGCTGGCCGGAGTTTGGCTGATGCGTACAAACTGTTGGGTTAAGATGGTGGTGTCTGCCATTTTTTTAAGTTTTTAGGATGTTCGTTGCAAAAATACAATATTTCTTTATACTTTTGCTTTTAGTCTCCGAAGAATCTGAATAGGCGACTACATCGGTGCATGAAGGAAGTAACGTTTATCCGTACGAACATAGACAAGTGGAAGGAAGCCGAACGGGTGGTGGAACAGGCCGAAAGCGTGTCGCCCGATCGCCTAGCCGATGTATATACCGACCTCACAGCCGACTTGGCCTTCGCGCAGACGCATTTCCCGACATCCCGCATTACCATCTATCTCAACAATCTCTCGTCCTCTCTGCACAACCGCATTTATCAAAATAAGCGGGAGAAGTGGAGCCGCATCTTCACCTTTTGGATGCGCGAGGTGCCTGCCACCATGTACAATGCTCGCCGTGAACTTTTGGTCTCTTTGCTGATATTCTTGGCCAGTGTGTTCATCGGCGTACTTTCCACGCTGAACGATGCCGACTTCCCACGATTGATATTGGGCAATGGCTATATGGACATGACCCTCCGGAACATTCAGGAGGGAAATCCCATGGCCGTATATGACAGCGATGCAGAGGTCTCTATGTTCCTGGGCATTACGCTGAACAATGTCATGGTGTCATTCCGTTGCTTTGCTTCGGGCTTGCTTACCAGCTTCGCTACGGGCTATATGTTGCTCAGCAATGGCATCATGCTGGGCAGTTTCCAGACTTTCTTCTACCAACAAGACCTGCTGTGGGAGTCTGCCTTGGCCATTTGGCTGCATGGCACGCTGGAAATATCGGCTCTCATCGTCTCCGGTGCAGCCGGACTGGCATTGGGCAACGGTTGGCTCTTCCCCGGCACATACTCACGACTGGAGTCGTTTCGCCGAGGGGCAAGGCGTGGGCTGAAGATAGTGGTGGGCACTGTGCCCCTGTTCGTCTTGGCCGGATTCATCGAGAGCTTTCTTACTAGGCATACCGAACTGCCCGATGCCCTGCGGCTGGCGGTCATCCTCCTGTCGCTGGCCTTTGTGCTTTTCTACTACGTCTTTCTGCCTCGGCGCATATCCGTGTCCGCAGTGGAAGCATCTCCGGCAACTGAAAAATAAATTATAAACTAAAACAATAAACATACGTGTATGGAAACAGAAAAACCTAAGATTGAATTCTACCGTGAGCGTTCCTTTGGAGAAAAACTATCGGTGTCTTTCGACTTCATCCGAGAGAACTGGAAGCCGTTGCTCAAGCTGACCACCTACCTGATGTTGCCGCTTTGCGTGATACAGTCGTTCTTGATGAACAAATCCATGGATGTCAGCCTTTACGGTGTTGCCGAAGCCGAGTCTTTGTTGGATAGCATCAATCCCATGTTGTGGGTGTACAATTCATGTTTTCTGTTGGTAGCCATGTTGGGAGGTATCTTGATAACCTCGCTGATCTTTGCGCTGATTCAGGCATACACCGAGCGTGAGGAAGGTCTGAAGGGCGTCACGCTGTCGTCACTGAAGCCGAAGTTGGTGCATGGCAGTCTGAAGTTGTTAGGAATTTCGTTGCTCTCTATCCTGATAATCGTGGTGTTTTATTCCCTTGTTCTTGGCGCGATAGCCCTGATAGCTCCCAACTCGGAGGCATTGGCGGTCGTAGGGATGGTTCTGGCTACCTTTTTCATCCTGTTGTTGGCCTTGCCACTCATCTTGTGGGCACCTACTTGCCTGCTTGGCGGACAAGGCGTATTCGCTTCGTTGTTCAAAGCCTGTCGTATAGGTTTACTGACGTGGGGAGGACTCTTTCTAGTGTTTCTCATCATGGGGCTTATGTCCAGCATTCTGCAAGGTGTATGTGCTTTACCTTGGTACATTGCTTTTGCAGTGAAGTCACTACTGTCCATGGGTGTTGTTGAGAGTGGCGAGGTATCTTCGTCATTGGGCTATGAATTTGTTCTCTATCTGCTGGGCATCATCGAAGTTTACGGCAGCTATCTCGCATCCATATTCGTGTGGGTGGGCATCGCTTTCCATTACGGTCATGCCGTAGAGAAGACGGATAGCGTGAAGATAGAAGAAGACATCGAAAACTTCGAAAAATTGTCTTAAAGTTTTTGAGCAATTATAGGCATTAAAGAAGTTAGAAGTAGTAAAAGGAAGTAAGAATCCAATACCCTTCATTATCCATTATCAATTATCCATTAACAAAGTGACCGTTCCATCCGATACCCTAGTGTGCGACACAACCTTGCTGGCCGCATGGAGAGCCGACGATGCTTTCCTGTACGACCGTGAACTGCTGATGCCTGAGGTGAACATCTTTCAATGGCTCAGTCGGTGGGTATCGGAGTGGTTGCATCGTATCTTCGGCAGTCAGTCGGCAAGCGAGTATTCCGATTTCCTCTTGATAGGAGCAGTCATCCTGTTGTTGCTTCTTCTGTGTTGGTTCATCTACCGGAAACATCCCGGACTCTTTGTCCGTTCGCGCAAAGATGCCTTGCCCTATACAGTGGCCGAAGACAGCATCTATGGCATAGACTTCGAACAGAGCATCAGCGAAGCCCTTGCCCGTACCGATTATCGGGAGGCGGTTCGCTTGGTGTATCTGCAAACCTTGCGGCGGCTCAGTGATGCCGGACGCATCGACTGGCAACTCTACAAGACACCTACACAATATATGTACGAATTGCGCTTGCCGGCTTTCCGTAGCCTGACGCAGCATTTCCTGAAGGTGCGCTACGGCAATTTCGTTGCTACGGAGGCACTCTATCGCGAGATGCGTACCTTGCAGGAACAGGTGCAGAAAGGAGGTGACGCATGAAAGGCGGATATAGGTTTGTGCTCTTCATGGGTGTGCTTCTGTTGCTGGTTTTTGTAATGGACCGGCAACTGCCAAAGAGGTTTGTCTGGACACCTACCTTCAGCCGGACGGACAAGCAGCCTTTTGGGTGTGCGCTGTTCGACAGCCTCCTGACCGTGTCCTTGTCACAAGGATATACGGTTACTGGCAGGACATTCTATCAGTTGTTGCAGGAGGATAGTCTGCGCCGCGTTAAGGAAAACCATCATCAGCTCACGGCGAATATCGAAAATCGCGATACCGCTTCGTGCAAAGGATTCCTCCTGACAGCCGATTATCCCGAACTGAGGCAAGTCGATATAGAGGCACTGTTGAGGCTGGCCGAGTACGGACACACAGTCATGGTGGCCGGCAATGCTTTCCCGCCGTTGCTGTCCGATACTTTGGGAATACACTGCTCAGGCAGCATTTTCATGCCCGTCCATTTCAAGCAGCAGGCTCTTCGTAATCTGGCTAAGGATACCCTCTACTGGGTGGCCGATTCTGCGGTCTATCCTCGCAGGTCGTTCAATTTTCATCCGATGCTCTGTGCCACCGATATATGGCGCACGCCTCCTACGGCCAAAGTCTTGGCTTATAAGCTGTCTCCCCCGATACCCATACTTGATGCCATGAAAAGCGATTCGATTCCTGCCGATACGCTCGTCGAGGTGCCCGTAGCCCTGTCCATCCCTCATGGCAAGGGAACGGTGGTACTGGTTTCCACTCCATTGTTACTGACCAACTACGGGGTGATGAACGGCCGGAATGTGGACTATGTCTTCCGCTTGCTGTCACAGTTCGGTTCGCTGCCGGTGGTGCGTACGGAAGCTTATTCGTTGCCTTTTTCGGAGGCCGGGCAATCTCCTTTCCGCTACTTCCTTTCGCAAAGGCCGTTGCGTTGGGCACTTTACTTGACGTTGACGGGGCTTCTGCTTTTTGTCTGCTTCACAGCCCGCCGAAGGCAGCGAGCCATACCCGTGATTCGTCCTCCCGAAAACAAATCATTGGAGTATGTCAAACTGATAGGTACACTCTACTTTCGGCGTAAGGACCCTGCGGACTTGGTGCGCAAAAAGTTCCTTTACTTTGCTGATGAAATTCGTCGGCAGGTGCAGGTGGATGTGGAAGAAGTCACGGACGATGAGCGAGGCTTCGAACGCCTGTCCCGCCGCACAGGCATCGATCGCGAGAAGATAGCCAACTTCATCCGGTATTTGCACCTCATCGTCTATGGTGGAGCAACAGTGAGCGATGAAGAAATGAAGCGTTGCGTCCGTGGAATGCAGGAGGTGATGAACAGATTATGAAATTAGAATTTTGAAATTATAATTATGAATATTGACGAAAACATGAGTGAGAATAGGCTTGACCTCACCCTCTTCACTACGAAGATGCAAGCCTTGAAAGACCGTATAGCCTCCGTTCTCGTGGGGCAGGAACAAACCGTGGACCTTGTGCTGACTACCATCTTAGCCAATGGTCATGTGTTGTTGGAGGGTGTGCCGGGCGTGGCAAAGACCCTGTTGGCTCGCCTCGTCTCCCGGCTGATTGATGCCGACTTCAGCCGCGTGCAGTTCACGCCCGACCTCATGCCGAGCGATGTGTTGGGAACCACTGTGTTCAACCTCAAGACCGGCGATTTCAATTTCCATCGTGGTCCCATCTTTGCCAACATGGTGTTGGTGGATGAAATCAACCGTGCACCGGCCAAGACGCAAGCCGCACTTTTCGAAGTGATGGAGGAGCGGCAAGTCAGCATCGATGGCAGCACCTTCCCGATGAGCGAACTTTACACCATCCTTGCCACCCAGAATCCGGTGGAGCAGGAAGGAACCTACAAGTTGCCCGAAGCCCAATTGGACCGTTTCCTGATGAAGATAACCATGGGCTATCCTTCGTTGGAAGAAGAAATTGACATACTGGAGAGGCATCATGCCCACGCCTCGTTGGTGAAGCTGGAAGACGTGAAGCCTGTACTGACCAAAGCCGAACTGCTGTCGATGCGCAGCTTGGTGGAACAGGTGTTTGTTGACCGTACGCTGTTGCGCTACATCGCCCTCATCATTCAGCAGACGCGCACCAGCAAGGCGGTCTATCTGGGAGCATCTCCCCGGGCCTCCGTTGCTCTGTTGCAGGCATCCAAGGCCTACGCCCTGTTGCAGGGGCGCGACTTTGTGACGCCCGAAGACATCAAGTTCGTGGCTCCTTACGTGTTGCAGCACCGGCTGATTCTGACGGCTGAGGCCGAGATGGAAGGCTATTCTCCTGTCAAAGTCACACAGCGGCTCATCGACAAAGTGGAAGTGCCGCAATGACCCCGTTCCGTTCACCTGTAATCCGCATTGCCTGTGTTCCTGACGCCTCGTTTCTATAATGCCCTGTTGCTGACTATCCTGCTTTTGGGTGGCGGTTATCTCTTTGCTCCACTTTTCACGGTGGGGCAGGTTGCCTTGTCGTTGCTGTGCCTATCGTTGTTGGCCGATGGTTATCTGCTCTACCACCTTCGTGGCATCCATGCCGCACGGCAGTGTCCCGAACGCTTTTCCAATGGCGACGACAACGAAGTGCGCCTCCGCATCGAAAGCAGCTATCCCTATCCCGTTTCGGTGGAAGTGCTGGACGAAGTGCCTTTCGTCTTCCAGTTGCGCGACCTCCGCTTCCGCTTGCACCTGCAAGCCCTCGAAGGAAAGACGCTGACCTACCGCCTGCGCCCCACGCAGCGTGGCGTCTATGGCTTCGGGCAGATTCGTGTGTTTGCAACAACCCGTTTGGGGCTTCTGTCGCGTCGCTACACCTGTGGCACACCTCAAGACATCAAGGTATATCCATCCTTCTTGATGCTTCACCGATACGAGCTTTTGGCCATCAGCGACAACCTGACCGAGTTGGGCATCAAGCGCATCCGTAGGGTAGGGCATCACACCGAGTTCGAGCAAATCAAGGACTACGTGCAGGGCGACGATTACCGCACGATAAACTGGAAGGCCAGTGCCCGCCGCCATCAGCTGATGGTGAATGTTTATCAGGACGAACGCTCCCAGCAGATTTACAGTCTGATAGACAAAGGCCGAATCATGCACGAGTCGTTTCGTGGAATGACGTTGTTGGACTATGCCATCAATGCCTCCTTGGTGTTATCTTACATAGCCATGCGGAAGGAGGACAAGGCGGGTCTTGTCACCTTCGACGCGCATTTCGACACCTTCGTCCCGGCTTCCAAGGACCCCGGACAGTTGCAGCGGTTGCTGGAGGGGCTGTATGCCCAACAGGCCACTTATAGCGAGACGGACTATTCGGCCTTGTGCGTACACTTGAACAAGCACCTGCATAGGCGCAGTCTGTTGGTGCTCTATACCAACTTTTCCGGTCTGGTCAGCATGAACCGTCAGTTGACCTATCTGCAACAGCTCAACCGGAGGCACCGCCTTTTGGTCGTCTTTTTTGAAGATGCCGAATTGAAGTCGTACATAGCCACCCCGCCCCGTCATACAGAAGAATATTATCAGCATGTCATAGCCGAGAAGTTTGCTTTCGAAAAGCGGTTGGTGGTCTCTACCTTGCAGCGGCACGGCATCTGCTCCTTGCTGACTACTCCCGAGAATCTGTCGGTAGATGTCATCAACAAATATCTTGAAATGAAGTCCCGCCAGTTGCTTTGACGGCATCGTCTTTTGTCGGAATCTTTTCTTTAATCCTCTTTTCTCTGCTTCATCGCTACCTTTTTTGACCGAAATATTATACCTTTGTGCACAAAAGGAAATAACTGAAGTTTCGCAAGTTCTGTTTTAGTCAACAAGTTAACAAGTTAACGAGGCGACAAGGCCTTCCTTATTTACGCCTTCGTTCTTTTAACTTACAAGTCAGAGGGAAAAATACGGTCAGTTCCCTTGTGGTCTTGTTAACCTGTCCCTTGTCAACTAATAAGTTGAAGCTTGCGAAACTTGAATAAATAACTAAGAACAACTATGAGACAGAACTTTGGAATTAAGACGTGGCTGTACCCGATGCCTGTATTCATCGTGGCAGCATACGACGCGAACGGAGTGCCCAATGCCATGAACGCAGCTTGGGGAGGTATTCATACAGACGATATGGTAGGCATCTGCTTGGCCGAAGGGCACAAAACAACGCAGAACATTCTTGCCACCAAGGCTTTCACCGTAAGCATGGCTACAGCCGAGCAGGTAGTGGCTTGCGACTATGTAGGCATCGTGTCGGGCAATAAGGAGGCCGATAAGTTTGCCAAAGCCGGATTCCATGCCGTGAAGTCGGCCTTTGTCAATGCGCCGATTATTGAAGAACTGCCGATGACGTTGGAGTGCGAGTTCGTTTCCTACGATGAAGAGACCAACCATCTGATAGGAAAGATTGTCAATGTCTCCGTCGATGACAGTGTATTGGGCGAAAACGGCAAGATTGACCTCGACAAACTGCAACCCATCACATACGACCCTTGCAGTCATCACTATCACGTGCTGGGCAGCAAGGTGGGCAATGCCTTTGCCGACGGGAAAAAGTTGAAGGGCTGATGCTGCCCGGTTAACGGTTTACTGAGAACTATCATGAATAGCATAACATTCAACGACCACTACAAGGAGATACTGTTTACGATTCCTTTGTTCCGCAATTTGCGTGCCGACGTAAAGACCAAGTTGCTGCATGACCTCGATTTCCATCTCTGCGAGATTGAAACCAACGAAGTAGTCTTGCAGCAAGGCGACACGTGCCGGAAGCTGTACATCCTGCTGAAAGGTAAACTGGAGGTCTATATCATCGACTCCAACGGCAACGAGGTGCTGATAGAGCACATCGAAGCTCCCCGGGCCTTTGCCACCCCGCACCTGTTCAAGGAGGACAACCGCTTTCCGGCAACCTTCAAGGCGGTGGAAGATTCTGTTATGCTGACGGCAACAAAGGATTCTACGTTTCAGCTTATCAGCGAGTGTCCCGATGTGTTGAAGAACTTCCTGCAAGTGTCCGGCCGATGCAACGTCTGTACCACGATGAGGCTGGACGTCTTGTCGAGGAAGACCATCCGCGAACGCTTGTTGGTATATCTGTTTCGGAAGAGGGTACCCAACTCTTCCCGTGTGTTGGTGCCCCATACGCTGACCCAATTGGCCGAATACCTGAACGTCTCGCGTCCCGCCCTATCTACGGAGTTCAACAAGATGGAGAAGGAAGGATTGATACGCCGGGTAGAGAAGAACCGCATCGAACTGAACCTGCAAGCTCTGCATGAGCCTATTTAAGTAAACAGCTTAATTCATATTGTATGTATGAATGCTGCTCCCTTGAGCGGCCGGCAGATAGTTGATGCCCCACCAGCACATTTGCAGGAAGACAAACGAAATGAGCAAAATGTAGAGTGCCGGACGCTTCTTCTCCCGGAATCCGCTCCGGATGTGTATATAGGTCAGATAGGAGAACCAAGTGATGGCCGCCCATGTCTCCTTGGGGTCCCACGACCAATAATGTCCCCACGCTTCCTTGGCCCATAAAGCTCCCGTCAGCATACCCAGTGTCATGAACGACAGACCTACGAAGACCAGATTGTCGCATAGGGCCATTTCGTTCGTCTCACCCTTTCCGCGTTTTATCCATAGCAGGTAGATGCTCATCAAGGCGGCAGCTCCCAGCATGGCGTAGGCAAACATATAGATGATGACATGAGGTGCAAACCACGGGCTTTGCAAGGCTGGCATCAATGCCTTGTTGTGTATCTCCGGCTTCAGCAGGTTGATGCAGATAAACACGACGGACAGAAGGGTACTGAAGCTCAATATCCATTTGTATTTCCATCGGGCATAGGTAATCAGGCCGGCCAAGGGCAGGAAGAACGAGTACCACAGGCGCGTTTCGCCCATGGTGCGCAAGGGAGGTCGTTCCAGCGAAGCCCACAGCAGGGCGATGAACGAGCCGAATACCGCAAGTCCTGCCAGTGTCAGCAGGCAAGCCTTGGTGCTTTGTCCCCTGAACGATGCCCACGCTCCGAAGGCCCATAACAGAACCGACAGCAGGGCGAAGTATATCAGATGTTCCCAACTCATGCTTTATCCTCCTTATTCGTTTTGTGTGACGTGACAAACATACATACGGCTCCGGCCAGCATCATGCCTATACCGGCATATACCCACGGCAGCCAAGGGTCGGCCACCAGCTCGAATACACTGACGTCGCTCCATCGGCCTTTGGTTTCGTCATAACTCAGTTGATAGATTTTCCATCCGTCTATCTCGGCGGGGCGGTTCACCTCGATGGTTGTTGTTTGTCTTTTCCCGCTTTGGGTATAAATCTCTACGTCCGAAGCAAACCTTTTAGGCTCTCTGTCGGGCATGACGATGCTGCAAATGCTGTCCAGCCGCAGGGCCTGATAGGGGAACAGAAAACTTCCGCAACTCACCCATCCCTCGTGCGTGGTCTTCCCGTCGGGAGATGTCGCTTGGAGGTGTGTGGCGTAGGTGGCCCCCGTGCTGGGCCATGCCACAAACTTCACCGTGTCTTCCGTGGTGACGGAAGCTGCCATTTCGATGTTCTCTACGATACGTACGTCCCATCCGGCCAGCGTTCCGCCCTTCACGCCTTCGTCCAGCAGGAGGTGTTCCGGCTTTTCGGTAGGAAGCGCCTTGCCGGTGGCGTTGTCTATCAGCATCAACTTGGGTGGATATTCGTCAATGCTGAATGCTTTCAGTTCGATGGCTATGGGCAATTCGTGCAGTTCTCCCTTGCTGTCGGTGGCACGCCATTCGGTCTGTCCGGTTTTCACGTTCATGGTCAGTCGTTGCATATCCGCACTGCCCAGCGTGGCGCAGACGAGGGCCACAAACAGTCCGAGGTGGTTGAGCAGGAAAGGTGTCTTGCTCCATCGGAAGGAGCAGAGGTGCTTGACGGAGACCCAGCCCAAGATGGTGGTCATCCATATATACATCAGTACAAAGGGCCAGCACGAAAGCATCTTGCTCAGCCCCAGCACATCGGTAGGTGCCGCTGTCTCCGGTGCCTGCCTGATGAGCCCCATCAGCAACGTCAGTGCCACCACGAATGCCAGACACGGCACAGCCGCCTGATAGCTCATGGCCCAGCGGATGAAATAGACGTGTCGGCGCACTGCATACGACAGGACTATCAGCAGCAGATATACAGCCAGCAGATACAGATTAATCGGATGAGAGAGATTCCCCCATCCGATGCCTCCTGTACATAGTTGGAGTACCAATCCTGTTATCGTCAGTCCCGCACAGATTTGTACACCTTCCTTCCACCCCCAAGGTTTTTTCCACATTGGTATCTGTCTATATTAAATCAGCTTTCCTTTTTCTTTTGCCTCCTTTATCCATTCCGGAACTCTTTCGTTCAGGAACTTCTCTTTCGCTGCTTTTTCGGCGGGAATGTCCAGACCGATGTACTTCTGTGCCTTTTCCTTGGTCGAGATGTCCGGCATGGGCACATTGTCGGTATATCCATGCTTAGCCAGCACTTTGGCTATGTCGAGGCGTGCTTGCAGGGCGCGGTCCAGTCCGTGCGAAAGGATGCGCTGTGTCTCCTGCGGAGCGTGGAAGGCTGCACCGTGCGAAGCCACTGCGAAGTCCCAACGCCATTGGGCCTGACGCAACAGGGCAAGCACCGACTTCATTTCGTTCTCCGTAGCACCCTGTTCCCATGCATATTTAGCTTCGATGTGGGCCGTGGCCAGTTCTTGCTCCAGGCGGTTGCGTATCTCGTTGGCTTTGCGCTGACGTTCATAGACGTTGTTGCGCAATGTCTCCTCGCTTTCGCGGTGACACACTTGGCAGGTGCGGTCTATCATAGCCAACGGGCTTTGAATGTGGTGGTCGCTGAACTTCATGCCGCCTTCGCTCATGTATGGCATGTGGCAGTCGGCGCACGACACACCCCGCTGACCGTGAATGCCCATTTGCGAAGTCTCGTAGTCCGGATGCTGTGCCTTGAGGATGGGCGTACGGCTCAAGGGGTGGATATAGTCTGCATAATTGGTCTCGTCATAATATTGCTCGATGGCCTCCACCGTCATGCCCTTGTCCCACGGGAAGGTGAGATACTTGCCGTCGCCCTTGAAGTAATACTCCACGTGGCATTGTGCGCATACCAGCGACCGCATTTCCTGCGGGGTGGCCATACTGATGTCTTTTCCCATGCGGGCGAAGGCTTCAATCAGTGCCGGACGGCTGATGTGCAGGTCCATGGTCTCGGAATCGTGGCAATCCGAGCAACCGATGGGGTTGACAATCTCGGCACCGAAGGCACCCCATTTGTTGTTGTAGAAGGCATCCACACCGATTTCCTGCATCATGCGGGGCACGTCCGGGCTCTTGCACGTCCAGCAGGTAGAAGGTTGCGGGCCGTCTTTGTCTGTTTGGGGCGAACCCGTGCGTAGGGTCATTGTAATGTCCTCTACCGCGTGCATGTGTCCGCGCGGGGTGGCATAGTCTTTCGAGAAGGCGTAGCCTGCCCAGAGGATGACCATCTCAGGACGTTGCTCCAGTACATCCACCTGTATGTTTCCGTTGAATTCCGTCTGGAAGTCCGTGCGTGCGGTCTCCGTCCACGTCTGATATTCTTTCGGGAAGTCGCTCTTGAATTTTTCGTTCTGCGGCACGATGCCTTTCATGGGTGTCCTCCGGTTGTTGAAGATGCTCACCACTTCTGCCCGGCGTTCCGACAAAGAAGATACTGCCAGACCCAAACAAAAAACGACAGCCATTGAACCACCGAACAACAGCCATCCTTGCCAAGGTTTTAATTTATTAGCCATATAGTTACGATTTTTTTAATTTTTCCATTCTTGTTCTTTTATTCTTCGCCCTTCAGCGATTTGAGCCATTCCGGTACGGGAGAGTCCGGATAGGGGGCAATGGCGTGCGGCGTGCCCGACAGGCTGTTGTGTCCACCATGCGGAACGTCGCGGTGGCAGTCCCAGCAGGCCTTTCCTTTGCCTACCATTGTCAGCATATAGTCGATGCGCCCCGTCTTCACCAGCTCCGTATTGAGCTGCTGATGACAACGGATACAATTGTTCATGATGACTTGCGAACTGGCGGGATGTGCCTGTATCACTTGCGGTTCGCTGAAGGTGAGGAAGGCGGCAACGTGCTTCATGCCGTCCAGACCCTTGAAGGTCCATTTCCTGACGAAGTTTTCGTGCGGCACGTGGCAGTCGTTGCACGTAGCGTTTCGTGCGTGCGAGCTGTGCATCCACGTGGCGTAATAGGGTGACATGATGTGGCAGTTGACACACGCCGAAGGGTCGTCCCCCAGATAGGTATGTGCCCGCAGCAGGTACATGAACAGCAGCCCTCCGCCTACGATGATTCCCCCCAGCACGGAAATCGTGATCTGTTGTTTCTTAGAAAAGGTCATGACATTGCTATTTTTCTGCAAAAGAAAAGCATAAAAATAACAAAGCCTGTCATATTTATGACAAAAGTCGTTTTTTATTCTCCCATGATGGTGGCAACGATTCTGCGCGGCCCTCCGTAATCTCTGAACTCACACAGATAGATGCCTTGCCAAGTGCCTAGGTTGAGGCGGCCGCCCGTGATGGGGATGCTGACCGTGGGGCCGATGATGGATGCTTTGGCATGGGCGGGCATATCGTCATCGCCCTCCAGCGTATGCCGATAGTAGGGTTCGCGCTCCTTCACCAGTCGGTTGAAGATGCTTTCCATGTCGGCACGCACGTCCGGATCAGCATTCTCGTTGATGGTCAGTGCAGCGGACGTATGCTTGATGAACAAATGGAGCAAACCTACTTTAGGCAAGTCGCTGAGATGGCTTGCAACTTCCTTCGTGACGAGGTGAAATCCCCTCGTGCGGGGCTGTAATGAGAATTCTACTTGTTTCCACATACCTATACTGATTTTTTTCTGCGGGCAAAGATACAATAAATTCCCCGGATTGCCACATTGTCTGTTGCCACGTTGCCACGTTGCCACACCCCCATGTCGTGGCAACGCATACCCGTACCCGCTCCGTACTTG
>JAUNJD010000320.1 GCA_030523205.1 Bacteroides sp.
AATGTATTTTGGGTAACAAATCAATGTGTTTTGCCCGAAAACTCCACGCATTAGGGACGGCAACTCGTGGGCTTTTGCCAAACCTTAGCGAGGACGGAGTGAAAGATATGTACAGCTTTTGGGAAAGATTCGTACATAGAAGCGGTAATTAGCGCACAGGGCAGTGGCACGTTTATCTCTTTTTTTCGCTTTATCTATAAAAAATAGCATACCTTTGTGCAGTATTCATGGCAATCTTGCATTTTATTATCAAAAGGGAACAATAAAAATAATAAGAGTATGAAAAAGACAATCAAATTGAATCGGTTTCTTCTGCTGCTAATCAGCGTGTGTACACTGTCGTTGATTTCATGCGATAGTGTGACTGAATCCTTAGACGGCGATTGGGACCCCATGACGTGGGAAACAACCGTGTCGGACATTGATAAGATAGAAGTCTCGGCCTCGGGCGCAACCTATACGTTCAAGTGTACGAACTATCAAGGCTTTTGGCTGAGCTACGTCTATGTGGACGGAACACCAATCTATCCATCAGATGACGTACATCAATACGTTGGCGAATGGGCAACCATCACCATTGAAGAAAATGTAATGACCGTGACGCTCTCGCCCAACGAAAGTAAGCAGAGCCGAAGCCTCAAAATAGACGCCACAGCCGGAGACATTTTCGATTATTTTGTATTCACACAGGCAGGAACGCAGGAATAACTGTCAATTGTCAATTGCAAAAGCCCTTCTGATAACCCCTCTGCTCAACACCGTCTGTACGGCCCCACGCATGAAGAGGTACGTGATGAATGCCAACCACAAGGCATGGTTGCCCAGCACGGGGCGAAGCAGGTAGTACAGGCCGAAGAAGCAGGCAGCGGCTATGGCCATGGAGATGAGCATACCCCGTGTGGCAGTGGCGCCGATGAAAATGCTGTCCCAGATGAAGGCGGTGATGCCGGCCACGGGGATGGCCAAGGCCCAATAGAAGTAAGCGTCGGAGGCGGCAATGACCTCCGGTTCGTTGGTCAGCAGACTTAGTATGCCCGTCCCGCCCAAGGCATAGACCAGCGTGAAGAGCGCTGTCATGATGCCACCCCATACGAAGAGGCGGTGTAGCGTATCCATGAAGGCGTCGCGATTGCAGGCACCGATGAAGCGTCCGCTCAGAGCTTCGCCTGCATAGGCAAAGCCGTCCATGACGAAGGAGAAGAGCATGAAGAATTGCATCAGCAGTGTGTTGACGGCCAGCACAATCTCGCCTTGCGAAGCACCCGCCGAGGTGAAGAACAGGGTGACGGACACTAGGCAGAGCGTGCGCAGGAAGATGTCGCGGTTGACGGTGAAGAAGCGCACCAAGGCACTCCGTTCCCAAATGCCCGTAGCTGTGGGGTAGTATTTCTTCAGCCTTCCGTAGTACCTCCACCACAGCAGCAACCCCATCACGAACCCGGCATATTGCGCAATGACCGTACCCGTGGCCACGCCCTCCACCTTCATGCCGCAAAGGAACACAAGGCAGAGGCTCGCCACAATGTTCACCACGTTCTGCGTAATGGCTATCAGCATGGGAATGCGTGAGTTCTGCATACCGATGAACCAACCCGAAAGCCCGTATAGCCCCAGCATGGCCGGTACGCCCCAAATGCAGATGTGGAAATAGATGGTAGTCAGCTCGCGCACCTCCTCCGTAGGATGCACCAGCAGGAAGGCCAGATGACGGACGGGTACTTGCAGCACGATGAAGCACAGTCCCACCACCAGCCCGATGCCGACGGAATGTATCAGCAGGCGCACCACCTCAGGCAGGTCGCGTTTGCCGTATGCCTGCGAAGTCATGCCGCTGGTGCCCATGCGCAGGAAGCTGAATATCCAGCAGATGATGTTGAACAGCATTCCGCCCACCGCTATGGCGCCGATGTAGGCCGGTGCTCCCAGATGTCCTACGATGGTCACATCCACCAGCCCCAAGAGCGGAACGGTGATGTTCGATACGATGGAGGGCAGGGCAATCTGCAAGATTTGTCGGTCTCGGTACGTCATTTGTCGGCACATATTGTAAATCTGCGGCAAATGTAGCAAGTTTTACTCAAGAAAAGGAAAAACAGACCATACGGATTAACGAAAATTCTACTTTACTGCCTTGATTATTGTTGCGGAAGTGCGTACTTTTGTAGGGAGTTCCGAAACTTAAATATATAAATCGTTCGCAATGAAAACCTTTACCTTGTTTCTCACTTATCTGTTCGTCACGTTGCTTCCTGCCTCACCGCAAACGGCAGGGACGTTGCTGAATAAAATGTCCGAAGCTTTGGCTGCCGGGCAGAACGATTATGCCGTCAGCCTGTTCCGTCAGGCTGCCCAAAGTAATGCCGACGAAACAGAAATGTATTACTGGACGGAAATCAACAAAAGCGGCGACCTCGTCCCCCGCTTGGCTCAGGAACTGGCCGTCTATTATAAGGGAGTGCGCAACTACGACAAAGCTTATCTGTTCTATCGCGAACTCCTGCAACGCCGTCCCGATGACGTCTCGGCTCTGGTATCGTGTGCCGAGGTGCAACTGATGCGCGACAAGGAAAAAGATGCCATGAAACTATACGAGAAAGTGCTTACACTGGACAACGACAATTTGCAGGCCAATATCTTCTTAGGAAACTACTACTACCTGCAAGCCGAGAAGGCCAAGAAGAAACTGGACGACGACTACAAGAAACTGACATCGCCTACCAAGATGCAGTATGCCCGCTACCGCAACGGCCTTTCGGACGTATATTCCAACAGCTACGCCAAGGCCAAGAACTATCTGCAACGGGTGCTCCAGTTGTTCCCCTCCAACGAGGCCGGCAAGACGCTGGAGAAGATAAGGAAGGTAGAGAAGGAAGTGCGGCAATAGTCTATTGGTTGCTAAATCTGCCTATTGAAACATAGATTAAGCAGGAAATAAAATTATTACTTGCTTAATCTATGTTTTTTTTATAGCTTTGCGCAAGTAATAAATCCGGGAATCATGAAAAAAGTATGATGCCGTATTGCTGTACTGCGCAACAAACTGGTCGCTTTCCTCCAAGAATTCTGCATAAGGCCTAGTAGTGTATCCCACAATAATACTTCAGCACCACCGTCTCCTCTTCCTCCTTGAACTCAACAATCCGTCTCCGTCTTGCATCGAACACCGCCTTGAACTTCACCTGTACATATCCTTTCCATGCATCGAACCAATAATGGGTGATGTAGGCACAATCTCTATCCAAAGTCACTTTAGGCAGTTGTTCTGCAGTCCACTGCCTACGGATGGCCTCACGCAAAGGTTCTAGTTCTCGATTGAAGCACGAAGCCATCCTTACATTCTCTATGTCCTCATACGAATTGACGAAAGTTCGCCTTTCGTAGCCACCATGCCAACGCATCCCAATCAAGTGATAAGTCTGCTTCAACAGATATGCCTGCCAGACACCCTCCTCCGTAAAAGGGGGTCAGCGGAAATTTCCGGTGCACGCGTTAAATCGTTTTCGGACTAAAGGTTA
>JAUNJD010000051.1 GCA_030523205.1 Bacteroides sp.
CAAGAACTTAAAAACTCAAATTTAGCATTCCAGCAACATCTGGTTGACAGAGCCTCCCGGAGGTGTCATCGGCATCACGTTTCCTTCTTCTTCCACGCAGGCTTCCAGCAAGAAAGGCCCGTCGGTAGCCAGCATTTCGTTGATGGCGTCCTTCAGTTCTTCACGGTTGAACACGCGGCGCGACGGAATGTCGTAAGCCGAAGCTATCTTCATATAATCGGGGTTCAGCATAGGCGTGAACGAGTAACGACGGTTGAAGAACATGGCCTGCCACTGGCGCACGTTGCCCAGATAGTTATTGTTCAGCAGAATCATCTTAACCGGTGCCTTCTGCTCCATGATAGTGCCGAATTCCTGAATGCTCATTTGCAGACCACCGTCACCCATGAAGACGCAGACCGTGCGGTCGGGACGTCCGAATGTGGCACCTACGGCTGCTGGCAGACCAAATCCCATGGTACCCAAACCACCAGAGGTCACAACGCTACGCTCCTTGCTAAACTTAAAGTAACGAGCCGACAACATCTGATTTTGACCAACATCGGTCACCAAGATAGCTTCGTGATTGGTAGCCTCGCTCACTGCACGTGCCACCTCGCCCATGCTCAACTTGGGACCCGAAGGATGAAGCTCGGGACGTATAACCTTCTCCTCTTCCACCTCTTCGTAGGGGAGGAAGCTGTCCAGCCATTCTTTATGTTTGGCGGTATTCAACAGCTTGGTAACGGCAGCAAGCGTCTCCTTACAGTCGCCCAAGACGGCTACATCTACCACTACGTTCTTGTCAATCTCGGCAGGGTCGATGTCGAAGTGTATTATCTTGGCTTGTTTGGCGTATGTATCCAGACGTCCGGTCACGCGGTCATCGAAGCGCATACCTACGGCAATCAGCACGTCGCATTTATTGGTGTTGATGTTGGGACCCAGATTACCATGCATACCCAGCATACCCTTGTTCAACGGATGATCGGAAGGCAGAGCCGAAAGTCCCAGCAGCGTACATCCGGCAGGCATATCGGCCTTCTCGATGAAGGTACGCAATTCCTGCTGTGCATTGCCCAGCTCCACGCCTTGACCTACCAACACCAAGGGACGCTCGGCGGCATTAATCAGTTCAGCAGCCTGCTGAACGGCTTCCATGTCCATTTCGGGCACGGGGAGATAGCTACGAATATAGTCAAGCTTGGTCGGCGTATATTCCATCTTATCTACCTGCGCATTCTTGGCGAAGTCGAGGACAACGGGGCCCGGACGTCCGCTCATAGCAATGTAGAAGGCACGAGCCACGGCCCAAGGCACATCTTCGGCCCGACGAATCTGATAGCTCCACTTAGTAATGGGTTGCGTAATGCCCACCAAGTCTACTTCCTGAAAGGCATCTGTTCCTAAGAATCCCGTTCCTACCTGTCCGGCAATCACTACAACGGGTGTACTGTCAATCATGGCATCTGCAATGCCTGTCACTGTGTTGGTTGCTCCAGGTCCACTGGTCACCAAGCATACTCCTACTTCACCCGACACACGGGCAAAGCCTTGCGCTGCATGAACCGCTGCCTGCTCGTGACGCACCAAGATGTGATTCAGACGATCACGGTGGTCATACAGAGCATCAAAAACCGGCATGATACTACCTCCCGGATAACCGAAAAGCGTCTTTACACCTTGATACTCCAAGGAGCGCATCAATGCTTCAGCACCTGTAATTGTATCCATTTATCTATTTACTATTTGACGATTTACTATTTACTATTTAATGGAATTAAAGGAGTTATACTCACTCCTCATTATCAATTATCCATTAAACAATTCTCACAGCTCCCTTGTCGGCCGAGCTTACCATACTGGCGTATGCCTTCAGTGCCTTCGACACTTGGCGGTCGCGCGTCATGGGGGTCATGGGGCGTGCAGCCAGTTCTTCATCGGTCAGCTTCACGTTAATGGAACGGTTGGGAATGTCGATTTCGATGATGTCACCATCCTGAATCTTGCCCACATTGCCACCGGCGGCAGCTTCGGGCGAGATGTGTCCGATGCTCAAGCCGGAAGTACCACCGCTAAAGCGTCCGTCAGTAATCAAGGCACATTCCTTGCCCAAATGGCGCGACTTAATGTAAGAGGTAGGATAAAGCATTTCCTGCATACCCGGGCCTCCCTTGGGGCCTTCGTGTGTGATGACCACTACGTCTCCACTCACTACCTTGCCACCGAGGATACCCTCGCAAGCGGCATCCTGCGAATCGAACACCTTGGCAGGGCCTGTAAACTTCCAGATGCTTTCGTCCACACCGGCTGTCTTCACCACGCAACCGTCTTGGGCGATGTTTCCTTTCAGTACGGCTAAGCCTCCGTCCTTGCTGTAAGCATGTTCCAAGTCACGGATACAACCCGTGGCACGGTCGGTATCGAGCTCCTTATAATAAGTAGCCTGTGAACCCAGCACGAGGTTGAACTTGCAAGCCGGAGCACTGGTATATTTCTTGATAGCCGTTTCTGTGACGTTGGGGCTGGTAATGCAGTATTGGTCTATCTCCTCGGCCAGCGTCATGCCATCTACGCGACGCACGCTTGTATCTACCAATCCACCTTTGGCCAACTCACTCATGATGGCCACGATACCACCCGCACGGTTGACGTCTTGTACATGATATTTCTGAGTGTTGGGAGCTACTTTGCAGAGGCAAGGAGTTTTGCGAGACAGCATATCGATGTCGTCCATCTTGAAGTCGGCACCGGCTTCATGAGCCACAGCCAGCAAGTGAAGCACCGTGTTGGTGGAGCCGCCCATGGCGATGTCCAGCGTCATGGCGTTGAGGAAGGCTGCACGGGTGGCGATGCTGCGAGGCAGCACGCTTTCGTCGCCTTGTTCGTAGTATTTATAAGCATTCTCCACAATCAGCTTGGCAGCATCTTTGAACAGTTGCTTGCGGTTCTCGTGAGTAGCCACAATGGTACCGTTGCCCGGCAATGCCAAGCCGATAGCCTCGTTCAGACAGTTCATGGAGTTAGCGGTGAACATACCCGAGCAACATCCGCACGACGGGCAGGCGTGCTGCTCTATCTGTGCCACGTCTTCGTCGCTCATGGTGGTGTCGGCCGACTTAATCATGGCGTCAATCAGGTCGAGGTGTTGCCCGTTCCATTCACCGGCTTCCATCGGTCCGCCCGATACGAATACGGTGGGAATATTCAGTCGCATAGCAGCCATCAGCATTCCCGGAGTTATCTTGTCGCAGTTGCTGATGCACACCATAGCATCGGCCTTGTGAGCATTCACCATATATTCCACGCTGTCGGCAATGATGTCACGCGAGGGCAGAGAGTAGAGCATACCATCGTGTCCCATGGCGATACCATCATCGATGGCTATCGTGTTGAACTCTGCGGCAAAGCAACCCAACTTTTCAATCTCCTCCTTCACCACTTGTCCTATCTCGTGCAGATGCACGTGTCCCGGAACAAATTGTGTAAACGAATTAACAATGGCAATGATGGGCTTTCCCATCTGTTCTCTTTTCATGCCGTTAGCCACCCACAATGCACGTGCGCCTGCCATGCGTCGGCCTTGGGTACTGAATGAACTACGTAACTGATATTTCATATTTTAAGTTTTTAAGTTCTTAAGAATTAAAAAAGCCTTTCCCACAATTGTGAGAAAGGCTCTAAAAAATATCTTTCAACGTACGATATATACATACACAAACCTTTCTCACGCTCTTGATGCCACGACCACGACGCGAATAATATGCAGGACTGCCAGGTTAATAGATGTATGTAGAATCATAACGCTTATTGCTTTCTTTTTTAAATTCGGTGCAAAGGTAAATCCTTTTTTATAATCTACAAACAAATCGAATAAAAAATTAAGGGAAATCTGATTAATCGTAAGAAAACAACTCTTTAAAGCCCTATTTTATCACTACAACGACGTTTTATCCCCCCTGCTACGAATCTATGCATACCCATCATTAGAATTTCTTCGTACCTGCTCCGCCTTTCCTCCGCATTTTCTCCGTCTCTATAGCGTCGATATATGAGTGGAGTTGGTACGGAGCAGATATATGCAATGTGATGCTATCATTACGGGATAGTGATGCTCTCCATAGCTTCCGTTTCATCCGTTTGCCACGGATAAGCACGGTGTCAACGGATATATCATTCCAAAAGCATTTTTTCGTGCCCAAATGCATTTACAACATACTGTAACAAGGGTAATAACCAAAAAATACAGGCTTTTACACAAATACACCATATATATATCTTCCCATCAGGCTACCTTTGCAACGAATCCGAAAGTCAGGATTCATTCAGTTGTTGAAACAAAAAACAGAACTTAAAATGCCATGAAAAAATTACATTATCTACTACTCTTACTATTGGGGGTAAGTCTGCAACTACAAGCGAAGGTTACAGACAGGAAAACTCTATTCGATGAGGGCTGGCGCTTTCACCTAGGAAAAGCAGCGAACGCTGAGTCTGTTACTTACGATGACGCTTCGTGGCGTATGATAGATTTGCCACATGATTGGAGCATCGAACCGTTGGAAAATCAAGAACCTGACAAAGTAGTCGGTCCGTTCAGCCGCGAGAGTGCCGGAGGATTTGCTACCGGGCAGACGGTGGGCGGTGAAGGATGGTATCGGAAATCGTTCATCCTTGCGCCCGAAGATGCCGGGAAGCGTCACGAACTCTACTTCGAAGGCGTATACAATCAGTCGGAAGTGTGGGTGAACGGACAGAAGGTACACGAAAATGTGTATGGATACACCTCCTTCCGGATAGACATTACTCCGTACTGCAAATCGGCCGGACAGACCAATGTCGTAGCCGTAAAAGCCGTGAACGAAGGAAAGAACTCTCGTTGGTATGCCGGTTCGGGCATTTATCGCCATGTATGGCTGATTCGCACATCGATGTCGCACATTGAGGACTGGGGCACTTTCATCCGCACTACCTCCATCGCCAATGACGCCGCCGACATTGCCCTGACCACCCGCCTCGTCAACCAAGAAGCGACCGAAGGCAAATACGCAGTACGCATCGCCCTACTCTCTCCCAAAGGGAAAGCTGTCAGCAAAGCCGAAAAAGACATTCGGATAGCCGCAGGCGATACGCTGGAGGCCGATTTTGCCTTACAAGTGAGCCACCCCATGCTATGGTCCGTCGATACACCTAATTTATATACTCTCCGCATCAGCCTATGGAAAGGGGATAACAAGCAGGACGAATATACCTGCCCCTTCGGCATACGTACTCTGAACTTCTCTGTCGAGAAAGGTTTTGAGCTGAACGGCGTACCCATGAAGCTGAAAGGCGGATGCGTACACCACGATAACGGTCTGCTGGGTGCTAAGGCTTTCGATCGGGCCGAAGAGCGGAAGATTGAGCTGCTGAAACAGGGAGGCTTCAACGCCGTGCGTACTTCGCACAATCCCATGTCAGAAAGCTTCTTGAACGTCTGCGACCGCCTGGGTATGCTGGTGGTGAACGAAGCTTTCGACCAATGGAAGGTGAAGAAGAATCCGCAAGATTATCATTTGTACTTCGAGAAGTGGAGCGCACGAGACATCCGTTCGCTGGTGCTGAGAGACCGCAACCATCCGTCGGTCATCATGTGGAGCATCGGAAATGAAATCCGCGAACGTGCCTACGATAGCGGAGAAGCCATAGCCGCCCAACTGAAGAAGGAAGTGCGAAAGTACGACACTACACGTCCTGTCACAGCAGGTGTCAACAAACAATGGGACAAGGGACACACCAAGATGCTCTCGCTGGAGAAGGCGTATCGGCACCTCGACGTAGTGGGACATAATTATATGTGGCGATTCTACGAAGACATTCACAAGGAATATCCCAATCAGGTGATGTATGGCAGCGAAAGCGTAGCCACCGAAGCCGCACAGAACTGGGACAAAGTAGAGAAACATCCCTACGTAATGGGTGACTTCATCTGGACAGCCATGGACTATCTGGGCGAATCGGGACTGGGCAACTCGCTGGAGATTGACCCGCAGGAGAATGTGCATCAGTTCATGGGATGGCCTTGGTACAATGCGTGGTGTGGCGATCTGGACTTGCTAGGTATCAAGAAGCCTCAATCCTACTATCGGGACATCCTGTGGCACAGACGGGCCATCAGCATGGCCGTAGAAGCACCCATCGCCGAAGGGAAGATACGCAAAGTCAGCTTCTGGGGTTGGCCGGAAGAATCCCTTTCGTGGACATTCCCCGGCATGGAAGGCAAAGAGTTGAATGTAAACATATATACCCGCGCCTCGCGAGTAAGACTGTACCTAAATGGTGAACAGATAGCCGAAGCCGAAACCAACGACTTATACAAAGCTACCTTCAAAGTGACCTATCAGCCGGGGACGCTGAAAGCCGTTGCCCTCGATGAAGGGAAAGAAGAGGAAGCCGTCACCCTGCGTACAGTAGGCGAACCGGTGGCCTTACGGCTGGTGGCCGACAGGACGAAATTGCAAGCCGACGGTCAGGACCTATCGCACATCTTGATAGAACAGGTGGATAAAGACGGTAACGTAGTGCTGACGCCGGGACGGAAAATAGAAATCAGCAGCGAAGGCGATAGCGGCAGCATCATCGGATCGGGTACCGCTGCCCCCAATGATATGCCCAGTTTCCAGACACTGACACCTACCCTGTTTGGTGGACGTGCTATGGTGATTGTCCGTGCAGGCAAGGAAAAGGGAAAACTGACGGTACGTGTAAAAGCTGATGGACTAAAGAGCGATGCCATCACCTTGAAATCAAAATAATATGCTTATTTTTGCACATCCTTAAACGAACATAGAGACATGGAGATTTTTCTTTCTATTTATGAAAGCTCTGAAACTCCATGTCTTTGTATTCCAAATCCAAACCCGTAAAATCAAATTCTTTAAAATCCATATAATGAAGAAACTATTAATTACTCTTTTATTAGGCCTTTGGCTACCCTGCCATGTGCTGGCCGATGTGGTACTTACGAACCAATCTGCCCTGCGGGTCTCCGTCAATAAGAAAGAGGCGGAGGTAGTGCATACGGCTTTAGAGATGTTCAAGAACGACTATCGCCGCGTGTTCGGTCAAGATGTAGTCAAGGCGGGACAGGCCGAACTAATCATCGGAACCATCGGACTGAAATCGGCTGCCGAAAAAGCCTTGGGCCAATCGGCTGTCAACGAGCTGAAGGAGCACCCCGAGGGCTTCCTCCTGCAAGTGAAGGGCAAAAAACTGTATGTGCTGGGCAGCGACAAGCGAGGTACAGCCTACGGCATACTGGAGCTGTCGCGCCTCATCGGTGTATCGCCGTGGGAATGGTGGGCCGATTCGTCTGTCGATGCCAAAGAGCAACTGGTACTGAAAGACGGATTCCGCCAAATGGAGTATCCATCGGTAGCCCACCGAGGCATTTTCCTGAACGACGAAGACTGGGGACTGATGCCCTGGAGCTACCTGACACACGAACCTTCGGATAAGAAAGGCACCATCGGTCCACGCACGCACGAACGCATCTTCCAACTGCTGTTGCGTCTGCGCGGAAACACCTTTTGGCCAGCCATGCATTCCTGCTCCGTAGCTTTCTACCTGACACCCGGCAATAAAGAGATGGCCGACAAATACGGAATCTTTATCGGTACCTCGCATTGCGAACCCATGATGCGCAACACCAACGCCGAATGGAACACAAAGGAAAGAGGACGCTACGACTATGTGAACAATCGCGACAGTGTACTGAAGTTCTGGGAAGAACGTGTAACAGCCCTGTCCGGTTCCGATAATATCTATACGCTGGGCATCCGTGGCGTGCACGACAGCAAGATGCTGGGTGCCAACACCGTGGCCGAGCAGAAAGCAGCCATCACCAACATACTGAAAGACCAACGCGAGATGATAGCCCGATACGTGAATCCGGACGTGGAGAAGGTGTCACAGGTATTCATCCCCTATAAGGAGGTACTGGACGTATACAATGCCGGCTTGCAAGTGCCGGAAGACGTTTCGCTGATGTGGTGTGACGACAATTACGGCTACATCCGCCATTTCCCCACCGCCCAAGAGCGTGCCCGCAAGGGAGGAAACAGTGTGTATTACCACGTATCTTACTGGGGTCGGCCGCACGATTACCTTTGGCTGTCAACCAATCATCCGGCCCAACTCTATACCCAAATGAAAATGGCCTACGACAAGGGTGCCCAAGACCAATGGATTCTGAATGTGGGCGACATCAAGCCATCGGAATACCTGATTGAGTTGTTCATGGACATGGCTTGGAACATCAATGCCATTGAAAGCAATGAAAAAGGACTGAACAAGCACCTGCACGATTGGCTGGCCCGCGAATTCGGAACGGCATACGCTGACGAACTGCTGCCCGTGATGAACGAATATTACCGTCTGGCCTACATCCGCAAACCGGAATTCATGGGCAACACACGCACGGAGGAGAAAGACCCTGCCTACAAGATTGTATGCGACTTGCCTTGGAGCAAAGAAGAGATAGAAACCCGCATCAAGGACTATAGCCTCATCGAAGACAAGGTGATTGCCCTCTCCGAGAAGTTGCCTGCCGAGAAAGCCTTGGCTTGGTTCCAATTGGTGGAATACCCCGTACGCGGTGCTGCTGAAATGAGCAAGAAGCATCTGTATGCGCAGCTTGCACGACACAAAATTGCAGATTGGCAGTTGAGTGACGATGCCTACAACAACATCGTGTCATTGACAGAAAAGTATAACACGATGAACAATGGCAAGTGGGCCAACATTATGTCCTTCCACCCGCGCAACCTCGCCGTGTTCGACAGTGTGCCTCACCAAACCTTAGAGGCTCCCTTGCAGAAAAAAGAGACGCCCCTCTACCTGCTGAACGGAAAAGATTATGCCTCGTTCAAGGGCGAACAACCTATATGCTACGGAATGGGCTATCAAAGTGGAGCCATCCACTTGCAGAAAGGGACTTCGGTCACTTACCGCATCCGGACCGAGCTACCCGACTCTGTGGAGATAGAAGTAGCCTTGGCCCCCAATCACCCGGTAGAAGGCAACCAAATCCGATATGCCATCTCCGTGAACGGTGAGCAGCCGCAGGAAGTGGACTACCACACCGTAGGCCGCAGCGAAGAATGGAAGCAGAACGTGCTGACAAACCAAGCCATCCGCCGCACCCTGCACGCCACCCAAAACTCAGGAACTCAAAGAACTAAAAGCTCACAACCTCAAGAACTCACCATCACCCTGACAGCCTTGGACGAGGGCGTGGTAATAGACCAAATCACCGTCAAAGAGAAGCCTGTCATCACTATCTTCACCATTGGCGACTCTACCATGGCCAACAAAAGCCTGAAGAACGAGAACATAGAACGTGGCTGGGGACAGATGCTGCCGGAACTGTTGAGAGACGGCATCCGGGTATCCAACCATGCCAAGAACGGTCGAAGCTCACGGAGCTTCATCAACGAAGGCCGTTGGAGCTTGGTACTGAACAGCCTGCGGAAGGGCGACTACGTATTCATTCAGTTTGGTCACAACGACGAAAAGCCGTCCGAAAAGTTGCACACCGAACCGGGAAGCACCTTCGACGACAACCTGCGCCGGTTTGTACGCGAAGCCCGTGCCAAGGGAGCCATCCCCGTCCTGTTCAATTCCATTGTCCGCCGCAACTTCCCGCCTACCACGGACACCGAACACCAAGGACAATACGAAAAAGAGGGCAAGGTGCTGGTCGATACCCACGGCAAGTATCTGGATTCGCCGCGCAACGTCGCCAAGGAGCTGAATGTCCCCTTCATCGACATGGCCACACTGACGCACGACTGGGTGATGAATCTGGGTGTGGAGAAGTCGAAAGATTACTTCATGTGGGTGCCTGCCGACACCTACCGTTTCTGCCCCAAAGGCAAGGTTGATAATACGCATCTGAACATCAACGGAGGTAGGGCCGTAGCCGAGATAGCCATCAAGGCCGTCTGCGAACAAGTACCCGCCCTACGTCCCTACGTTCGGCTGACCGACGAAGAGGTCCGAGTAGCCAAGTACCGCGACAACAAGCAGTGTGCCATCAGCTACACCTTCGATGATGGACTGGCTGAACAATACACCATGACTGCCCCGGGACTGGAACGTCGAGGCTTCCGCGGCACGTTTGCCCTCAACGGTTCGAAGCTGAACGACGGAGCCGTGACGGACACCACCCGCATGACGTGGGCGCAGGTGAAGGAACTGGCCGAAAGAGGTCACGAGCTAAGCAACCACGGCTGGGCACATAAGAACTTCGCCCGATTCCCGATAGCCGAAATCCGTGAAGACATTCTGAAAAATGACAGCATAATCGAAGCCAAGACGGGCGTACGTCCACGTTCCTTCGTCTATCCCAACAATAACAAAAAGATTGAGGGCAGACGAATCGCTGTGCGTGACCGGGTAGGCACCCGTACAACAGAGTTTGCCATCGGCAGCAAGAGCAGTGCCGAAGACCTGAAACGGTGGACAGACTTCCTGATGATGAGCGGCGACTGGGGTGTAGGCATGACACACGGCATGACGTACGGATACGATGCCTTCGGCAATCCGGAACGTTTCTGGAAGCACTTGGACTATGTGAAGAAGCACGCCGACAAGATTTGGGTAGGCACCTTCCAAGAAGTGGCTGCCTACGAAAAGGAGTACAAGAATATCCGCTTGGACATCGTGAAGGAGAAATCGGTCTATAAGGTAACGCCTTCCTTGGATTTGGACAAGACGTTATTCAACGAGCCGCTGACAATGACCGTCGTCGGCAAGAAATTTACAGCCTACCAAGACGGACAGAAGTTATCTGTAAAGAAGCGCAACGGCGTATATGCCTTCGACTTCAATCCCTATGGAGGAACCATAGAAATCCGTTTCTGAACACATAGGACAGAAGCGTAGATAACGAACAAGAAACGTCATCAAAATTTATTAGACGCGAATTGAGCGGATTGAGCGGATTTTAAATGATGAAAAATTCGCCTATTCCGCTTGGTTCGCGTCTAATAGATTATATCTTTCCATTTTAACCTCCCTCTTGTTTGTGTTATCGACATACTTACTTGCAAGTTAGCCTATTTTTACTTAATTTTGTAATCTTAATAACGAACAACAATTAGGATGTATCGAACGATAAGGAGGTAGTAAACACACCACACCTTTCTTCATCCATCCTATAAACAAGCTAATTGTATGAAAACACATCTTAACATCTGTCTGTTGATGCTCTTTTACCTATCTTTTATCCTACCGATAAAAGCCCAACAGATGGAGTTGCGCATTCAATCGCTGAATACGACAGACGGACTACCCAGTAACACTGTACGCAAGATTTTGCAAGACAGCAAAGGATTTCTATGGTTTGGCACCACCAACGGTTTATGCCGATACGACGGAAATACCTTTATGAATCTCCATACGCAAGGAGAAAGTTTCACCCAATATACATCGCTAGTAGATGACCGCATCAACGACTTACAGGAAGACAGCCATGCCTTTCTGTGGATAGGTACGGCTCAGAAACGATACAGTTGCTACGATTTGCAAAACGGACGCTTCGTGGACTATACGGGAGGCATCGAGCCGGAGCAGCAAAGTGTATTCTATAAGCAAATGCCCAATGGCGACGTATGGCTGTGGGACACAACAATAGGCGGCGCACGATGCGTCAAGCACACGGACAACCGTACCCTTACTTCCTTTGTACTGACGCAGAAAAACGGACGACTGCCCGACAGCCATATACGCTTCATTGAAAATGACAATAGCGGACGGACATGGATAGGCACGCGAAAAGGGCTGGTGACCGTAAAGGACAATCAGGCACATACGCTGAACAGCAGCGAAGACTTCCGAGCCATAGCCACACGTGGCAATGAAGTATATGCCGTTACATCCCTAGGAAATATCTTCCAATATACTCCTGACGAAGAAAACCATCTGACGCAACTGGCATCCCTCAACACTGTAAATTATAAATGCAAACTGAGCAGCGCCTTCGCCATGAAAGACAAATGGCTGCTAATGACCGACAAAGGGGTACTGGACTATGACTTCGCCAACCGAACCATAACGCCCAATCGCGAGATGGACATGAAGAACGGACTTGTCAAACTGGACAACCTAGGCGACGGCTGGATACACAACTACTCGGGCAACGTATACTACCTGCAAGCCCAAACCGGACACATCAGAAAGTTCAACTTCATGCCCAAAGAAAAGCTAGACTTCATCGACTATGAACGTTACTGCATCGTACACGATAAAAGGGACATCGTATGGATATCGACCTATGGCAACGGACTATTTGCCTACGACATTCATGCCGACCGACTGGAACACTACTCTACCGAAACCCAACGAAACACCATCATCAGTTCGGACTACCTGCAATTTATCGCTGAAGACCGAAACGGTGGTATATGGATTAGCACAGACCATGCAGGGTTGTCGCGCCTCACAGTGTCCAACCGTGGTGTCACAAGACTGTTTCCTGCGACCATCAACCACATGACCCGCCTGAACACCATACGAATGGTGACTCCGACCGACACCGAAGGCAAATGGTTAATAGGTACCTATAACGGAAAGGTTTATACTTGCGACACCCAGCTCCGCCTGCAACAAGTAGAACGTGAATATCCGGCCAATGTATATGCCGTGGCTTACGATGAAAAGGGAGTGCAATGGACAGGAACCCGCGGCCACGGTCTGCTGATAGGCGACACTTGGTATCGGAACGACCCGGCAGACAGCACTTCCCTCTCCAAAGATGACATATTCGCCATTCATCGCGACCGAAGCGGACGTATGTGGATAGGTATGCTGGAAGGAGGACTCAATCTGGCGATACCTTCTGCTGACGGCAAATATACTTTCCGCAAATCTCGATCGAAACAACACGGGACGAACAATGTAAGAGTAATTGCCGAAGACGAAAAAGGCATGATATGGCTGGGTACCAGCGAAGGTATCTACATCTGCCACCCCGACTCGCTAATAGCCGGCCACGACGGACACTTGTTCAGCTACAACAACCACCTCTTCTGCTCCAACGAGATACGCTGCATCACGCCCGACGGACAAGGAGGTATGTGGGTAGGCACCTCGGGAGCCGGATTCGCCCGTTGCACCCCTTCGGCCGACTACACGCAACTGGAATATGAACAGTTCAACACCAAAGACGGGCTGGTGCACGACATTGTACACTCCATACTGACCGACCGCAACGGTAAGCTGTGGATAGCCACCGAATATGGGATGTCACGCTTCGACCCCGAACACGGAGCGTTCCGTTCGTTCTTCTTCTCACCCAATATGCTAGGCGACTCCTATCAGGAGAACAGCGCCTGCATGGGAGCGGACGGCAAGCTGATGTTCGGCACAGACTATGGACTGACCGTCATCAATCCGGACCAAATGCCTGTCGATGACAGTATGCGCCCCGTCGTATTGACCGGACTCTACGTGGACGGTACGCGAATGATGCCCGGCATGGCCGATTCGCCGCTAGACCGCTCCATTGCCTACTGCGACCAAGTAACACTGAAGCACTACCAGAACTCCATACAGCTGAGTCTGTCCGTATTCGACTACGAAGGCAAGGGACAGACTAAATACAAATACTGGCTGGAGAACTACGACAAAACATGGGGAGAACCGACGGGCGAGAGCACCGTATCCTACAAATACCTGTCGCCGGGTAAGTATCATTTCCACGTCAAGGCCATGAGTGGAGACGGTCTGTGGAATGAGGAAGAAACCACGCTCGAAATCGTGGTTGAGCCTCCTTTCTGGCAATCGAGCTGGGCCATTGGCATCTACATTCTGCTGATTATTGTGGCTGCCTATTTCGCTTATCATATTACAGGCAGCTTCAATGCCCTGCGTACCCGCATCCGCGTGGAAAAAGAGCTGACCGAATACAAGCTCGTATTCTTCACCAACATATCGCACGAATTCCGTACCCCGCTGACGCTGATACGGGGAGCACTGGAGAAGATTCATGCCGCAGGAAATACGCCCATGGAAATCAGTGGCCCGTTACAGATTATGGATAAAAGCACCGGACGTATGCTCCGCCTCGTCAATCAGTTGCTCACCTTCCGCAAGGTGCAGAACAACAAGCTGGCACTGGCACTGGAAGAAACCGACGTCATATCCTTCCTATACGAGATTTACCTCAGCTTCGGCGACGTGGCCGAACAGAAGCGAATGGCATTCCGCTTCAATTCCTCAGTGCCGTCCTACAAGATGTTCATCGACAAAGAGAATCTGGACAAAGTGGTATATAATCTGCTGTCCAATGCCTTCAAATACACACCGGCAGGCGGAACGGTCATACTGGACGCCATAATCGATGAGGAAACTCATAAACTCTGCATCCGCGTGACGGATACCGGTGTAGGCATTCCGCGCGAGAAGCAAGGCGAACTGTTCAAGCGGTTCATGCAGAGCAGCTTTGCACGCGACAGCATCGGTGTGGGCCTGCACCTCACGCACGAATTGGTCATCATCCACAAGGGCAGCATCACTTACAGCGAAAATCCGGGTGGCGGCTCCATCTTTACAGTCTGCCTGCCTACGGACAAGGCGGCGTACGATGAAAAAGACTTCCTACCCGCCGACAACGTACTGCTGAAAGAGGAGGAGACCGAAGACAATCCGGCAGATGCCGAAACCATGCCCGGCATCAACATCCACGATGATAGCCTGCCGCTCACCGCCCAACAGCAAGCCGCATTGGAGAAAATCACCGGTCCGCTGAACCAGCGCAAGGTACTCATCATCGAAGACGACCCCGACGTACGCAACTTCCTGCAAACCGAAATAGGCATTTATTTCCACACGGAGACAGCCGAAGACGGATTGTCCGGACTGGAGAAGGCACGCACCTGCGAGCCCGACCTCATTCTGTGCGACGTCATGATGCCCGGCATGAACGGATTCGAAGTGACCCGCAAGCTGAAACATGATTTCGACACCAGTCACCTCCCCATCATCCTGCTCACAGCCCTCAGCTCCATCGAAAAGCAAACCGAAGGCATAGACTGCGGTGCCGATGCCTACATATCCAAGCCCTTCAGCATCAAGTTCCTGCTGACCCGCATCTTCCGCCTGATAGAACAGCGCGAGAAACTGCGCGAGAAGTTCACCAGCGAACCGGGCATGGTGCATACCGCCATGTACACCACCGACCGCGACCGCGAATTTACTGAGCGGATGAATGCCGTACTCGAAGCCAACATTGAGCGAGCCGACTTCTCCATCGACGAATTTGCCCAGCAAATGAGGCTCAGCCGCACCGTGTTCTATAAGAAGGTGAAAGGCCTTACCGGCTATGCCCCTGTGGAGTATCTGCGCATCATCCGCATGAAGAAGGGAGCCGAGCTGCTGCTTTCGCCCGAGGGTCTGAACGTATCCGAAGTATCCTTCCGTGTGGGCATCAACGACCCGTTCTACTTCAGCAAATGCTTCAAGGCACAGTTCGGCATATCGCCATCGGTTTATCAGAAGGGCGGAAAAGACCCCGCGAAAGAGGGAAAAGAGGAAAATATCTGAACAACATGAAGTAGGGATACGATTGAGGCTATCTCAGTCGTATTCTTAGGTAGGCTCAGTCGCATACTTAGCCTACCTCTGTCGCATACTGAGATAGGCTCATTGCAAGACACTGAAGACCAGCCTTTTACAAACAGGCCACTATTAGTAATAAAACAAGACAGTCAGAACTGACGGAAACATCAATTCTGACTGCCTAATTACATTATTCTGCCTACTTGGAAAGCCTCTTCAGCCGAATGGAATAGTAGATGCACAAGCCCGCAAGCAGCGCCAAAATGCCGATGCAGACTTTGGCCAAATCAAATTCCAGCCGGCTGAAGCATAGCAGAAGCAATGCTATACCTGCCACGAAACAGAGAACAAGTAGGAAATATGCTTTCATATCTTTTGGTGTTTATTTGAATTCTTGCGAATCGGAATATTCAATCTTTTTATTTAATCATAAAAACCCTTATCGTTTCCTATTCCCAACCTTCGTTCTGTGTCAGATTCGGATTCTTCATGATATCCGACAGAGGAATGGGGAAAAGATACATCTTGTCATCCCAGTTGCGTGAGATGGTATTGCGAGTATATGTGATAGTTCCGTCCGTATTCTTGGTCAACTTCATCTGCTTGATGCTGGTGAAGTAGGTTTCGGCTTCCTTCCAACGGCGTACGTCCCAGAAACGGTGTTGCTCGAAGGCCAGTTCTACGAAACGTTCCTTTTCGTATTTGGTCTTGAACTCTGAGGCTGTCAGGTCGGTAGGCAGATCGGGCATTTCGGCACGGGCACGGATGACATTCACGGCTTCTACCGGAGACAGGGTGTAAGTAGAAGTAGTGGCGTAGGGGTCGCCCGTATAGTTGAACAAGGCTTCGGCATAGTTCAAGTAAACTTCGCCCAAGCGGAAGGTTACCCAGGTATGGTAGTCCTTGGTCTTCGAACTACCCGAACTGAAGTCGATGGAACCATGCAGCAATTTCTTCAGGTAGTAGCCGGTAGGAGTAGCGCCTACCAAGGGTTCACCATTCACACCACCGTAAGTCACATCCAAAGCAACGCCGGCAGAACTGGGCCAACTGTCACCATTCTTGGCAATGGTCAGTGCAAAGCGCGGGTCGCGGCCTTCGTAAGGATTGGATTCATCGTATCCGCTACCCTCTTCGTCGATGCTCAGTCCGGTGGCCTGCATATCGTAAGCATCCACCAGGTTCTGCGTGGGGCAGTTGCCACCTTCGCCACCGGTCACACCGAAGGGGAAGTTATCGCTTTCGAGCACACTGTTGGAACCTACACGACGATTGAAAAGGATTTCGGCCAATGCCTCACTGCTCTGATAGTTGTCGTATGCCCAGAGGCAGTCGTAGGTAGAAGCGAGGTGCATATCGCGCTCATTCGTAGCATAGTCCAGCAATTCCCAGCTATCGGCCACGGCTGCTGCCCACAAGGTTTGGTCGTCGCTTTCATTGAACAGCGGGCTGGCGTGGTACAAGGAGGCGCGAGCCTTCAGTGCCAGTACGGCCAACTTATCAGGACGACCGTTGTGAACCGTACCATCAGACGGTGACAAAGTACCTAGGTCGGTATAATCTTCGATGATGCTATCCTTGATGGCTTCGCATTCCGAATCAATGAATTCGAATATCTCTTCAGCCGAAGTACGCGACAGGCTGTTGGCTTCACTGGCCGTCATCTTGCGGTCCTTCAAAGGCACGTCGCCATATTGGCGCACCAAATTGAAGTAGAAGTAAGCACGTGCCCAACGGGCTTCATATTGCAGGTTCTGATAGGAGTAGTAAGCCGATTCGTAATCTTCGTTCCACTGCAATTCTTCGAAATCAAGGCCCGAGAATTCATCCAACAGCTCGTTGCAATAGGTAATGGCCTCGTAGGCATTGGTCCACATATCGCTGATGGGTGTGCTGGGGCTCCAAGTACCGTCGAAGAAATAGTCGATGGAAGAGCCCGAAGTGCAATATTGCGATTCGTCGGTAGCCGAGCTCAGCATGATGCCACCATAGTAATTGCTATTTCCGAAGTCGTAGTCCAGGTAGCGATAGACAGCCGTCATCAAGCCCATCACATTGTCGAAGTCCTCCGAAATGTAGTCCTTATCGTACTGTGTCGTCTCTTTGTAGTCCATTCTGTCCTCACATGCGCTGAGGGTGAGAAGACCGGCAGCCAGTACGCTGCTTATTAATGTATGTAGTTTCATATTATTTTTAGTTTATGAGTTTTTGAGTTCTTAAGTTTTTAAGTTAGTTGACGAGTTGACAAGTTTACGAGGCCACGAGGACCCGCCTTGTTCTCTTGTCAACTTGTCTCCTTGTTGACTTTAAAAAGACTTAAAACGTTACTTGCAAGCCCATTGCAATGCTACGAGTCATCGGCTGGGCAGCAGCATATCCTTCGGCATCGCCCACGGGAATGTGGTCCTTGCAGAAGAGGTCGTTGCCACGTACATATACCTTGGCGGCGTTCACTACCTTCGTCTTATCCAGCAGGTTCTTCGGCAGGTTGTAATAGACTTCGAGGCTGCGAAGCTTGAAGAAGGAACGGTCTTTCACCCACCACGTACTAGTCTGATAGTTGTTGCTATTGCTCGTAGTGCTAAGGCGAGGCAGAGCAGCATCGGGATTCTCGGGAGTCCAACGGTTGTCGTAAGCATACTGCGAGAGAGAAGTCTTGTTGAGCAACGGCCAGTACATACCGGAAGTGTTCAGCGTACCCGAGTAGCGTGCCGTTCCTTGGAACAGGGCATAGAAGCCCAAGCCTTTCCATTCGGCACCCAGACGGAGGTTGTAGTAAATCTGCGGCGTAGTGGAGTGGCCGATGGCTATCTCATCGTTGGTGTCCACCTTACCGTCTCCGTTCACGTCTTCATATTTGATGTCACCCGCACGTACTGTACCAAAGGATTGAGTGGGCACATAGTCGGCATCATCCTCGTCGAGGCTCATGTTTGTAATGTCTTGCTCCGTCAGGAGACCGATGGCCTTCAGACCGTAAATCTGACCTACGTCGTGTCCGGTCTGTACCAGGTTTTCATACAAGCGAGGTTCTTCGGCTTGCTCTATAATCTGGTTGCGGTTGTAATTGAACTGCGCACCTACGTTGAAGGTCACGTCACCCAGCGTCTTGGTGTAGTCCAATCCCAGTTCCCAGCCCCAGCTCTTCACTTCACCTACATTTTCGTAAGGAGCATCCTGTCCAACGACAGCCGAATACATACCGTCTGTTTCTACCCAGATGTCTTTGCGTTGTTGGTAGTAAGCATCGAAATTCACGTTCAGGCTACCGAACAAGCGGGCATCAACACCTACATTGTACTTATAAGCCTTTTCGTGCGAAGGATTCTCGGTCGGCATACGGCCCAGCAGAGTAGAAGTACCACCTGTATAGCTGTTGGTATAGTAGTAGGAACCACTACCTACGGTGTAACCCTGTTCGTAGTACAACCATTCGTCGTCATCGCCCGGCAGGAGGTCAAGCTGAATGATACCCGCTGATGCGCGAAGTTTCAAGTAATCCACCCACGAAGCATCTTCCATAAAGGCCTCACGAGAGATGACCCATGCGGCAGAGAGCGTGGGAGAGAAAGCCCACTTATGTCCCGGAGCCAACTTGCTGCTGCCTACACCTACAAGGGCAAGGTCGGCATAGTAGCGCTTGTCATATCCGTAGTGTGCCCACAAAGAGGCATTCTGACGATAGATAGTAGTATTGGTCGTCTCGGTGTCGCAGAACTCATACTGCCATCTCAACTGAGAGTAGAGTTCGTGCTTGCCGAAGGAGCGATTGAAGTTGAAACCTACGTCGAAGAGGAAGCGACGATTGAACAGCTCGTTCTCAGCGTCATCGCCCAAGGTGCCGTCCTCGCCATCGGTATAGCGAGTCACCGAAGATTCGTCAATAGCACCATCTACCCAACTGACGGACGACATACCCATCTTGTAAGTTTTGGAGTGGTCTTCGTACAAAGTGGAATTGTGGTCGTAGGCCACGCGAGCCGTAGCACTCAAGCCCTTCAACAAGACTGAGAGATCTTGATCCAGCGTAAAGTCGCTGTAAAGGCTGCGCTTGTGCAGCTTGTAGTAACCGGCGGCTTGCGACTGAGCCACGGGATTCTTCTCGCCGCTCCAACTGGCACTACCACCCCACAGACCTGTTTCATCTTGGATGGGGAAGGCCAATGCCGGAATGTCGTACACCATGTCCCAGAGGTCGGCTTCGCTGCCCGGCATACTTTGTTCCATCAGTATACCGGCCAAGTTGGCTTTCAGGTGCGTGGTGGGAGTCAATTCCACATCCATGTTGGTACGCAGGTTGCCACGCACGTACTTGTCCTGTGTGGAATAGCCGTCGTTCATGTTGGGATTCTTGATGAAACCCTTGTTGGTCAGCAGGTTCGCCATGGTGTAGTAGCGGAACTTGGAAGTACCACCATAGAATTCGACCACGTATTTGTTGGATACATCGTGATTGCGGAAAGTCTCGTTCACCCAGTTTACGTTGGGATAGTAGGTAGGATACGTACCATCGCGGAAGGCAGCCAGTTCGTAGGAACTGTACATGGGGTCGGAACCTTCGTAGCCCATGGCTTCGTTCACGGCATTGGCGTAAGTATAAGCATCTACAAACTTGGGCTTGTTGCTTAGGTAGCCATATACATGGTCGTAAGTCACCTTCACGTGGCGGGAGTCATACTCTCCGCGCTTGGTGGTGATAAGGATGGCACCATTGGCACCCATCTGTCCGTAGAGGGCCACGGCAGCGGCATCCTTCAGGATAGATACCGATTCTACTTCTTCGGGAGAGAGGTCGCTGATGCCACGTTGCACACCATCGACTAGCAGCAGGGGTGAGCTGCCGGAAAGGCTTTGCAAGCCGCGTATGGTGAACGATGCGTTGGTAGAGCCATAGATGCCCTGTCCTTCCTTAGAGAACATACCCAGACCTTGGCCTACGATGTCCCAACCGATGTTTTTCGCACTGCGGTGGTTGAAGTCCGAGTTGCGGATAACGGCTACCGATGCGGTGGATTCTTCCAGCGTGAAGGTCTTGTTGGCACCCACGTCGATGGTCTGTCCGGTGAAGTCGTCACCGGCCTTTTCCTCCGCCTTTATATTGTCTTGCTGTGCCATGATTGGCATGGAAAGGAATGCCAACAGGGGAAGCATAAATA
>JAUNJD010000321.1 GCA_030523205.1 Bacteroides sp.
AGCAATTTTAAATTCTAAATTATTGAGGATCCGTGTAATTCGTGCCTAAAAATATCTTTATGTAAGCATATTCTTAGTTATCGGATAGACTGGGGAGAACGCGGATTAAACGGCTTAGGCGGATTCTCTAATAATTTAAAATTTAGAATTTAGAATTTAAAATTTCTTATCACATAAATATAATGTGCTGTTTCAGCATGGAGCTGATTTGTCCTTTCAGCTGGTTGGCATTGATGGGCTTGGCCATATAAGCATCGAATCCGTTCTTCATGATTTTCTGCTCGTCGGAGGCAAAGGCGAAGGCAGTGACGGCTATGATGGGCACTTGCGTGGAGAGCTTGCGGATTTCCTTGGTGGCCTCGTAGCCGTTCATGATGGGCATATTGATGTCCATAAGGATGAGCTGAGGGTCACACTGCTTGAACATGGATACGGCTTCCTCTCCGTTCCAGGCGTGTACGAGGGTGTAGTCCTTCTTCAGGATGGATTCGATGAGGTGGTAATTGCTTTCGTGGTCCTCGGCTACCAAAATGGTAATCTTCTGCTTTTTGATTTTTATCGGATCGGGCTTCACTACCTGTTTGGGGGCTTCCGTGGCCGGTTGGTAGGGCAGGGTAAACCAGAATGTGGAGCCTTTGTCCACCGTGGAATCCACTCCTATCTCACCTCCCATGGTCTGCACCAAGGTGCGGCAGATGGACAGGCCGAGACCTGTGCCCTGCACGAAGGTGTTCAGCTTGACGAAACGCCCGAAAATGTCCTCCTGCTTGTCTTTGGGAATGCCGCAGCCTGTGTCGATGACATAGAAATAGAGCATCTTGTCGCGCACCTCGTAGCCGAAGCGTATGCTGCCCTCTGCGGTAAACTTGATGGCGTTGGTGACGAGGTTGATGACCACCTGCGAGATTCGGTTACGCTCGGCATGGATGAAGCATTTGGACAGTTGCGGCTCGAACGTCAGAGTGACATCCTTCTCGGGAGACAGCTTCAGTTGGAGCGAGCTATCCAGTTCGGTCATTACCTTGTTCAGCTCGAAGTCGGTGTAAGAGAAGTCCATGGTTCCGGCTTCGATTTTCGAGAGGTCGAGAATGTCGCTTATCAGTTGCAGAAGCAGGGTGTTGTTGTTCTCGATGATGCTAACGTATTCCTGCTTTTCCTCCTCTTCTTCAGCCGTTGCCAATATGCCCGAGAATCCGACGATGGCATTGAGCGGTGTGCGGATTTCGTGGCTCATGTTGGCAAGGAAAGCCGACTTCAGACGGTTGGATTCTTCGGCACGGTTCTTGGCGGAAATCAAGTCGTCCTCCATCTTCTTGCGTTCGGTGATGACCAATGAAGAGCCTACCAAGGTCAATGGTTCGCCCTCCTCGTCGTAGCTCTCGACGGCGGCTTGCGCTTCTACCCAATCGATGCGTTTGTGCCCATCTACGTGGTTGAGTACACGATACTCCTCTTTGACTTTCTGTATGCGTCCGGATATGAGGTTGCCGTAGGCTTCTTTCACCCGGGCGAGGTCGTCCTTGTGTATCTTGGCGAAATATTGCGTATCGGGTACGGAGAGCTGCTCTTCGGCGTTCTCTTGATGGATATTGTTTAGCTCGATGGGCTTGTTGACGTCGCAAAGGATGGTGTGGTTGCGCAAATCCCACTTCCACGGAACGATGTTGGCCACATCGAGCGCCATGGACAGTTTGTGGTTGATGGAGCGCAGCTGGGTCTGTGCACGGTGCAGCTCGGTGCTGTCCATGCAGAATACGTCGATGTGATGTTCGCCGTTGGGGTTGACCACAATGTCGTAGAATGTATCGGCTTTCTTGTAATAGAAAGGAAAGGTGACGGAACGTTTCTCCTTCGTGGCAATGTTCATGAAGTAGAGGAACTGTGCCAAGAATTCGGGAAATACTTCGGAGGCTGCCTTCCCGATGATTTTGTCGCGTTGGAAAAACCTGTCTTCGAAACATTGGTTGACATCGGTGAACCTTACATCAACGACTTTCTCGGCCTTGTCTTTTATCAGTTCGCCCAGTATGTAGAGGATGGGCATATTGTTGATAAGGCTGTAGTATTTGCTGATGGTTTCCAGTTCACTTTGCTGGATGAGTTTCATCTTTTCGAGCGTGCGTACGCGGTGATGTTGGAAAGTGACCAGCATCAGGGCAAAGAGGATGACGATGCCTATGATGACGTATTCGTATTTCTGCCAAAAGGTGAGCGGTGCGTGGTAGAATATGGTGTTCTTGGGGCAATTCTCGGGATTCAGGTTGCGCTGGAGCAACGACTCGTAGTTGAATATCGGGGCGGAATTGTCAGGGGTGTAAAACGGTATGTCGCGAGGCTGCTTCCCGTTTCGTATGGCTTGGACGGTGCTCATCATCTTGGCCAGAAACTCGCCTTCGTTATAGGTGTAACCGCCTACGATTCCTCCTTCATCTTGGATGCCAATAGGCCTGAGTGTGAACAGGGGGACGGGAGTGGCGGTGATGATGCGGTGGTAAGTGGTGGTCATCACGATGTTTTCTTCGGTTTGGGTGCCACGGAACCAAGATGAGAATAACACTCCGGTGGTTTGCGGGTCTAATTGGTAGAGCGTGGAGAACAGTTTCTCGGTACTGATGTTCTGAGCCGAAATGAATTCATACTCCATATCGGGATAGTTCTGACGGATGATTTCGGTCAGGTCGTAGTTGTTCTGCTGACAGATATAGGAAGCATCTCCCAAATATAGGAGTTTGGTCATGCGGGGAAGCATCTGCTTGATGAGCTGCAAGTTTTCCTCCATATAGTTGGGGGCATACATCAGGGTCATGTTCAGCGAATCCTGTATCTGTTTGAGGGGAATGCGCTGTTCGGGGGCAAGTGGTCTGCCGTGGGCAATCAGAGAGTCGGGGCCGATATAGTCGCGTTCGCTGCACAGCACCATAGGAATATTCGGCCATCTTTGGTTGAGGACATCGCGCAGTATAAAACTGCCGCCACCCAGGAATACTATCAATGCGGGGCTTCGGGTGGGCAGTTCTTCGAGCACTTCCTTCTTGAACTGCTGCACGTTTTTGTCGGCCGACAGCGACATCATTCTCAGATGTGCAATGTTGACTTCGAGATTGACATCCTTGGAAGCCAAAGTGACGAGGGGAGTGATGAAGCTATTGCTCCAAAGGGTGGATTCGGAATAGGTATTGATGACAAGAATCTGATCGACAGTTTCGTTGCTTTCTGTTGTCGTGTTTGTCGTCTTGTTGCCCATCAGTGGGCAAGTGTGCGCCAGCAGGCAAAATGCCAATATGATAATTGAGATAATGTTTCTCATATTAACCGAATATTCTTTGTTGTTTTGTTAGCGAATAAAAGTTTGCAAATATAATGATAATATGTGAGATAGGCAATGCAGGGAAAAGAATACTCCTGACTTGGACACTCTTTGTCTGACTAAATTCACAAGTGCTTAATACTTAGCT
>JAUNJD010000322.1 GCA_030523205.1 Bacteroides sp.
GATTATGGTTTCCTCGATAGGGCGTAGCGAATATTTATCACTTTGCCGATAAGTTCCACATCTCGTTCAGCATCTGTATGGCGGACGGTGAGCGGAAAACATGGTTGCGGAAGGCTATGATAGTGTCTTTGGAAAGATTATCCTCGAAAGAATTGACAAGAAAATCGGCTTCGAGAAGGATGCGGTGGTCGGGCGACGTCACATTGCTGTATGTGTGGTGATGGGCGATGAGCCAGTAGATGCGTTCCTTTTCGGCCTCGGTGAATCCTCCGACGGCTTCCAGCACCTTGCAGGCTTCGGCCGGACCCAGTTCCTCTTGATGCTTGCCATGACAGTTCCCGTATTTCGCTTCGGCTGCGTGTATGCCGACATCGTGCAATATGGCTGCGGCTTCGAGCACAAATAGAGTTTCTTCATCAAGGCATTCCATAATGCCGATGGTAGCAGCAAAATTGTGTACCTTTACGAAATGCTGTATGCGGGGCACGTCGCCGCTATCGTATTTTATCATTGCTGTCATTAGCAATGCAAGTCTGTTGTTCATAATTCGTTCTTATCTGATGGGGTTATCGTATAATGTATATATGTATGGATTGGTTTGGCATGAAGCGTCATTTGTTCATACATATATACGTATGATTTCAAATCCAGCACAAACTTACGGAAAAATATCGATAATGTATGAGTTATGATGAAATCATATGATAAGAAAAATGCATCTACTTCCGAGTGGCTTTTGCCGAACTCAGATGTAGATGCATCTTCTTTATGGGTAGAAACTTGGGCAGTGCCCAAATTCTCCATCATAATGTATTTAGACGTTCACACTTTTATTAGTCAACTACGATAGGCTTGTACTTCGGAACCAGCAACTTCATGATGCACCAGCCGATGAGGTAAGCCACGGCACAGATACAGAAGATGATGAAGTAACCGGCAGGCTTGCCTTCGAAGCCCATAAATGCCATTTGGGTCTGGTCAGCGTAGGTGAACAGCGTACCCGAACCCTTGTTGATGAGGAACGAACCGACACCACCGGCCATACCACCGAAACCGATGATAGTGGCTACTGCACTGTGGGGGAACATATCGCCTACTACCGAGTAGATGTTGGCCGACCAAGATTGGTGAGCTGCTCCGGCAATACCGATGATGATAACCGGGAACCAGTAGGAGTATTCGCCCAACGGCTGTGCAAACAATGCCAACAGCGGGAACAAGGCGAAGATGAACATGGCACGCATACGGGCTGCGTACGGGTTCAGACCGGTCTTGTTGATGATGATGGTCGGCAGTTTACCACCGTAGATGGACAGCATGGTGATGGCGTAGAGTACGAATATCAGCAACTGAGCCGTGCCACTGTCGGAAGAGAATCCATATACGTCGGAGATGTAGGCCGGTGTCCAGAACAGGAAGAACCACCACACACCGTCGGTCATGAACTTACCTACGGCAAAGGCCCATGCTTGCGGGTACTTCAGACATTGCAGGAAGGAAAGCTTCTTTTCGTCCTTCTTTTCAGCAGGCTTTTCTTCTTCTTGTTCCGTCAGTTTGTCTTGTTCAATGTAGGCCAACTCGGCGGCGTTAACATGAGAGTTCTCGTGCGGCTTCTTGTACATGAACATCCAAAGACCCATCCAAATGAAGCCCAGCGCACCGATAACGACGAAAGCCATTTCCCAACCGTTGCCTACACCAATGCTTTGGAAGTAGCGAGCCAAAGGAGGAATGGAGATAGGAGCAATCAGTGCACCTATCGTAGCTCCGGCGTTGAAGATGGAAGTGGAGAATGCACGGTCTTTCTTCGGGAAGTATTCGGCCGTCACCTTGATGGCGGCAGGGAAGTTACCGGCTTCACCTACGCCCAATACAATACGGGCGGCGATGAAGAAATATACACTCGTAATGGCGATGGTAGAAGCAACTGCACCGGTAGCCGAAATCATTTCAGCGGCATTATGGATGCCTACTACGTGTTCTGTTGCCCATCCGCAGATGGCGTGGAGGCAGGCTCCCAATGACCATACGCCGATGGCCCAAAGATAACCTTTTTTGGTACCCATCCAGTCGACGAAGCGTCCGGCAAATAGATTGGCTACTGCATAAATAATGGAGAAGACGGCTGTAATGTTGCCATAGTGAGCATCGGTCCAGTGGAATTCGGGAGCAATGAAGTCTTTCCAAGTCAGCGAGAGAACCTGACGGTCGAGGTAATTAACGGTTGTTGCGAAAAATAGCATGGCACAAATAATCCAGCGATAATTGGTCATTTTGCCAGCTGCATTTTGAATGTTACTCATGATGATAGATTTAATAATTTTTATAGTGCAAAGATACAGTATTATAAGGTGTCTAGGGTGTAAAAATTGATAGAAAGCATGGAGAAAATGACAAAAAAAGGCATGAATTAGTTGTATTCATGCCTTTTTTATTATTTTGATTCAATTATCGCATATCGATGTATTTGATTTCGTCCTTGTCGCTATATTTCAGGTTCTCACCACCCATACCCCAAATGAAGGAGTAGTTAGTAGTACCGGCAGCAGCGTGGATGCTCCATTCGGGAGAAGTGATGGCTTGCTCGTTGTGCAGCCATACGAGGCGTTCTTCCTGCGGTTCGCCCATCAGGTGACAGATGGCATTGCCTTCGGCTACGTTGAAGTAGAAGTAAGCTTCCATACGGCGTGTGTGAGTGTGAGCCGGCATTGTGTTCCATACGGAACCCGGAGCCAATTCAGTCAAGCCCATTTGCAACTGGTTGGTACCACCATCTTTCACTCTTTCGAGCACATCCTTTACAATCAGCTGGTTCACTACGCGGTCGTTGCTATCTTCCATCTTGCCATAGTGGTCGGAGATGCCGAGTGCATACTTCTTCGGGTTAGCCTTCTGAAGTTTGGTGTCGGTTGTAATCAGCTGAGTAACATAGGGCTTGTAAGCCGGAGCCGAATTGATATAGAACTTGGCCGGCTTCGTAGCGTCGTTGCTCTTGAAAGTAACTTCCTTGTTGCCACAGCCTACGTAGAGAGCTTCCTTATAGGTCATGGGGTATTCTTTACCATCTACGGTAACTACACCGTCACCACCAACGTTGATGACACCCAGCTCACGACGTTCGAGGAAATAAGTGATTTCCGGACCCAGTTCACGGAAGGTTTCCAGCTTCAGCACCTTGTTGACGGGCATGGCACCTCCGTAGATAAGGCGGTCGTAGAGTGTGTAGGTTACGTTGATTTCATCGGCCACCATCACCTTGTCCATCATGAACGAACTACGCAGACGTTCCGTATCATAGTGCTTTACGTCTTGCGGATGGCAGGCAGTCTGTACTTTGTAGTTAATCTGAGCGTTAACCGAAACGGCTGCAACTCCCAGCATAAATGCGAATGCTAATCTTTTCATATTTATTTGAGTTTTTGAGTATTTAAGTTCTTT
>JAUNJD010000052.1 GCA_030523205.1 Bacteroides sp.
AACGTATAGCTGACTCCGGCTTCTGTCTTTATGTCATAGACGTAAGTCGGGGTGTATTCGGTGCTCGTTATCGTTGCATCGGCTGCAATCAGTGGTCTGCGGATGGGCTGTGGCTGTAAGAGGTGATTGTCGCAGATGGCCTGTGCAGTGGGTTTCAGTTTCTCTCCATTTAGGCTAAGTGGAGAAGCACTGCGCAGGCGTAAGGTTCCTCCGATGCCGGAAGTCAGTGTGGCCTGTTTCAGCTGTCCGTCCTTCCACGTCATTTCGTCGAGGGTGAAGCCGCCTCGGCAGCGGATTCCTTTCACCGTACCTTGTGCCCATACGTCGGGGAGGGCAGGGAGCAGGTGGATGGCTCCGTCATGACTTTGTACAAGCATCTCGGCTATACCGGCCGTGCAGCCAAAGTTTCCGTCTATCTGAAAAGGCGGATGGGCGTCGAACAGGTTGGGATAGGTACCTCCATTTTGTCCTTTTTCGTCAGTGGTGGGGTGAAGCTGTTCGGTAATCAGCTTATAGGCGTGGTTGCCATCGAGCAGGCGTGCCCACAGGCAGACCTTCCAACCCATAGACCAACCCGTAGAATGGTCGCCGCGGCTAATCAGTGACTTCTTGGCAGCTTCGAAGAGTATAGGCGAATGGTAGGCACTGATTTGGCGTCCGGGGTAAAGTCCCCACAGGTGGGAGACGTGACGGTGATGGTCGTTCGGGTTATCCCAGTCTTCCATCCATTCTTGCAGTTGTCCCCAGCGTCCCACTTGCATGGGAGCCAATTGGCGGGCTACTGTCAGTAGGCTGTCGGTGAATGCCGGGTCTTCGTGCATCAGTTTGGCGGCCTCGAATGTATTGCGGAAGAGGTCGGATACCATCTGATTGTCCATTGTGGTGCCGGCCACTACGACAAACTCCCGCTTGCCATTGACGCTGGGACGATTCTCGGGCGAATAAGAAGGGGCTACTACCAACCAGTTGTTCTGTGGCTCGCGTACCAGAAAGTCAAGGTAGAACTCACAGGCACTGCGCATCAGCGGATAGACCTCTGTCAGATAGTTGTAGTCGCCGGAGAAGAGGTAACGGTCCCATAGATGTTGGCAGAACCAGGCATTGCAGGTGGGCCAAATGCCATATCCTGAACCATCGACAGCACCGGTGCTACGCCAAATGTCGGTATTGTGGTGCAGCGTCCAGCCTCGGCAACCGTACATGGCGGCACTCTCGCGTCCCTGCAGGGCTACTTCCTTCACCAGTTGCAGGAAAGGTTCGTGCATTTCACTTAATGAGGTGGTCTCGGCAGGCCAGTAGTTCATTTCGACGTTGATGTCGGTGGTGTATTTTCCATCCCAAGGAGCGCGGAGCTGGTAGTTCCAAATGCCTTGCAGGTTGGCTGCCTGTCCGCCGGGTTGTGAACTGCATATCAGCAGGTAGCGACCAAACTGAAAATAGAGGGCTGCCATCTGCGGGTCAACCTTGGTGCTGAATTCCTTGACGCGCACATCGGTAGGCTTGTTGGTTTGCTCGTTGCTGCCCAAGTCCAGCGATACGCGGTCGAAGTATTTCCGGTAGGCGGCGATGTGGGCTTGCTTGGCTTTGGAATAGCTTTTGCCGGCTTGCTTCAGATAGCTATTGGCACTTTGGAGGGCATCGCCCGATACGTCCTGATAGTTGACGAAGTTTGTGCCAATGGAGACATAAAGGGTCACGCTGTTGGCGTTCTTTACGCGCAGCGTGCTATCGGACAAGACCTCCAGACTGCCTCCGCTACGGTCGATGCGGGTCAAGGCAGTGAACCGTACTTTCCCTTCAATGCCTTCATGGTCATTGGCTTTTCCGTTCAACTGCAATTCTTTTTTGGAAGATATGCAGCGTTCAACATTCTCCTTATAAGGCGTCGTGTATCGGGCTGTGAAGGATATGCTCTTCTTTTGTGAAGCTGTCAGGCGAATGATAAGCAGTTGGTCGGTGAACGAGGTGAATGCTTCTCGGGTGTAGGTGACCCCACCGGAAGTGAAACGGGTCGTAGCGACGGCATCCTCTATGTTGAGGTCGCGGTAATAATCGGTATAGGAATCTACGCCTTCGAAGTCGAGGTGCAGTGAACCTACCGTCTGATAAGGCATTCCGTTGGCCGACTGCGAACAGATGGCAGGGCCGCAAAGTTCCTGTGCTTCTTTGTTCTTCCCTTCAAAGATAAGTTGGCGAATGCGCGGTAATGCTGCTTGGGCTTTGGGGTTGGTATTGTTGTGAGGCGACCCACCCCATACTGTTTCTTCGTTCAGTTGAAACTGTTCGTGTGTCGGGTCACCGAAAACCATTGCTCCTAATCGACCGTTGCCCAAGGGCAAGGCTTCTACCCATCGGGATGCCGGTTGGTTGTACCAAAGGGTAAGGTTGGTCCCTTTAGATTGCGCCTGTACGTAATGTCCTGCTACGCAAAGAAGTGCAAGCAGGACGATTGTCCACATCTTTTTCATTTTCATTGTTTTTCATTGGGTTTGATATTCGGTTGCAATATTAAGCAATCGAAAGGTTTAAGGGGATTACTTTTAAAGAAAAAAGGTGGAATAATTGTCGTATGCCTATTGTAGAATATGGAGTATCTCCTGTGCTTCATCTACAATATATTGTGGATGAAACTGTTCCAGTTCAGTTCGTGGACGAAATCCCCAAGTGACACCGCAGGCCGTGACACCGGCATTGATGGCTGTCTGCATATCTACGCCGGAATCGCCTACGTAGAGCACTTCTTCTTTGCTAACCTTGGCGATGGAGATGATGTCTTCTACAATGGTGGGGTCGGGCTTTACGTTGATGCCTTCGCGTTGCCCGAAGACGGCGGTGAAACGGATGTTTGGGAAGTATTGTGCAATCAGCTTCTCGGTGGCAGCTTGATATTTGTTGGAGGCTACGGCTGTTTGTATGCCGGAGGCTTGGAGGGCAGACAGCAAATCTTCTATGCCGGGGTAGGGGCGGCTCTTGTCGGCATTGTGTATGTTGTAGTAGGGTACAAATTCTTGCCGCACGCGCAGGATATTCTCTGCGGTCTTTTCGCCTTCGGGCAGGGCACGTTCGAACAGCTTGTTGATGCCGTTGCCTACCATGAAGTTGTATGCCGCCTCTTCGTGCGTGGGATAGCCTAAGACGCTGAGTGCGTGATTGGTGCTCTGTGCAAGGTCGGCGATGGTGTTCAGTAATGTACCGTCTAAATCGAATATTACCAGTCGTTTCATTTTTCAAATCCTTTAAGTTGGTGGCAAATATAGGGATTTCGATTGAAAATGGTATGTTATTCAAGGACATTTAAAAGAGGAAGCAAAACTGAATGGGATAATTTTTAGGCACGGATAACACGGATAAACACAGCTATTTATAAATATATTCTGTGAAAATCCGTGTAATCCGTGCCTAAGAGAAAGCGCAACTTCTTATTTGTTGCTTGCTTGTTACTTAGTGATGCGGAACCAATCTACATCGGCCCAACCACCATCATTGGTCTTGATGGCCGGACGGGTGCAGAACATTCCTACCTTGGCGCCAATCCATTGTCCTTCGCGGGCTTGGAAGGCATCACCCAGTGGCTGATACTTCTTGCCGTCGAGGCTGTAGCTGAAGTTGCACAATACGAGGAGGTCGTGTCCGCCTTCGCTTTCCTTAATCTTCTTGCCGTCGGCCTTAAACTTCACACGTAGGTAGATGGTGCTGTCGGTCAAAGGAACGGAGCCTTTCACTTGTTCCGGTTTCCCCTTGTCTGCTTGGGGGCAAGCTACTTGCGAGAGCACCAATCCGTCTTCTGTATTCTCCAAGATGAGTCCGGCATAGTCGCGACCCATGACTACAAGTCCGGTACGTTCGCCTTTGTAGCGGGCATCAGGCTTGAAGGTCAGCTTCATGGTAGCGGTGAAGTTGGGGGCAGGCGTTTTCTGCAACAACAGGTTGGCTACGTCCCACAGGTTCTTGTAGTCACTGACTACCGGATAGGAGTAGAGGCGTACGATGCTTTGGTCACCGGCGTAGTAAGCCCACTTGTCGTTGATGTTGGCATGCCACTGCCACTGCGGAGAGAGGGTGTAGCCATCAAATTCATCGCTTTCCTGTGGGTTGCAGATGGGGTAAGTCTTGCCTACGTTCGGCTTCTTGTAGGTAGTTACGGGGTCGCCGCAACCGTCGCCATCCTTATCCACACCTATTACGGGCCAACCGTCCACCCACTTCATGGGTTGCAGATGAACCAATCGGCCGTAGGCACCTACGTCTTGGAAGTGCATGAACCAGTCTTCACCCGTCGGAGTGTCAACCCAACCGCCTTGGTGAGGACCGTTGATGGGGCTGCTGCCTTGTGCCATCACCGTTTTCCATTCGTAGGGGCCATAGATGTTCTTGGAGCGGAGCACCACTTGCCAACCGGTGGGCACACCGCCTGCGGGATGGAAGATGTAGTAGTAATCGCCTTTCTTGTAGAGCTTCGGACCTTCGCAAGTCTGATGGGCTTCGTGTCCGTCGAAGATGATGCGCGACGGGCTAATGGCTTTCGTGGCATTTTCGTTCAGTTCGCAGATGGAGATGACACTCTTCAGTCCGGCACGGCTACCGGCGTAGGCGTGTACCAAGTATACTTTGCCGTCTTCGTCCCAGAACGGGCAGGTGTCTATGATGCCTTTGATAGCCTTGACAAGCACCGGTTCTTCCCAAGGACCTTTCGGATCTTTGGCCTTCACCATGAAGATGCCTTGGTCGGGGTCTCCCCAAAAGATGTAGAACTCACCGTTGTGGTGACGGATGGAGGGGGCCCAGATGCGGTTGCCATGCTCGGGACGCTCGGGAGTCTCGATGGGCGTCAGGGCACTAGGTACGGCTGCACCGATGAAGCTCCAGTTTACCAAGTCCTTGGAGTGGAGAATGGGCAGACCGGGCAGGCAGTTGAAGCTGGAGGCCGTCAGGTAATAATCGTCTCCTACGCGGCAGACATCCGGGTCGGAGTAGTCGGCGTAGAGGACCGGATTCTTGTACTTTCCGTTCCCTAAATCCGGACACCAGACTTTGGATACGTAGTTCTCTTGTTGGGCTGCCAAAGGCAGGGCACAGACTATGCTTAGTCCTAATAGCGCTTGCTTGATGTTTATCATATCGTTGTTTATTAAGGGTTAATCTTTACTTGGAGTGGGTGTTGCAAGTATTCTTTCCACTCTTTCATATAGGCAAACCATGCTTTTGACGTGGGATAACCGAAGGTCTCCTTGCGCGAAGTAAACATGGTGTAGTAGTGGAAGTAGTTGCTGCCCGGAGCGGAAACTGTGTAGAGGAAATTGTCCTTGTCCTTCACCTCTTTTCCGACGTATTTCTGAGGAATGTAGGTAGCGATGCCGATGGTCTCTTTGGCATATTTGACGGTGTCGGTCACGGGCCAATGGCATCCCCAGCTGCCTACCAGTCCTTTGTGGTCTGATTCGGAAACGGTTTCGTTGCCCATGATGTTCTGTACGCCGGTGCAGAAAACTTCATCCTCCAAAGGCTCATCGAAGAATGCCTCTATCAGCAAGTCGCGGTGTCCGGCATAAAGTATGTAACGGTTGGTCATGGTCAGTTCCTTTCCCTGATATTCCCAGCCCTTGACTTCGACATCGGCAATGGTGCGGACAGGACCGTATGCCAAGACACTTTCTGTGCGGAAGGCTATCGGTTCGATGTGGGTAGCCTTTGTCTCATCCCAGCCTTTCAAGGCACCGATGCCACAACTGTTGCCTACCATCAGTACGTCGTCGCCGAAACCACGGGCCAGTTGCTCATCAGTGGGATAGAATAGACTTTCTTTGAGTTCCAGTCCCTTATTGAATTTGCCATATGGGTCAACGGTCTGCTTTTGGTTGAAATAAACGCGGTAGCCCACCAGTTCAGATTCAAACATAGGACCATGCCCATGCACCATGCTGTAGAAATTGGTGGTGCCGGGCACTGTGATAGACTGCACGGGAGCATGTTTCTGCTTCTTGGCATCGCGTGCCAGCAGGGTGGCGAATACTCGTGAGGGGTAGGTCTTGTCTGTTTTGGCCGAAGACAGGGTTACGGTCAATGTCTTGCTGGTTTTGGCAGGCATATCGATTACAAAGGCCAGTTCGTCGGCTTTTAAGTCGCCGTCCAAATCGTCCAGCTGTGAGGGTATTTCTTCTGTTCCGTTCATGACGACTGCCGATTGTACCCGGAATCCCGGATTCACTTCGCTCAGTCGGATGACAACCGGTTCATCGGTTTTAGCTTGCTTCCATTGGTTGCTTACTTCAACGGTCAGTTGAGTCGTTTGGACTTGCTGTGCCCAGGCGGTCAATGGCATACCGCAGCACAAAAGGCAAAAAATTGTCAGGATATTCTTTTTCATGGTTTCTGGTATTTTACTGTTATGCTTGCAAATGTAAGAGAATTATTTGAAAGTAACCATTCCTTTGCTTGGCAGGATGCGTCCTAACCTCTTAATTTGCATTGGCAAGGCTGTATAAACAGCTTCGCCCCATGCTGTCTGCTATGCAGACAACACAGAGCGAAAAAAGGTGAACAATCTTTTTACCGAATACCTTCATGGTAAGTGTAAGCAATTACAGCTTGATGGTTTGAGCTTTGGACGTCTTGTTCTCATAAGTTTGTCCGTTGACTTTTACATCTTCGGAATTCTTAATCTGCAATACGTCGCCTTGCGTTTCAATGCGGATATTTTCTAGAGTTACGTTATTGGCTTGGCTGATGACGATGCCACTGGTAGCATCGCTGATAACTACATCTTTCACGCTGACATTGCTGATTGGCATTTCGGGCAGGCCGTTGAAGAACATGGCACGTCCGGAGCCCTTGCATACGACGTTGGATATGTGGATGTCGCGGAAAGCGGGAGTCTCTTCCGTCACAGGAGGAATGGCGGCTTTCATGCGGCCTTCCAGTTCGGCTTCTGTTTCCTCGCCGGCACCTTTGCCACCGTAGAAGAGGTCGAACAGCAGCGGTTCGTGAGGAATGTCAATCATGTTGATATTGTTGATGTAAATGCCTTCTACCACGCCACCGCGGCCGCGGGTACTCTTGAAGCGCAGGCCTACGTCAGTGCCAAGGAAGGTGCAGTTATCTACGTAGATGTTCTTTACGCCGCCCGACATCTCACTGCCTACTACGAAGCCGCCGTGTCCGTGCAATACGGTGTTGTTCTTTACGATGACATTCTGACAAGGTTCGCCACGCTTGCGACCGTCTTCGTCCTTACCGGACTTGATGCAGATGGCATCGTCGCCAGCATCGAAGATACAGTCAATGATAAGTGCGTAATTGCATGATTCCAAGTCGAGTGCATCGCCATTTTGCGAATACCAAGGGTTGAACACTTTTACGTTGTTGAGGGTGATGTGCTCGCACGACAGCGGGTGCAGACACCAGCTAGGAGAGTTCTTGAACGTTACACCTTCCAGCAACACCTTCTTGCTTTTCACGATGTTCAGCAGTACAGGGCGCAGCCACGGACGTATTTCGTTCCATTCTTCTTCTGTTTCAATACCTTCGGGGTTGTTGAATTCTTTGCAAGCCTGTGCTCCTTTCAGTGAACCGGCGGTAGGATACCAAATGTCATTATCTACCACGCCGCCCGATTTGACAAGGCTGCTCCATTGTCCGGGAGTCAGTTTGCCCTTCTTTACCGGACGCCAACTGTCGCCCGAACCATCAAATGTACCATAGCCGGTAATGGCAATGTTTTCAGCACCTCGTGCAGAGATAGGAGATTGGCAACGGCGTGTTTCCAGTCCTTCAAAAGAAGTCGCTATAATGGGATAGGCAGAGAAGTCGCCTGTAAATAGGATGAGTGCATTCTTTTCTGTGTATAAGTTGACGTTGCTGAGTAGTTCGATGGGACCTGTCAGCCACAGACCTTCGGGGATGATTACCTTTCCTCCGCCTTTTTGGTTAACGGCTTTAATGGCATCATTGATAGCCTGTGTGTTGAGGCTGACACCATCACCTTTGGCTCCGAAATCAACGATGCTGACTTCATAATCAGGGAAAGTGGGTTGTTCTACTTTAGGCATATCGAAAGGAAGATTCTCGTATATGCTTTCGTCTGTCTGAGGGCTTTGCGCTTTCTCTTCTCCGTTGGTGCAACAAGCATTGGTCATCACTAATAAGGATACGAATGCTGAGAGTGAAAATAGCCTATTAATAAAAGTTCTCATGTGATGTTTATTTATAATGAATTACTAATTATCATTTCTTAATTAGCAATTAAGTATGGAGTTTTTCATCGTATTGTTTTTTTATTATTCTTCCGCAAGCGGCTCTCCCGAGTGGCTTGCGAAAGAAATAATAGTGATTCATGTTAACCTAATTCTAACCTTAAATAAATATTATGAAAAAACCTCTTAATTACCAGTTGCAAAGATACCGGCCATCCACCGAAACCATGTGCATAATTTGTTAGTTTTGGTGTATTTTTTGTCGTTTAACCCTATTCCTTGCACACTTTCGGTGTTTTTATGCAGGAAACTTCCTATCTTTGCAGCCTCAATTCAAATAAATAATAGGTATGAGTTACAATTTGTTGAAAGGAAAAAAAGGTATTATTTTCGGTGCTCTGAATGAGCAGTCCATTGCCTGGAAGGTAGCAGAAAAAGCAGTAGAAGAAGGTGCGTTAATCACCTTGTCCAATACGCCGGTGGCCGTGCGTATGGGCGAAGTATCGGCATTGGCCGAGAAGTTGAATTGCGAAGTGATTCCGGCAGATGCTACAAGCGTAGAAGATTTGGAGAACGTGTTCAAGCGCTCGATGGAGGTGCTGGGTGGTCAGATTGATTTTGTGCTTCACTCAATCGGTATGTCTCCCAATGTTCGCAAGAAACGCACATACGATGATTTGGATTATGATATGTTGAGCAAGACGCTGGATATTTCGGCTGTCTCTTTCCACAAGATGATACAAGCTGCCAAGAAGCTGGATGCCGTTGCCGACTATGGCTCTATTCTTGCATTAAGCTATGTTGCCGCACAGCGCACATTCTATGGTTACAACGATATGGCCGATGCAAAAGCTTTGCTGGAGTCTATCGCCCGTAGCTTCGGTTACATCTACGGACGCGAGCATCATGTACGCGTTAACACCATCTCTCAGTCTCCTACCATGACAACAGCCGGCTCGGGTGTGAAGGGCATGGACAAACTGTTCGACTTTGCCAATCGTATGTCACCGCTGGGCAATGCTTCGGCTGACGAATGTGCCGACTACTGTATTGTGATGTTCTCCGACCTCACCCGCAAGGTTACCATGCAGAACCTGTATCACGATGGTGGTTTCTCCAGCGTCGGCATGAGTCTTCGTGCCATGGCAACTTACGAAAAAGGTTTGGACGAATACAAGGATGAGAACGGAAAGATTATCTACGGTTAATCAATATAAGGGATGGATAGTTGATTATTTCAGATTGTCAACTATCCATTATTTTTTATCGTTTCAGTCTGTCTTCATTTATATCTATTATCCAATTATTGATTATTCATTAATTAATTAAAGAATGGACATTGCACTTTATCTTCTGCCCGTCACCTTGGGCGATACGCCTATTGAGTTGGTATTGCCTTCTTATAACAAGGAAGTCATCTTGCAGATTCGTCATTTCATTGTAGAAGATGTGCGCTCGGCACGTCGCTTTCTGAAGAAGGTCGATAGGGAAATAGATATCGATGCTTTGACCTTTTATCCGCTGAACAAGCATACTTCTCCCGAAGATATATCCGGTTATTTGCAGCCGTTGATGGATGGTCATTCGATGGGGGTTATCTCTGAAGCCGGTTGTCCGGCCGTAGCCGATCCGGGGGCGGATGTGGTGGCAATAGCCCAACGCCGAAACCTGAAGGTTGTTCCTTTGGTGGGACCTTCTTCCATCATCCTTTCCGTTATGGGCTCCGGCTTCAACGGACAGAGCTTTGCCTTTCATGGCTATTTGCCTATCGAGCCGGGAGAACGGGCCAAGAAACTGAAAACACTGGAGCAACGTGTCTATGCCGAACATCAGACACAGCTTTTCATCGAAACTCCTTATCGCAACAATAAGATGGTGGAGGACATCTTGCACAATTGCCGTCCGCAGACCAAGCTATGTATTGCTGCCAATATCACTTGTGAGGGAGAATACATCAAAACCAAATCGGTAGGCGACTGGAAAGGGAAGGTGCCCGACCTCTCTAAGATACCCTGCATATTCCTTTTATATAAATGAGTTGTTTCAGCGACCGACATATTGTCCCGACACGGTGGTTGAAACCTTTCGCTAGATTAAATCCCTGAATTTCTGTTCCTATTCTTTTTTTAGCAAAGAGTGAATGTGCTTTTCGGCATGGTAGGAGGAACGTACGAGCGGGGCACTCTCTACTTGTCTGAACCCCTTCTCCATACCCTGTCTCTTGTAGATGGAAAATTGTTCCGGTGTGATGTACTCGGCTACGGGGTAGTGTCGGTGGCTGGGTTGTAGATACTGCCCGATGGTCAGTATGTGGCAACCTACGTTGCGCAAGTCGTCCATCAGTTCCTCTACTTCCTGTGGTGTTTCGCCTAGTCCCACCATGATGCCCGATTTTGTGGTGATGCCGCTGTCGGCTATTTGGCGGAGTACCTTTAGGCTTGTCTCGTAACGGGCAACGCTGCGCACCACCGGACTGATGCGTCTCACCGTCTCCATATTGTGCGAAAGTATGTCCGGACGGGCAGCGATAAGTTGGGCTATCAGTTCTTCCCGGCCTTGGAAGTCGGGGATGAGTACCTCGATGGTTGTTTGTGGGTTCATCTGTCGGATAGCCCGGATGGTCTGTACCCAATGTCCGGCTCCCAAATCGGGGAGGTCATCTCTATCTACGGAGGTGATGACGGCATGGGACAGCTTCATCAAGGCTATGGATTCGGCTACGTGAATCGGTTCGTGAGTGTCGAGTGGCAATGGCTTTCCTGTCTGCGTGTTGCAGAATTTGCAACATCGGGTGCAGATGTTGCCGCCAATCATGAAGGTGGCGGTACCTTTTCCCCAGCATTCTCCCATATTGGGACAACGGCCGCTGCTGCAAATCGTATGCAGGCAGTGCGACTCAACGATGCGCTTGGTTTGCGTAAAGCGTTCGTTGGCGGCGATGCTTATTTTCAGCCAGTCCGGCTTGCGTACTCGTTCGCTCATCTTTATTAATGAAGAATGAAGAACTAAGGATGAAGAATTTTTTCACTTATTGCCTCCACCTAATTTCTCGTTGAAGAAGTTGGTGATGCGGGTATATAGGTGCATACGTGTGTTGCCACCGAAGATGCTATGATTGCGGTTGGTATAGACTTGCATATCGAATTGCTTGCCCAGTTGCACCAGCTGTTCGGCATACTCGGCACAGTTCTGATAGTGTACGTTGTCGTCAGCCATACCGTGTACCAGCAGGAGGTCACCGCTCAGTTGGTTGGCGCGTGTGAAGGCCGAAGACGATTTATATCCTTCCGCATTCTCCTTGTAGGTGCGCATGAAGCGTTCGCCGTAGATGGTGTCGTAATAATGCCAGTCGGTAACGGCGGCTACGGCTACACCGGCTTTGAACACAGGTGTCCCTTCGCTCATGCTCATCAAGGTCATGTATCCGCCATAGCTCCATCCCCAGATGCCGATGCGGTTCTTGTCAACGTAGGGCTGACGTGCCATGTAGAGGGCTGTCTCTACTTGGTCGCGGGCTTCCTTCACACCGAGGTTCAGGTACGTACACTTCTCGAACTCGGCACCGCGTCCGCCTGTGCCTCGCCCATCTACGCAGACGATGATGTAGCCTTGCGAAGCCATGTAGGTCTCCCAGCTGATGCTGAAGGCATCGGTCACTTGTTGCGAACCGGGACCGCTGTATTGATATTGGATAACCGGATATTTCTTGGAGGCAGAGAAGTTGGCAGGCTTCATTATCCAGCCGTTCAGTTGTGTTCCTATGGATGTCTGGAAGGTAAAGAATTCCTTCGTAGGCATATTGTATTCGCTCAGCGTCTGTTTCAGCGCGGCATTGTCAATAAGGGTTTTCAGCACCTTGCCGTTATTGTCGTTCAGGGTGATGAGGGTGGGAGTGTTCAGGTTGGAGTAGCGGTTCATGAAATACTTCATGTCCGTGCTGAACTGTGCGCTGTTGGTGCCTTCTTGTGCCGACAGTTTGGTCTTCTTGCCTTTGCGGTCAATCTTATAGACGGCTGTGCGCAGCGGGCTTTCCTCATTGCTGGTATAGTAGAAGGCGTCTTCCTGAGGAGCATATCCTAGAAAATCCTTTACTTCGTAGTTGCCGGAAGTGATTTGCTTTTGCAAGTTTCCTCCCATGGTGTACCAGTACAGGTGGTTGAAACCACTCTTCTCGCTGACAAAGCTGAAATAGTCATCGTAGAAGATGATGTTGTCGAATACGGCTTCCTTGATGTATGTGTCGCTTTCGTCGCGCAAAGCCAGCTTGCATACCGTACTGCGCGGGTCGCCGAAGTAGATATCAAGACGGTTCTGATGACGGTTCAGCGTCATGATGGCCAGCTTATTGGGGTCTTTGGTAAAGCGGATGCGGGGGATGTAACCGTCTTCGTCCAGAGGTACTTGCATCTTGCGGGTTACTTTCGACTTGATGTCGAATGTGTGTACCGTTACTTTCGAGTTTACTTCTCCTGTCTTGGGATATTTGTAGGTATATGCTCCCGGATACTTCTCGTAAGCCTCGATGTGAGGTTCCTTGCCGGCAAAGAGCGGGAAGGTGTAGGAGGGCACAGCACTCTCGTCGAAGCGGATAAAGGCCAGCATCTTGCTGTCGGCACTGAACTCCATGGCACAGTTGAAGGAAAATTCTTCTTCATAGACCCAGTCGGGGATGCCGTTTAGCACTTCGTTGCGTTTGCCGTCTTCCGTCACTTGACTTTCGCTGTTGCCAAAGTATCGCTTCACAAGGAAGATGTTGTTGTCGCGTACAAAGGCCACCATACTTCCGTCCGGCGAAAAGACGGGTACTTGCTGAGGACCGCCATCCGACAGTCTCTCCACAACGTTGTTTATTTTTCCGTCGATGTTTCGCTTCAAGCTATATAAATAATGTATGGCTGTGTACGAGCGGCGGTAGATGGGTGTAGTCTCTGTTGCAATGAGCAGCATACTTCCGTCCGGCGAGAAGCTGTAGCTGTCAAAACGCTTGAACGGGCATTCACGAGCCGTGGCGGCATCGAACAGCACTTCCACTTGTTCGCCCGTCTTGAAGGAGTATTTTATGATTTGCGTACCTTCCCGATTCATCTGTGTGTAGTGCTCGCCATCACCCGGAATGGGAATGACACCATAAATATTTTCGGGACGAAACTTTCCTGTTACTACATCACTCAGTTCAAGAGGCTTGTTGCCTTGAGCAAAAACTGCCGATACCAATAGGCAGAGAAGAAATGCAATGCTTATCTTTTTCATATATCGATGCTTGTCTTTATCTTATTGTTTTCTTATTGTTATACTTCTTCATTTCCCATCTCTTCAACAAATTCCTCAAAGGTCATTGTTCTACCGGCTTTCACATCCTTCAAGCCGGCATCAATTCCTGCAAGAATTTCCTCCTTGCTGATATATTCAGTCTCTTCTTCTGCCTTTTCAGTCTTTTGGTGTGCAAGGCGTGTAATGGTTTTTACGGCTTTGCGCATCAGTGATTCATCTTCAGCGATGATGCTAAGTTGACGAAACAATTCGGCATTCAGTTCCATTGTTGTCATGGCTTGCTCCTTTCTTTAATTTGCACATTGATTGTGCAAAGATAGGCAAAACTGTTTAAAGTGTTGCACATCACAATGTGAAAAAGGAAAGATATTGCCTTGAAAGAACACGAATATTATCCTGAAAACGAGCGAATATTTTCGTACCTTTGCCCCGATAGGAATATACATTTATGGAACAGCCCTCTTTATACAACGATTTCCCCACGTTCTTGAAGCGGTACTTCCCCTACAAGGTGCAGAAGATTTCGCTGAATGCCGGCTTCACCTGTCCCAACCGCGATGGCAGCAAGGGCTATGGTGGATGTACCTACTGCAACAATCAGACCTTCAATCCCGAGTATTGTCGCACGGAAAAGTCTGTCACGCAGCAGTTGGAGGAGGGCAAGCTCTTCTTTGCCCATAAATATCCCGAGATGAAATACTTGGCCTATTTTCAGGCCTATACCAATACGTATGGCGAACTGGAGGCTTTGAAGCGCAAGTACGAGGAGGCTTTGGCGGTAAATGATGTGGTGGGGCTGGTCATCGGTACACGTCCCGACTGTATGCCCGACGAACTTCTGCATTACTTGGAGACGGTGAACCGACATACTTTCCTCCTGGTGGAATATGGCATTGAGAGCACTCTCGACGAAACACTGAAGCGCATCAACCGCGGACATACTTTCCAAGCAACCGTCGATGCAGTGGAACGCACGGCTGCCTGTGGCATACTGACGGGCGGACACGTCATATTGGGACTGCCCGGCGAAACGCACGAAAGCATTGTGCCCCAAGCCTCCACACTTTCGCGCCTGCCCCTTACTACACTGAAGATGCATCAGTTGCAACTGATTCGCGGCACCCGCATGGCGGCCGAACACGAGCAGCATCCCGAAGACTTCCACCTGTTTGATGTGGACGAATACATAGAGTTGGTCATCGACTACATCCGCCACTTGCGCCCCGACTTGGTGTTGGAACGCTTCGTCTCGCAGTCGCCCAAGGAATTGCTGATAGCTCCCGATTGGGGCCTTAAGAATTATGAATTCAACCATCGGGTACAAAAAAGAATGCGCCAACTGGGCGCATATCAGGGGCAGAAATTTTAAGGTATAAATGTTGCTTATCTGAAAAAATATTTCTTCCTTTGTGAATGTAGAACTTTAATAACGAATGGTTATGCCAATAGAATATGGTCAGATGTTAGACTTGATAAAGCGGAATGTGCATGATGTGGATCCGTCGGCTCAGGTTTTGCTTTATGGCTCTCGTGCCCGTGGAGAAGCGCAAGCCGATTCCGATTGGGACATATTGGTGCTCTCCTCCAAAGAAAAACTGACTTTTCAGGAAGAAGAGCAGTTCATGGACCACATTTGTGACTTGATGGTACAGACCGGACAAGCCATTCAGTTGTTTGCCTATGGCTCTAAGGATTGGCATTCTCGCCATTCTATGACTCCCTTCTATCAAAGTGTTAAATCAGAAGCTATCGTACTATGAGCGCAGCGAATGAAGACATGATTGCCTATATCCGTTATAGGTTGGAGAAGGCGCAGGAAGTTTATGAAGCAGCCTGCATTCTGTATGACGCAGAACAATGGAATTCTGTTATTAATCGTTTGTATTACTCTTGTTTTTATTCAGCTTCTGCATTATTGCTCTATAAGGGCATTTCTGCTAAATCTCATTCCGGGGTTATCGGGCAATTCTCTGAACAGATAGTCCGGCCGGGTATTGTGTCGATTGACGAATTTCGTGTGTATGCCAAGCTGCTGAACTGGCGTTCTAAAGGAGATTACAGTGATTTGTATGATTTCTGTAAAGAAGATGTAGACTCGATGATGAATCCTACCAAGCGTTTCATTGATAAGGTTGCCTCTTTGGTCGAATTGCCTTGAGTGTTCTATTTCGGCATTGCAGAGGCGAAAGTATAAAAGAATGCGCCAACTGGGCGCATATCAGGGGCAGAAATATGAAATCTGAGAAAAAAACAGTAATTTTGCACCGGTTTTTAAATGTAGAATCAATCCTTATATTAACGATATGAATCCGAAAGCTTTAGTTAAAGGAAAAATCCACTATGTGGGAGTAAATGACCGTAACAAACATCTGTTTGAAGGAATGTGGCCCTTGCCGAACGGTGTTTCCTATAACTCTTATCTGATAGACGACGAAAAGGTTGCCTTGGTCGATACGGTAGATATCTGCTACTTCGAAGTTTTTCTTCATAAAATCAAAAAAGTGATTGGCGACCGCCCCATCGAATACCTCATCATCAATCACATGGAGCCTGACCACTCCGGCTCTATCCGCTTGATTAAGCAGCATTACCCTGACATCACGATTGTGGGCAACAAGCAAACCTTCGGCATGATCGAAGGCTTCTACGGCGTGACCGGCAATCAGCTGATGGTGAAAGACGGCGATAAGCTGGACCTTGGTCATCATAAGCTGACTTTCTATCTCACCCCCATGGTGCATTGGCCGGAAACGATGATGACTTTCGACGAAACGGAAGGCGTACTCTTCGCAGGCGATGCCTTCGGTTGCTTCGGCACGTTGGACGGTGGATTCCTGGATACCCGCATCAACCTGGACAAATATTGGGACGAGATGGTGCGCTACTACTCCAACATCGTGGGCAAGTATGGTTCGCCTGTTCAGAAGGCATTGGCCAAGTTGGGTAGCCTGCCCATCACTACCATCTGCTCTACGCATGGCCCCGTGTGGACGGAGAACATTGCCAAGGTGGTAGGCATATACGACAAGCTGAGCCGCTATGCTGCCGAAGATGGTGTGGTGATAGCCTACGCATCCATGTACGGCAATACCGAACAGATGGCCGAAGCCATAGCCGCCGAACTGTCGGCACAGGGTGTGAAGAACATCGTGATGCACAATGTCAGCAAGAGCAACCCCTCTTACATCCTGCGCGACATCTTCAAGTACAAAGGCCTGATTGTGGGAAGCCCCACTTACAGCAATCAGATATATCCGGAGATTGAATCCCTGCTGTCCAAGATATTGCTCCGCGAGGTGAAGGACCGTTACTTCGGCTACTTCGGCTCTTTCTGCTGGGCCGGTGCTGCCGTGAAGCGTATGGCCGAGTTTGCCGAGAAGAGCAAGTTCGAGCTGGTAGCCGACCCGGTAGAGATGAAGCAGGCCATGAAGGACGAAACGTACGAAAAGTGCGAGGCATTGGCGTGTGCCATGGCAGAGAAGTTTAAATAAGACCCCTATAAATTAATTTATTAACATAACTAATTCAACCATGAGATTAATTATTCAACCGGATTATCAATCCGTATCCAAGTGGGCTGCTCACTACGTAGCAGCCAAGATTAATGCAGCGAACCCTACTCCCGAGAAACCGTTTGTATTGGGCTGTCCTACCGGTTCATCCCCGCTCGGTATGTACAAGGAGTTGATTGACTTGAACAAGAAAGGACTTGTTTCCTTCCAGAATGTAGTGACATTCAATATGGACGAGTATGTAGGTTTGCCCAAGGAACATCCCGAAAGCTACTATTCCTTTATGTGGAACAACTTCTTCGGTCATATCGACATCAAGCCGGAGAACACCAACATCTTGAATGGCAATGCAGCCGACCTCGATGCCGAGTGTGCCCGCTACGAAGAGAAGATTAAGTCATACGGCGGTATCGACCTGTTTATGGGAGGCATTGGTCCCGATGGCCACATCGCTTTCAATGAACCGGGCTCTTCCTTGTCATCGCGCACTCGCCAAAAGACGCTGACCACGGATACCATCATTGCCAATTCCCGCTTCTTCGACAACGACGTGAACAAAGTGCCCAAGACGGCCCTGACCGTAGGTGTAGGCACCGTACTGAGTGCCAAAGAAGTGATGATTATCGTCAACGGACACAACAAGGCTCGTGCCCTCTACCATGCCGTCGAAGGCCCCGTAATGCAGATGTGGACCATCAGTGCCTTGCAGATGCACGAAAAAGGAATTATTGTATGCGATGATGCCGCTACCTATGAACTAAAAGTAGGTACTTATCGTTACTTCAAGGATATTGAAGCTAACAATCTCGATCCAGAGTCATTAAAGTAAACACCTCCGAATAGGGAAGGTGCTTGTATATAGAGATTAGGCACGGATTGCACGGATTTTCACGGATTTATTTCTCCGTGTATTCCATGTCATCCGTGCCTAAAATTTCATTAAAGTTCCAGCCATCCCATCCCTTGCCGCAGAATCTCCGGTTCGCCCTGCGTGCAGTCTACCACCGTAGAACCTTCTGTACCGCCTATGCCACCGTCGATGATCAAATCAACGATATCGCCGAACTTCTCGTCTATCAGTTCGGGGTCGGTGCTGTATTCTATGTCCTCGTCTTCGTCGTGGGGCAGGGTAGCGGTCATGATGGGAGCATCCAGCAGTCGGGCTATCTCGCTGATGATGGGGTTGTCCGGCATACGTATGCCCACTTCCTTGCGGTTGCGGAATATCTTGGGCAGTCGGGTGGTGCCGTTTAGGATGAAGGTGAAGGCACCCGGCAGGTTGCGCTTCATCAGTTTGAAGGTGTTGTTATCTACCTTGGCATACTCGCTGATGTTGCTCAGGTCGTAGCAGATGATGGAAAGGTTATTCTTCTTTGGGTCCACTCCCTTGAGACGGCAGATGCGTTCGATAGCACGTTCTTTCAGTCCGTGGCAACCGATGGCATACATGGTGTCGGTGGGGTAGATGATGATGCCGCCGTCATTCAGTATGTCAATCACCCGTTGCAGGTCTTGCGGATTGTTGTTCTTCTTGTAAAGTTTCAGAAGCATGATAGGATGGGGGATTGGTTACTTGTAATCGGGCACAAAATTAGACAATAAGTTTCTATCCGCCAAGCATTTTATCGGCCAAGCAGTTCTTTTTCCAGTTTCTTTATTTTCTTCCAAGCCTCCTTGAACTTGGGGCAGAGGGCTACGGCCTTTTCGTAATTCTTCATGGCGGCATCCTTCATGTCCAGCTTCAGGCATTCGTCGCCCATGATGATGTACTCGCGGGCATACTTCACGAGATTTTTCTCCTTCTCCAGTGCGGCTTGGCGCAGGGCTTGGTTCTCCTCCTTCAGTTGGTTGATGATGTTCAACTTGCGGCGGATGAGGCGTTGTGCCACGGGCTTCTCAATGTCGTAGCGTGAGTGGATAGCCTTGAAAAATTCATTGAGGAAGGTGTCAAAGTCGCCTTGGTCGAAGGCTTTGGCAGCGGCGGCATACTGCACGTCGGCCTGCGCCTGCTTCAGGGCGCGGTCGATGGCCTGTCGGTTGTTGAACCGTTCGGCGAAGGTCACTATCTCCGGGCGTACAAAGATGTCGGCACGGCTGATAGGCTTCATCAGCTGTATGCCTTCCAGCGACGTACAACGGCTAAGGGCTACGTAGGCCTGTCCACCGGCAAACACACCTCCTCTGAAGTCGATGACGGCCCGGCTGAAGGTCAATCCCTGACTCTTGTGTATGGTGATGGCCCATGCCAGACGTATGGGGAACTGCGTAAAGGTGCCCAACTCCTCCTCCTCAATCTGTTTCTTCTCTTCGTTGTAGCGGTAGCGGATATTGCGCCACGATTCCCGCCTGACATCGCACTCCTTGCCATCGTCGGTGATGATGTATAGGGTTTCGGTCATCGGGTCGAGGCCGCTGATGACGCCGATGGTGCCGTTCACCCACCGTCGCTCGAAGTCGTTCTTGATGAAGATAACCTGTGCACCGACCTTCAGCTCCAGGTCGCGCGAGGTGGGCAGACTGCTTTCGGGGAAGTCACCGTTGATTTCGCCCGGGAATATCAGCGGGTCACCCGGTAGTTCGGCCAACTTGTGGTCGTTGATGTAGTCCACGTTGTCGCGGCGTGTGGCAAGGGTAATGTACATATCGGCTTCCGTCTCCTCTATCTTGGTGTCGTAGCGCGTGTTGAGCAGTTGCAGGTCGGCAGCTCCGGCGGTGTTGTTGCGGATGTGGTCCAGCACATCGACGAAAACCCGGTCCTTCTGTCGATACACCTTTTGCAGTTCGATGGACACCAGGTCTATCTGACTGAATACACGTGCCGAGAAGAAATAAGGGGTAGGGTAGAAGCGGTTCAGTATCTCTCGTTCGTCGCCCTTCACCACCGGCTCCAACTGGAACACATCGCCCACCAGTAAGATTTGTTTGCCGCCGAAGGGTTCACGCAGGTTGCGCGAATATACCCGCAGGATGCGATCGACGGCATCGATGATGTCGGCCCTCACCATGGATATCTCGTCGATGATGACCAGCTCCAGCTCTTCCAGCAGCTTGCGGTGTTGCTTGGTGTATTTCAGGAATTCGTGGATGCGTCCACGTTGCAGGCTGAAGTTAGGATCGTCCGGCAGGAGCGGGTGCAGGGGCAGCCTGAAGAAGCTGTGTAGCGTGCTTCCGCCGGCGTTGATGGCTGCTATGCCCGTAGGTGCCAGCACCACGTGTTTCTTCTTGGTGTTCTCGCAGATGTATCGCAGGAAGGTCGATTTGCCCGTACCCGCCTTGCCCGTCAGAAACACGGACTGACGAGTGTACTGTATGAGCTTCAGGGCATCCTGAAACTCTTTGTTCTGGGTATCGGGAATAAAGTTCAATTTTAAATTATGAATTATAAATTATGTATTAGTTGTCGAGTTGACAAGTTGATGAGGCTA
>JAUNJD010000053.1 GCA_030523205.1 Bacteroides sp.
AGTAATGCTGTATCAGTCATACAGTAACGCTGTATCGCTCGTACAGTGATGCTTTATAAGTGATACAGCATCAGTAAAGCCTTATCCCTTATTCAAGAAGATGTTCTTGTCGAACTTCCCGTTCATTTTAGCAACGATGGTGGTGCAGATGGCATCTCCGGTAATGTTCACGGTGGTACGTGCCATGTCGAGTATGCGGTCGATTCCGATAATCATGGCGATGCCTTCTACCGGTAGGCCTACGGAGGTGAATACCATGGAGAGCATCACCAAGCCTACACTGGGCACGCCGGCAGTGCCGATGCTGGCCATGGTGGCGGTTGCTATTACGGTGAGGTAGTCTGTCATGCTGAGGTCTATGGAGTAGGCTTGTGCTACGAATACCACAGCTACGCCCTGCATGATGGCCGTGCCGTCCATGTTTATCGTGGCACCCAAGGGTATGGTGAACGAACTTATCTCTTCGGATACGCCTATCTTGCGCTTCAGTGTGCCGATGGATAGAGGGATGGTGGCGTTGGAGGTGGCAGTGGAGAAGGCAAATCCCATGACGGGTAGGAACTTGTTGATGAAACGAATCGGGTTCAGTCCCGAGAGGAGTTTCAGCATCAGTCCATACACGCCGAAGCATTGGATGGCGAGCGCCAAGAGTACGGCACCCATGTATTTCAGCATCGGGGCAAAGCCTTCGAAGCCGATGTTGGCAAATGTACGGGCTATCAGACAGAACACACCGATGGGAGCGGCTTTCATCACTAGGGTTGTCATGCTCATCATCAGCGTATTGCCTTGCTCGGCCAGCTTGGCCAGTCCGGTAGTTTTCTCACCCAGATAGGCCAGTAGTCCGCCAACTATCAGTGCAAAGACAATCACCTGAAGCATATTGCCCGTAGCCATTGCTTCAAAGGGATTCAGCGGGATGATGTCGAGGATGGTTTGCACAAACGATGTCTCGCCTTTCACCGTTTGCGTCTCCGCTGTTCGGATGGCCTGCATATCTAGGTCCACGCCCGGGTTGATGATGTTGCCAATGACGAGGGCTATTGTGATGGCCAAGACGGTGGTGAGCAGGTAGAACACCAAGGTGGTGCCGCCTATTCGTCCCATCTTGCGCGTATCGCCCATGCTCATGGTGCCGCAGATGATGGAGCATAGCACCAAGGGTACGACAAGCATCTGCATGGCACGGATGAATCCGTTGCCAAGGATGTAGAATAGTCCGTCTATAAATATCGTGTCACGTACATAGCAACTGGGGATGCCATAGTGAAATATCATGCCGACAAAGAAACCTAATAGCAATGATATGAAAATAACTGTTGTTAGATTGTACTTGAACTTTTTCATTGTTTTGTGCCAAATTGATTAAATCGGGCACAAAGATAGTTATTTTTGCTTAGTATATTTGATGAAATGTAGCATAATGAATTGTTTTATTCATTTTTGAAAACAAAAAAGATGAACACAGCCTCCTTTGATAACAACTCAATCAGGGAGTGCTGTGTTCATCCATTTTATAGAGTGTCGGCCATGTCTTGATGACAGCGGGCCGACACGATATTAGTTAGTCATTGCCTTGCGGCAGGGCAGGGGATTAATAACCCGGATTCTGCCAGAAGCCCGATTCGTCGGTCGCGCTGTACTGTAATACGCCGTTGCTCTGAGAAACGGATTTGGAGATGAGGTTAGTCACGTTATCCAACTGTGCCTGCGGGATGGGGCGATAGTAGTGCTTCTCGGCGATGTTGCTCGATGCCTGTGCGTTGTAGCGAGCTACACGGTCCAGCAAGGTGTGTGTACGCTTCAGGTCGAACCAACGTTGTTGTTCACCGCAGAGTTCCATAGCACGTTCGTCCAGAATCATATCCATGTCGCAAGTGCCGGACAGACTGTTGTCTGTGCCTTCGATGGCGCGAGCGTCACGAAGTTCGTTGATGGTAGCGAGAGCACCGCTTGCGCTTCCGTTTGCCAATTGGCATTCAGCTTTGATGAGGTACATTTCGGCCAAGCGGAGGACGATGGCATCGCGACCGGTGATGTCGTGAGTCGGGTAAGTGGAGTTGTATACGTCGTCCAAGAACTTCTTGATGCCCGGGTAAGAGCACCAACCGGCAATCTTGTAAGAGTTGTAGCGGGTGTCACCATATATGTCCGAGGTAGCTTTAGCGGCTTCGGTAGGCAGTGCTGTTGCAGGGTCGGAAGATGAGTAAACCGGAATATCACCACCGTACATGAACTGGATGCGGTAGCGGTTCTTGGCCCATTCCTGCATGGCTATACCTTCTTCAGAGTCTCCGTCGTAAGGACAGTAGTAGATAGCTGTATCACCGGCATTGAAGTAGTTGCCGTCGTTAGCGTAAGCTACAGTAGGATCTACAGAGAATTGACCCATTAACGGGTAGTTCTCGGCACTTCCTTCCAAACCGTAAGCCATGTTGTAGTGAGTCAGCAATGTACCTTCGAAACGTTGGTCGGTTTCGCGGTTGTCATTCAGCAACTGCCACAAGTAGAGAGAAGGCAAGTAGCGCGTGAAACCACGGCCGTAGGGTGAATAGTAAGGAGCAACATAAACACTTGTGTTTGTGCTGGTGTTCGTTACGTAAGAAGTGGATTCGCCCAATACGCGGACAAATACTTGTTTGCCATTACCGCCCAAGTCGCTGGCACCGTTGTTCCACATGCTGACGAACATCAGGTTCATGGCACTACCACCACGAGTGTAACCGGTACGAGTAATCAAGCTGTTGTAGCTTTGGTAATCACCGTCTGAGTCAGTCTTGTAGCGATAAGGAATACAGTTGGTGGTTGTAGTCAGATTGTTGTCATAGTGAACACCCCAAATGGCTTCGCTATTGGCATCGATTTCTTCGTTGTCATAGCACCAAGTGTCTGCATAGTCGCTATAAAAGCTGGCGCCTGCACCGCTGATAACTTGCTCGGCGGCTGTTTGTGCCAATGTGTAGAGGTTCTGTCCGGAGTAGCTACCGGTGGTGATACTGGTTTCGCCCAACCAAGAAGCGGCATAGAGCAGTACACGGGCCTTCAGAGCCAAAGCAGCATAGTAGTGCGCATGGCCTGTGGCAGAAGCATTGGACTTGGTCATGACACCGGCTGTCTGGAAGTAGCTCATGGATGTATCGAGGTCTTCGAGTACATGTCCCAATACTTCAGCTTCGGGCACGCGAACAGGGCTGGTGTTCACGGTAGTGATGCGTTCTGCGTTGTAGGGAATCGGCCCCCAAATGGCTACCATCTGCGAGTAGTAGAGGGCGCGCATGAAGTAAGCTTCGCCCATATAAGTGTTCATCTTATCTTCGGAGATAGCCGTACACTGCGGTACGTAGTAGATGGCGTTGTTGCAGACATCCACGGCGCAGTAGAAGAGTTCCCAATAGTGGTCCAAGCAAGCGTCGTCGGCGGTATTTCCGTCCAAGCTGGCGGAAGTCAGGTTGTAGGAGTTCAGAGACTTCTGCTTATTGTCATATCCGTAGTAGAATACGTCGGTTCCCATTTCGGAGAGGCCCAATCCGGCTTCCTTGCCCCACCATCCTCTGGAGAATGCGTAGCAGGAGTTCACCAATCCTTCGATGCCGGTGGAGGTGGAATAAGTCAAGTCGGCAGTTTGACCTACTTTATTGTCTTCTTCCAAGAAGTCGGAACAAGAGATGCAACTTGCACTGAGTGCGATAGCTGCCATTAATATGCTTATCTTTTTCATATCAAATGCGGTGTTATAGTGTTAGAATTGCAGGTTTAAACCCAGAATAAATTGCTTTTGCAAGGGGAAGCTGATGCTACCACCACGTTCAGAGTCGTAGTTGTCCACGCTGCTCCAGGTGAGGAAGTTCTTCATGGAAGCGTAGATGCGTGCATTGGCTATACCCACCTTCTTGCTCAGTGTCTTGGGCACGCTATAAGTCAGCGTGATGTCCTTAATCTTGAAGTAGTCTGCTTTTTCCCAGTAGAAGGCAGTCTTATAGGTACTATATGTAGATTGCTGATCGCTGTTCAAACCCGGAGACGGGAACTTGGCGCCGGTATTGGTCGGAGTCCAGTAGTCGATGTCCCCCCAGTTGGCCGATTCGTAGTTCAGCTGTGAGTTCATGCCATATTCCATGTAGCCTCCCAAGCGAGCATAGAACTGTATGCCCAGTGACCAGTCTTTGTAGGTCAGCGTGGTGTTCAGACCCATGATGTGCTTGGGCGAACGGTTGTAAACGCGCTTGTCATCGTCGGTAATTTGTCCGTCGCCGTTGCGGTCTACGATTTTCACGGTTCCCGGGTCGCCGTAGCTACTCAACGGCTTTTCTACCGTAACACCCTGGGATGCCATATCCGATACATATTGGTCGTATTCACCGATGCCCCAAATGCCGTTGGTCTCGTAGTCGTAGTAGATGGAGAGAGGTTCGCCTACGATGAGGGCATCTGTACCGTCAATGTTGCGGTCCGAACCGTCAGCCAGCTTTTCTAGCTTATCAGTGCTATGGGTATATGAAAGGTTGAGTTCCCAAGTGAAGTCTTTCTTCTGGATAGCGATGGCATTTACAGCTACCTCAATACCTTGACCAGAGCTTTCGCCCACGTTGGCCAATGTACTGGTGTAAACCGAAGAAGCAGGTGCACTCTTGTAGTAGAGCAGGTCCTTAGTCTTGTTGATATAGTAGTCGATGCTACCCGAAATGCGGTTGCTCAATACACCAAAATCAAGACCGAAATTCAGTGAGTGAGTTGTTTCCCAAGAGAGGTCCTCGTTGCCCATCGAAGCAGGAATCATGTCTGTTCCGCTCGGAATGGAAGAAGTCAGGGTTGCAATAGTTTGATAGGGGTCGATGGCTGCGTTACCGGAAATACCATAAGATACGCGGAACTTCAGGTTATCCAACCAATCTCTTGTATTCGCCATGAAAGACTCTTCGTTGATGCGCCATGCTACGGCTACAGAGGGGAAATAACCCCACTTATGTCCGTCGGCCAATACGGAAGAACCATCAGCACGAAGAGAAGCCGTCAGCAAGTAGCGTTCCATGAACTTGTAGTTGGCACGGGCAAAGAAAGACAGCATGGATTGCTTTTCGTAAGTGGTTGTAGTCGTAGGACTTGTAATCTTGCTTACATCGTAGAATGCACTGGTGTAGTAGTGTTCCTTACCGGCATCACCCGCAATGGAGATACTTTCGTCCACCGATTGGCTCATTTCGTGGCCCAACAGGATGGTAAGGTCGTGAATGTCATTGAAGTTAGTATTGTAGTTCAATGTATTCTGCCAAGTATAACCAATATTAGAGGCTTGTTCGTTCGAGATGTAAGAGGTGGCCGGAGATTGATAACGAGCTTGTGATTCGTAGTCTTGGTATAGACCGGTACGCGTGTTGCGGCGGCTGAGCGAGAACAAGGTCTTGAATACCAGACCCTTCATCGGGGTCAGCTGTGCATAAACGTTTCCGAAGAAACGAGTACTTTCTGTGTTCTTTTGGTAGGCACCCTCTACTTCGTCGAGCAGCGGACTACAGTGGGAGTTGTACCACGGATTCGGAGTAGCGTTGATGCTTCCATCGCTCAGATAGGCATGGGTGATGGTGGTCATCTTCAGTGCCTGACTATAAACACTGGAGTTACGGGCATCGTTGCTACGATACATATAGGTAATACTACTACCTACCTTAGCCCAGCTGTTGATGGTGTGGTCGATGTTGATACGGCCGGTGTAACGGTTCAAGTTATCGTTCTTCATGATACCGTTGTTCTTCATAGCCGAAACGGCCACATTGAAGTTGGTCTTTTCACTACCACCGGTTACAGACAGTTCATAGTTCTGTGTCAAGCTGTTCTTCAATAACAGGTCAATCCAGTCGGTATAACTCTTGTCATTGTAAATTTCAAGCTGTGTGGTACCGTCGGAGAGTGATTCTGTCAACACATCTTCCGGAGAGGCAGAAGCGGTACCCCATGTGCCGGTTTCGGCATACGTAGCGTAGTTGTTCTGATAGTCGCTCTTGTCGATAACACGCTGTACTTCGGCATCACCATACATGGGCTTTGCTGTCTTCGTGGGGCTGTTGAACGACCAATAGGCGTTGAAGTTCACCTGTGTCTTTCCGGCGCTACCGCGCTTGGTGGTGATGATGATTACACCATTGGCACCCTTCGTACCGTAGATGGCGGTAGAGGAGGCATCCTTCAATACTTCCATGGATTCGATTTCAGAAGCCGGAATATCGACTGTGGAGCCATATTCCACACCGTCAACCAATACCAACGGGCTGTTGCTGGCGGTGATGGAGCGATTACCACGCAAGGTCATGGACAAGCTGGAGCCGGCTTCACCACTTCCTTGGCTCAAGTCCAAACCAGGCACCTTGGCTTGCATGGCTTGCAGGGCATTGGTGGCGGCTACCTTCTCGATGTCGTCGCTCTTAACGGAGGCAACGGAACCTGTCAGGTCGCGTTTCTTCACAACGCCATAACCGATGACTACCACTTCGTCCAATGCTTGGGAGTCTTCCTTTAGAGTTACTTTGAAGTTTGTCTGATTACCCACTTTGATGGTTTGAGGGATATAACCTATATAGGTTATCTGAATTTCGGAGCTGGGCTGTACGCCGTCTAGTCTGAAGTTTCCGTCAATGTCGGTGATGACACCATTTGTCGTTCCCACTTCCAATACGTTTGCGCCTATAATCGGTTCGCCTATCCCGTCCACGACGGTACCTGTAATCTGGCGAACTTGTGCAAAGGCTACTGCACAAAGCATACTCATGCATAGGGCGATGAGTGTTTTTCTGGCATTTGTCTTAGTGTCCATAAACATAGTAAATTAGGGTTAATAATTTAAGGCTTCAGCGAAAGTCTTATCTATTTGGTTGACCCAAATTTAAACTTTTTATTTGGATTATTAGGTCTATAAATTGATATATTTTGTGTAAAATTTAATATGTGCTCGACCACGGTCGCTCTGTTTTCCTTACAATACTGTTTGCTGAATATGCCATCTATATAGTAAAACTGGCTTTTGATATACGAATAATAATGAACGGATGTCACTAATACTTTTTTTCTCTAAGATGTTGATTCATGGATTCTCAGGCTTCTATTTTAATGGGAAAAGTGCAAAAAAAGAGGAGTTGGAGAGACTTAACTCTCCAACTCCTCTACTCCATAGGGAGATAAAATCTATTATTCTCCCGGGTGAATTGCCTCAGAGGGGCAAACATCTGCGCAAGTTCCACACTCTGTGCAAGCTTCCGGGTTGATAGAATACTTGTCACCTTCAGAGATAGCGCCAACCGGACACTCGTCAATACAAGTTCCGCAAGCAATACAATCGTCACTAATTACGTAAGCCATTTTCTTTTAGATTTTAAATGATTAGTACTAATTACAGTGACAAAAGTAGTGGTTTTCTGCTTTACTTGTTACCGATTTTGAATAAAAAGAAGTAATTTGTATGTCGTCTAAATAGATTGTTGTTCGTTTTTGAAGTCCGTTGGAATGGACTTGTTGTTATGAAACAGAATGTTACGAAAGTGTTGGAAACATAAAGGTTATCACCGGAATCTCTCCTTTCGCACACTCTTCTATTTGGAAGTTTCCGCCAAAATGTTCGAAGAATAATTGGCAGATGCGTTGGCGTATGATTATCTTCTGTGAACTGAAGGCAGGGTCGGCCATCGGGCTGTTGCCGATTCTACCACGCAGTTCGTGGAATTCCGGATGATAAGTCAGTTTTATGGTTATCTCGCGCGGGGTATCGCATGGGATGGGGTACAGCAACATGGTAGATAACATTTGCGTCAGGCGGGCAGAGTCGGTATGCACTTGTGCATTCTCGATAGCCGTCTTGGATATGAGTTGGATACGTCCTTCGCTGCGCATTTTTACCATGAAACAGAGTTCGGTGTACCAGCTTTCTATGGATATGTCCTGTAACTGGAACTTCATCATCTTGGCTTCCAAGCGTGAAAGGTCGAGTACATCGTTCACCAGCTGAATCAGTTCGCCGGAGTTGCTTTGTATGATGGCGGAGTATTCCTTACGTTCCTCTTCCGTCAGTTCCTCCTCGGTGGATAGCAACTGCGAGAAACCCACCACGTTGTTCAGAGGTATGCGGATGTTGTAGCTCATATTGGCCAAGAAAAGGCCTTTTACCTCGTTGGCGTTTTCTGCAATCTGGGTCAGCTGTTGGGCTTCTTTCTCGTTTTTCAGCATCTTCTTTCGGCTGCGATATAGATGTATGGCGAAAAAGATGAGCGATAGAGTCGAGATGAAAATGACCGACAGACTGAAATATTTGAAGTTTGCACTCTGCTGCTCTTTCTGCAAGGTGAGTTTGTCTATTTCATATAAAGAACGTATCTGTTCCATTTGCAAAATGGCCACATCACGATAGATAGAATCTTTTTCAATCAGTGTCTGTTCGTAGATGGGCAAAGCCTCGTCAGGGTGTCCCATTTTGACCAAGATGTCGGCCTTTCTGCCTCGGCATCCTACCACATCAGAGGCTGAGTTAAGGCCGACTATAGCAGTTGCTTTGTTGATGTATGCCAAAGCCTGTTCATAGTTGTTGGTCTCTTGATAATAGGCTGCATATATCTGATAGAATAAAGACTGATAGGGAATATACCGTGTGATTGCCACATACGGTTCGGCCTTTTGCAGGTGAGCAAGGGCTTCCGGCAGATTGCCCGTATTCAGGTAATACATGGCATATTGGCTTTCGATGAACAGGTTGAGGAAGACGATGGCATTCTTCATTACGGGTGCCTCCACCAACAGACGGTCGATGGCTTTAACAAGGGCATCGAGTGCCGTTTTCTGCTCTTCAAGCATCTGGAGGTGTGCATATATCGTAATGATTTTGGTCAGCTGGTTGACTTGGTCCAGCGGTGGGTCGCTGTCTCGGAACAGGCTATAAGCTAGCTTCAGCTGCTCTTTGCACTCATCGTAGCGCATGGTGGACGAGTAGCTTGTAGCAAGGCATAGAGCGGCACCCCGCATACCGGCTCTGTTGTTCTGCTTTCGGGCCAGTTCGGACATGGCTTCGGCCTCGATGATGGCCCGCTCTATTTGCTGGTAGATATTGTAAGTCTCTATCTCCAAACGTTTGGCGTTGAAGTAGTCTTCGTAATAACTGTGCTTATTGGCAAAGTCTTCCATTCTACCCATCCATCCCAGTACATTATCTATGTCGAATTCATTATAATAATGTATTATGTGTTCATAGATGGCTTTGCTTTGATATTTCAGATTCTGCTGCTTGGTGGCTTCTTTCAGCAACAAGTCCTCGTAGTAGATGAAGGTGAGGCCGCGTTGTTGGTGCAGCTTGGCCAGATTGTGTATGACAACCAATCTGTTACTATCCGGCTGTGAGGTGACATAAATCCGCAGCAGACTGTCCTTGGTGGCTTCGAATGAAGTTTGGGCAGACAGTGTCTGTGTGGATAGCTGGCAAATGTAGAACAGCAGGCAGAGGATGATGAAGGCAGTACGTTTCATGAGCGTTCCTCCTTTCGATTGTTTTGGTTGATGGGATGTGTGAAGATGAACCGGCAGCCTTCGGTATAGCTGGGGTCAATCCAAATCTTTCCACCTACGTATTCGATGATAAGTTGGCAGATGGACAAGCCGAGTCCACTGCCTTGTACGTTTTCGTTCAGTTTCTCAAACCTGCGGAATATGTTTCCTTGCTTTTCCAAGGGGATACCACATCCTGTGTCAGTAACGGAGAATTGCAGCATATCTTGATCGGGCAACTTCTCCAGTTTCAGGGTGATGCTGCCTCTCGGGGTAAACTTGGTGGCGTTGATGAGCAAGTTGATAATCACTTGTTGCAGGCGCGAGTCGTCGGTGTCAATTTCCTGCGACTTCAAGTCCGTTTCGAACAGCACATCGGCCTGTGTCTGCTTCACTTTGGTCACGGTATCTACGACGTTCCGACAGATACTTACGGCATCATATCGCTTGAGGCTGAATTGTAATTTGCCGTATTCAAGGCTGGACAGGTCTATGACGTCGTCAATCAGCTTCAACAAGAGGTCGGAGTTTTGTTGGATGACTTCGGTGCATTGCTGTCTCGTTTCGTTGTCCAGTCCTTCTTCGGTCAGTAAGGTTGAGAAACCGGATAGCGCATTGAGAGGAGTGCGTATCTCGTGACTCATGTTCGAGAGGAATACGCTTTTGGCATGGGTTGCATTCTCTGCATGTATCCTAGATTGCTCCAGCTTCTGTACGGAAAGCCGCAAGGCTTTCTGCTGATGCCGCAGCCAAGTGACGATGACGAAGAACAATAGCAACAGCAGGAGGCTGCCAATCAGTACACTCAACAGGAATTTGTTTTGTGCTTCTTTATTCTCAATCTCCATTTGATCTACGGTGTACTTGGTCTTTAACGTGTTTATCTGTCGGTTGTAACCTTGTGAGGCAATGGAGTCTACCGTAGGATAAAGATTCTGATATACTTTGCAGGCTTCCTCCGTCAAACCCTGTGTCTTGTAGAGTTTGATGATTTCAGAGGCCAAGCGTCGATAGTAAGAAGAACCTTTATGACCGGCCATGTCGTTCAGCATCTTTTGATAAAGTTCGATGGATTGAGCGAAGGCCGTTTTGTCCCATGTACCTAATGCACGATAATAGGCGGCTTGGGTATATTCGTATGCGAATTGTTGGAAGCTTTCTTGCGTTTTTCGGCAGATAGAATCCATTTGTTCAAGTCCGATTTGGGCTTTCTCCAGATATTTGCGGTCGCTTTGCCCGCGTAGGATATTGAAATAAGTTTCTTGTGTCAGAACTCCATAAACTAACGGACTGTCCGGATTCTTTTTTATCATATTTTGCAGCTCCTCCAAAATGGGTTGTGCCTTTTCCGGATTCTCACTTTGCCTAAGGGCTGATACTATCTTCAGGAGCAGCCGGTTTCTGTATGATTGGTGTCCTTTGGTCTGCTGTAAATCTTGAAGGGCGTTTTGGTAACACTCCATGGCTTTGTCTTCCATATTCGAACTCATGTAAGTGTCTCCCAGTGCTTGCTTGGCAAGGACATTGCCGAATTTGTAGTGCAGTCTTTGGGCTTCTTCGTACATGATGCGTGCACGGTCTATGGCAAGGCTGATGTCTCCGCTGGTGAGATATACCTGTACCAATTGAGCCTGTATCAGGAAATAGTTTTCTTCTTTCCCTTTTTCTTGCAAAGTAGGAATAAGCTGTTCGCTCCAACTGATAAAGCTGTCTATCGAGACTTTACTGTCGAACACGACATCTCTCTCAATCAGGGATCTGAGTACACGTAACTTCTCTTGATTGGTATAAGCTCTTGATTGGATACTGCAAGAAAACAGCAGTACCAACATGAATATAGGTATGGTGATTCTTTTACCCAATGTTTCCGCCCATTTTGTTTGTTGCTTGCAAAAATAAATATAAAAAATGAAGTAAGTATTAAAAAAGTCGCATTTTTTAATAGTATAGTTGTAAAAAAGCCTCTACAAATGCTTCTCCCCGTAGTAAGGATTTTCAATATAGTTCCAGTCCGAAGGCATCTTTTAGTTGTAGCAAAGCATTGTTTTTTTGTACCATCATCTGAAACTTCTCCACTCGTCCGTAAGCACGGACCTTTTCAGTTGGGGCACTGATGCGTACGGTCATGGTGACTTTCCTGTTCTTTAGGCGTGTACGCAGGTAGTCTTGCAGGGCCGGAATCATGGCGGTAAATTCTTTGGCTACAATCTCATTATCTACCACGGTTTCGAAGGTGGTGTCATTCAGCAAGGTGAGGTGCATATTTTGCATACGTTTGGCAATGGCAACCTGTTCTTTGGGCATACGGCCGGCATATTCTTGCCAATAGTAGTTGATGTCTCTTTCGTTGAAGATGTAGTCTTCTTCGGGTTGGACGTTCTGGGCGGGGGCGGCACTGACGGTTGCAACCGTTTTCTCTTTTTCAGCTTCTGCGTTGGGACGTTTGATGGATACTCCCAATCCCGACATTTTTACCACCGGAATTTTCTTCTCGTCTTTGCCCTGAGCCAGTAGCACGGCGGTAGGGGTGGGGTGGACATTGCTGTTTGGCTGATTGTTTGAGGTCGATGGTGTCGTCTGCTGTTTGCTCGTTTTTTGTGTGATGGTGGCTTTGGGTTGGGACACGGTAGGGGCAGCCTGTGGCTGCTGTGCAGCGGCAGGCTGTGTAAATATGGGTTTTAAGACTTGTTTAGGGCTACGCCCACCACTAACATCGTCCCCCTCGGCGGTAAGTTGGGCTACCTGTATCAGCGTCAGTTCTACCAACAATCGTTTGTTCTTGCTGGCGCGATAGTTTAGGTCGCAGTCGTTGCATAGCTTCATGGCGCGATACAGGAAAGGCAACGGACATTTCTGAGCTTGTATCTGGTAGCGTTGACGGATGCTGGCACCTACTTCCAGCAAAGGAAGCGTGGCAGGGTCTTTGCTTACCAACAGGTCACGCAGATGCGACGAAAGGCCTGTGATGAAGTGGCTACCATCGAATCCTTTGTTAAGTACGTCGTTCAGCAGCAACAGGGCATCGCTTATTTTGTTTTCAAGGAAGAAGTCGGTCAGCTTGAAGTAATACTCGTAGTCTAGCACATTGAGATTCTCAATGACACTTTGGTAGGTGATGTGTCCTCCAGTAAAGCTTACCACTTGGTCGAATATGGAGAGTGCATCGCGCATACCACCGTCAGCTTTCAAGGCAATGACATTCAGTGCTTCGGGTTCGGCACTGATGCCTTCCTTGGAGGCTACGTATGCCAGGTGGGCTACGGTGTCTTCCACGCCGATACGGCTGAAGTCATATATCTGACAGCGCGAAAGGATGGTAGGCAATATCTTGTGTTTCTCGGTCGTGGCTAGGATGAAGATGGCATGGCGGGGCGGCTCTTCCAGCGTCTTCAAGAAGGCATTGAAGGCCGAAGCCGACAGCATGTGCACCTCATCGATGATATATACCTTATATTTGCCAATCTGTGGCGGGATGCGTACTTGTTCCACTAGTTGGCGAATGTCATCTACCGAGTTGTTGGAGGCGGCATCCAGTTCGTGGATGTTGTAGGAGCGTTGTTCGTTGAAGGCTTTGCACGATTCGCATTGGTTGCACGCCTCGCCGTCGGCTGTGGGGCTCATGCAGTTGATGGTCTTGGCGAAGATACGTGCGCAAGTTGTCTTCCCCACACCTCGGGGACCGCAGAAAAGGTAGGCGTGGGCCAGCTTTCCGGTAGCGATGGCATTTTTCAAGGTAGTGGTCAGGGCGCGTTGTCCGACCACCGATTCGAAGGTCGAAGGGCGATATTTTCGTGCCGATACAATATAGTTTTCCATATTTGGGATGTTGTTGTGGTGTAAAGATGCAACTTATCTTTTTGCAAAGATAATGCAAAATCGGATGCAGAATTTCATGCTTGCGTGAAAAATTATGCTGAGATGCCGCTTATCTTCTGCAAAGAAGATGCAAATGTGGGCAAAAAAGAAGAATTTTCTCAGTAATTCGTCTTATCTTTGCGGCACGAGGCGGTCGGAGAGCCGGCTTCGACCGAACTCTTGTTAATATAGTTGGCTACTTGCGAAACATTGAATCATAATTGTTATAAAGATGGATAAACTTGCTTCTCTTTGGTCTTTTGTGCGCAGGCATAAGTATATCATTACGCTTCTGCTGTTTGCGGTGATTATTGTTTTTGTGGACGAGAACAGCCTGATGCGTCGTTGGGCCTACACGCGCGAAGAAAATCGTTTGCGTGAGGAGATAGCACGTTATCGTGCCGATTACGAGGAGAATACGGAACGTCTGAACGAACTTGCTCTTGATTCCGGTGCCATCGAGCGCATCGCCCGCGAGAAGTACCTCATGAAGAAGCCCAACGAAGATATTTACGTATTCAGTGAGGATATAGAGAAATGAAACAGTTGATTCCCGCTCTTTTTACTGTTGGAGCCGTTATGGTTTTGGTAGGTGCAGCCGTCTATATCACGGGCTGGACATTTTCACCTTATATATATACAATAGGTGCCGCTTTCGTAGCCTTGGCACAAATCAATTCTCCTTCGCGTAGCCGCAGTGCCGTAGTGAAGCGCTTGCGTAGGCAGCAGATATTCGGCGCATTGTTGCTGGTGCTTACGGGTGCCTTCATGTTCTTCACGCATGGCAACGAATGGATTGTCTCTCTGACGATAGCCGCTATCCTCGAACTTTACACTTCAATTCGTATCCCTCAAGAGGAGGCCAAGGAGGGATTGGACGGATAATCGTTCTCCGCATACCATTATCGTGGTAGGCCGTTGGGCCGAAAACCCCTCATTAAGGGTATTTCATGTCTTGCATATTCAGCATACCTTTGTCGCCGCCGGGAATACGACGGTGACCATATGCTTGCCGTCGTTATGCGGGTCGGCCTGTGCCGACGAACCGGACCGGCATATATAAATAGGTATGAATCATTAAAAAAACGAGAAGTATGCAAATGAGATTGTTGTTTATTCCGGTATTTGCTCTGCTAGTGGCCGGATGTTCCGGTGGCAAGCAGAAGCAGCAAGCAAGTGAAGAAGTGGCGTCGGCTGACGGTCTGACGGGTACCATCCAGCTGTCGGGTGCCTTTGCGCTCTACCCTATGGCTGTGAAGTGGGCGGAAGAATTCCAGAAACTGCATCCCTACGTAAAGATTGACATATCGGGCGGAGGTGCCGGCAAGGGCATGACGGATGCCTTGGCCGGTGTAGTGGATATTGGTATGGTGTCTCGCGAGGTTTATCCCGAGGAATTGGAGAAAGGTGCTTTCCCCATTGCTGTGGTGAAGGATGCTGTGGTGCCTACCGTCAGCGTACAGAATCCCGACTTGGCTGACATCCGCAAGATAGGCTTGACACGACAGAAGGCAGCTGCCCTTTGGAACAAAGAGTTCTCCACATGGGGAGAGTTGTTGGGCACGGCTTCCAAGACCCCCATACACGTATTTACTCGTTCCGACGCTTGTGGAGCGGCCGAGACGTTCGCTGCTTGGCTGGGTAAACGTCAGGAGAACCTGAAGGCGACGGCCGTATTTGGCGATCCGGGTGTAGCCTCTGCCGTGCAGAAGGATAGGGTAGGCATCGGCTACAACAACATAGGCTACGTCTATGACCAGCACACGAAGAAGCCCTTCGAAGGACTGGCTGTTATTCCGCTCGACGTCAACGAGGATGGAACCATCAGTCCCGAAGAAGACTTCTACGGCACCTCGGATGAACTGATAGCCGCCATCAACGACGGACGCTTCCCCTCGCCCCCTGCCCGAGACCTCTACATGGTGACCAAGGGTAAACCGCAAGGTGCTGCGCTCATAGCCTTCCTACAATATGTGCTTTCCGACGGGCAGCAGTATGCTGGGGAGACTGGTTACATCAGCCTGTCCGAAGCGAAGCTGCAAGAACAGATTGGCCGATTGCAGTAAGCTGCACATTAATATACTGATTGTCATCCGCTTATTGCACTGTATATATAATATGCTGTTTTATCGTTAGTAAAAGTTGACTGTGCGGGTGACGAAATAGTGGACGTGTCCGGAGGCTGCCGTGAGGCAGTGCCGAGGCGCGTCCACTTACTGTATATGCAGATATCGAATGACAGACTTTTAGGAATCATTAAGCGGATAAGTCGGCTTATGCTAGCCCGATAATATATATCTTTGTACGTTCAACGGGCAGGACCGGCCGACAGACGAGCTATTGATACCCCTCCCTCCCGTGTGTTGCAATCAGAATTAAAACAAGAGAATAATGGAAGAAGAAAAGAAGAAACTGTATTGGTGGAGGACCATTGCCTCCTTCATGGTGGTGCTGTTCACCATGCCACTGGGTCATGCACTGATGATTGTGATGGAAAAGACGATGACGCCCGAGGCGGTACACTACTCGGCATTTGCCATGGGAGCCGTAGGACTGCTGATGGTCATTGTCGGCGTATTTGTCAAGGGTGACACACGGCAGACGCTGTGGGGCCTCTTCGGTGGATTGCTGTTTTGGACGGGCTGGGTGGAGTTCCTGTTCCAATACTACGCCAACCGCTGGGGTGTGCAACCCGAGGTGGAGAATGGCGTGGTGGTGACCAAGCCCGAATACCTCATCATGCCCGCCACCTTCGGTTTGTGGATGATGATGATGACCCTCTACTTGTTTTGCACCAAGAACGGCTGCAACTTCATCAACTGGTGGCAGCGTGTACTGTTCCGCAACCGTAAGAACGAGATTGCTGCTCGCCCCATGACGCGCCACACCAGTATCGTCACCTTTATGGAGCTGAACATGATGATGTGGACTTGCTACCTTGTATTGATGTTCTGCTACGACAAGAATTTCCTGGGTGACCATCATCCCGTTACCTTCCTCGTGGGATTCGGCTGTCTTGTCGGTGCCATCTTCATGTTCCGTAAGCAATTGCGCCTGCGTGCTTGGGGTGCCAACATACGCATGGCCGTGGCCACGGTTATTGTCTTTTGGACTCCGGTCGAGATAATGGGACGCATCAACTTCTTTGATGAGATATGGGTAGAACCCGAGAAGTATCGCACGCCGATGCTGGTCATCCTCGTGGCCTTCATCGCATTGTTGGGCTACATTCTCGTGGTAGCAAGGAAGAAGAAATCTGTCAGTTGACTCATCATTAAGAAAACGGAAAACGTGCAACCATAGATATGAAGCGCATTACTTGGCACAAGCATCATAAGTGGTTCGGCCTATGCATCAGCTTCTTCATGCTTATGTTCTGTCTGTCGGGCATTGTGCTTAACCACCGCTCGTTGGTGGCGGATATGAACGTCAGTCGGAAGTATCTGCCCACCCGCTATCATTACGACCGCTGGAATAACGGCCTACTGCGTGGTACCCTGCCCTATACGGGAGCCGACTCCATGCCGAGCATACTGATATACGGCTCGGGTGGATTGTGGCAAACCCATGCCGATGCCTCCTCCATCACCGACTTCAACCGTGGACTGCCCCGAGGAGCCGACTACCGAAACATACGCCGAGTAGTGTCCACGCCGTCCGGAAGTCTCTTTGCCGTCAGTCCCTTCGGCCTTTATCGTTGCGGTGCCGATGGTTGCTGGACTACCGTCAGCCTGCCTTTGGAAGGGGACGAGAGATTGACCGACATCGAAATCATGGGCGATACACTGGTTGTTGTCAGTCGCTCCTATCTTTATCTGTCTATTGCCCCCTACACAGACTTTCATAAGATACAGCCGGACACACCTGACGGTTACGATGGGCGTGTAAGTTGGTTCCGTACCGTATGGCTGCTGCATAGCGGCGAACTATTTGGTACGGTCGGTAAGTTGGTGGTAGATGGCATCGCACTGATTCTTATCCTGCTATGCCTGACAGGATTGGCCTGTTGGTGCTTGCCCGGATGCACGAAGCGATTGCGTAGCCGACATCGGACTACGGTAGGCACCACACGGCTGACTAGGTTCTCTCTGCTGTGGCACAATCGGATAGGACGATGGACCATCGTACTGACCCTGCTCATCTGCCTGACGGGATGGTGCCTGCGTCCGCCTGTCATGATTCCGTTGGTCATGAACAAGATGAAGCCTCTGCCCGGCACCCTACTGAGCAATCCTAACCCTTGGCACGACCGGTTGCGGTTGCTTCGATATGACGAGGCTTGCGGCGATTGGTTGCTCTCCACTTCAGAGGGATTCTTTGCACTGTCCTTGCCCGAAGGCACTGTCAAGCGACTGACGGATACGCCACCCGTCAGCGTCATGGGACTGAATGTGTTGCAGAAGGACATGGCAGGCCGATGGCTTTGCGGTTCATTCAGCGGTCTTTATGTCTGGGACAGACAACAATGTACATCAACGGACTACTTCACCCACGTTTCGGCTCCGACCAAGAGCGGAGCACCCTTTGGACAGCAGGCCATATCGGGTTTCAGCTCCGACTTTGCCGCAGGACCTTTTCCGGTAGGTTATGGCGAGGGAACAGAGGCCATACCCCAGCCCGAAGAGCTTTCCACTCTGCCCATGTCGTTATGGAACGCTGCCCTCGAAGTACATAGCGGGCGCATCTATATAGGCTCGGCTGCCACGCTCTTCTTCATATTTGTGGCAGGCTTGGCCGCTATGTGGTGTCTGTGGAGCGGATGGAAGCTGAAAAACGGTCGCCGTCGCACAGAAAACTAGCTTTCTACCCTAGAGGCAGTCAAAGAATATACTATCTTTGCATACGTGCGGGCAAGCAATCCGGTTACAGACAGGTCTATCGGTCGGCTTGGCTTGGTGCACGTACTTATATATAATAAGGTATAAAGTCTAATCCCCCGGTCGCCTGTAAGAGGCAACCGACTTACAGACATACATCATTATGAGAAATCTGATACTGACCCTGTTTTCCCTTCTACCGTTGTTGCCCATGCAGGCGAATCGTCGCGATACCCTTTATGCCCGCGATTTCGGCCTTGTCCCTTACCGCTACACCAACATGACTGTGCCCATGCAGCAAGCTCTCAAGGCTTGCAAGGAGCAGGGCGTGCAGGTACTCGTCTTTGACAAGGGGCGATACGACTTCTGGCCCGAAGGTGCTGTCCGTAAGGAATACTTCATCACGAACACATCCACCGAAAAAGAATGCCCGTCGAAGGTGAAGACCATTGGTGTATTCATGGAAGACATGGAAGGACTGACGATTGAAGGCAATGATGCCCGCTGGATATTCCACGGCAAGATGACCAATGTGGCCTTGGCCCACTGCTACGGCATCACCTTGCGCGGACTGAGCATCGATGCCGAACGTCCGGGTGGTTCCGAAATGACCTATACACAGATTGATTCCACCGGAGTGGAAGTAACCCTGCACCGCGACACCCGCTATGACATAGCCAACGGACGCATCCACCTCTACGGTGAAGGTTGGCGGACCGACCACCCCCACTGCATCGAGTACGACCCGCAGACGGAGCACTTCTTTTACAGCCGCGATTGGCAGGTGCTCGCCGCCTCACCCGCTACCGAGATAGCGCCGGGCATCGTCCGTTTCCGCACGCCTGCCGACTTCCGTCCCGCCTTGGGGCATACGCTCACCATACGCGACATCATCCGCGACCAAGTGGGGATGTTCCTCTACGAGAGCAGTGACGTCACCCTCGACAGCATCGGGATGCACTATATGCACGGGCTGGGCATCGTCAGCCAATACACGCGCAACATCACCATGCACGCCGTCAGCTGCACGCCCCGTGAGGGTAGCGGACGGCTATTGGCTTCTTCGGCCGACTTCATGCACTTCTCGGGTTGTAGCGGGCGCATCAGCATACTCGATTGCCGCTATGCCGGAGCGCAGGATGACCCCATCAACGTGCACGGCACCAATCTGCGTGCCATCGAGCAACCTGCCGACAGCACACTGGTGCTGCGCTTCATGCACGGGCAGAGCTATGGTTACAATGCCTACTTCGTGGGCGACACCGTGGCCTTCGTTCACGCCTCCACCATGCAGCGGTTTGCCACGGCCCGTGTAGCGTCCGTCCATCGGCTCACCGACCGTACGATGCAAGTGAAGTTCGACCGTGCCGTGCCCCGCACACTGGAGCTGAACCACGATTGTGTGGAGAACCTGACCTGTACGCCCGAGGTGGAGATTCGCCGCTGTTACTTCACGCGCACCAGCACCCGCGGCACCTTGATGACCACCCCACGTCGGGTAGTGATAGCCGACAACACCTACTATAAGACGGGCATGAGCGCCATACTGATAGAGGGCGATGCCGAAGGATGGTACGAATCGGGCCCTGTATGCGACGTGCTGATACAGAACAACACCTTCATCGACTGCGCCTACAATGGTGGCCCGCATCATGCTGTCATCGCCTTGAACCCCTCCAACAAGGTGGTGGACGAGCACAAGCCCGTGCATCGCAATGTGCGCATCGTAGGCAACACCTTCCGCACCGCAGGCAATCCCGTGCTCTATGCCAAGAGCACCGCCGACCTGCTGTTCCAAGGCAACCGCATCGAGGTGGATAGTCTGCCCGCCAACGCTCAGTCCGCCCCGCTCTTCCGCCTCAATGCCTGCAAGGGCGTGCGCATCGAGGCCAACGAAACCATCAACCCGCCCGCCCAAAGTCTGCTTATCGAGAATATGAAGAAGAGCGGTGTGCGCCTGAAACGGTAGTTTTTTAAGCATTATTCCCTATTGCCCCTGCGCTTATCGGTCAATATCGCTTTATCTTTATTAAAGTGCTGCTGTATCAGTCAGCATATGCCGGCAGACCTGTCTTGCCGAACAAGCAAGCCCGGGTTCTTGCAAGTCCGGCAAGACAGCCAAAGTGTCTATGAAATCAGCGCAACATTTGTAGTTGCGTCTACTGCTTCAGTACGACATTTAAAAAGG
>JAUNJD010000323.1 GCA_030523205.1 Bacteroides sp.
ATGGTGGCAGACTTATTTCTATTTCAAAATTAATCCCTAACTTTGCCGCTCATTATGAGCAGAATATTAGCCATAGACTATGGAAAGAAGCGCACGGGCATAGCCGTGAGCGATACGTTGCAGCTGATAGCCAACGGACTGACAACCGTCCCTACGCATCAACTGATGACGTTTGTGCTCGATTACGTGGCGCGGGAACCTGTGGAGCGCATACTCGTGGGACTGCCCAAGCAGATGAACAACGAGGCATCGGAAAACATGAAACGCATCGAGCCGTTTGTGCAGTCGCTCAAGAAGAAGTTGCCGCAGATGCCGGTGGAGTACGTGGACGAACGTTTCACCTCCGTGTTGGCCCATCGCACCATGCTCGAAGCCGGACTGAAGAAGAAAGACCGGCAGAACAAAGCCTTGGTGGATGAAATAAGCGCCACTATCATTCTGCAAACGTATTTGGAACAGAAGAGAAACTTTTAAATGAAGAATTTCTTTAATGGATAATTGATAATGGAGAATGGATAATGAAGAATACCGTTTGTCATGCTGAGCCTGTCGAAGCATCTCCTCTCTTAGACGTGATTTTTTAGACGCGGATTAAGCGGATCAGGCGGATTTTATATAATTCAAAATTTAAAATTCATAATAATTTCATGGTTTTACCTATTTATATTTACGGTCAGCCCGTACTGAGAAAGGTGGCGGAAGACATTACTCCCGACTATCCGAACTTGAAAGAATTGATTGCCAATATGTTCGAGACAATGGACAAGGCCGATGGTGTCGGTCTGGCCGCTCCGCAGATTGGCCTGCCCATCCGTGTGGTGGTGGTGGACCTCAATGTGCTGTCGGAAGACATGCCCGAGTACAAGGACTTCCGCAAGGCGTATATCAATGCCCATATACTGGAAGTGTCCGGCGAAGAAGTGTCGATGGAAGAAGGTTGCCTCAGCCTGCCCGGCATCCACGAGCCGGTGAAGCGCGGCAGCAAGATTCGCGTGAAGTACCTGGACGAGAATCTGGAACCCCACGAAGAAGAGGTGGAAGGATACTTGGCCCGCGTGATGCAGCATGAGTTCGACCACCTGGAAGGGAAGATGTTCATCGACCATCTGTCCACCCTGCGCAAGCAGATGATAAAAGGCAAGCTCAACGCCATGCTGAAGGGAAAGGCACACTGCACTTACAAGGTGCGGACGGTGAAGTAACTGAAAAAGGCACAAAAAATATAAAAAATATACGCTTTATCCTGTCAACTGAACGAAAACCATTACTTTTGTTTCGTTTTCAAGCTTTTATATTAGACAGATGATAAAAAAGATATTGATAGCTCTGTTGCTATTCCCTACGTTGCTGTGCGCACAAATCAACACCGAGCGGGTGATGACCATTGCCCGCAACGCCTTGTACTTTGAGGACTATGTGCTCTCCATACAGTATTTTAACCAAGTGATTAGTGCCAAGCCTTATCTGTATGAGCCTTACTTCTACCGTGCTTTGGCCAAGGTCAATCTGGAGGATTTTCAGGGTGCTGAGGCCGACTGCGATGAGGCCATCCGCCGCAATCCTTTTGTGGTGGGTGCCTATCAGATACGCGGGTTGGCACGTATCCGTCAGAACAAGTTCGACGGTGCCATCGAGGACTATCGGGCTGCCTTGAAGTACGACCCCGAAAACATCGTCCTGTGGCACAATCTCTCCCTCTGCCATATGCAGAAGGAGGATTTTGATGCCGCCAAGGATGATTTGGGCAAATTGCTTACCATCGCTCCCCGCTATACGCAGGCCTACCTGATGCGCGGTGAGGTCAGTTTGCGACAGAAAGATACCATACAGGCCGTCAAGGACTTTGACCGTGCCATCGAGATGGACCCGTACGAAGCCAACTGCTGGAGCGCACGCGCCATTGTACGCATTCAGCAGGCGCAGTACAAGGATGCCGAATCCGACCTTGACCAAGCTATCCGCCTGAGTGTGAGGAACGCCGGAAACTACATCAACCGTGCCCTTACACGTTTCCACCAGAACAATCTGCGCGGTGCCATGAGCGACTATGACCTGGCACTCGACATCGACCCCAACAACTTCATCGGCCACTACAACCGTGGTCTGCTGCGTGCGCAGGTGGGCGATGACAACCGTGCCATCGAAGACTTTGACTTCGTGCTTGAGATAGAGCCGGATAACATGATGGCTACCTTCAACCGTGGCGTGCTGCGTGCGCAGACGGGCGACTATCACGGCGCTATCAGCGACTATACCAAGGTTATCAACGAATATCCTAACTTCATGGCCGGATACTATCAGCGTGCCCAGGCCCGCAAGAAGGTGGGCGACCGTAAGGGAGCTGAACAGGACGAGTTCAAGGTGACCAAGATGCAGCTGGACAAGCTGAACGGCGTGAATACGGGCAAATCGAATAAGGACGATGCCGACAATAAGGACACGGCTGACAACAACACTTCGGCCGACGGAAAGACCCGAAAGAAGTCGGACCGCAACGTGGAGAACTACCGTAAGATAGTGATTGCCGACGACGGGGAATCCGACCAACGCTATACGAGCAACTACCGTGGCCGCGTGCAGGACCGCAATGTGGCTATCAAGCTGGAACCCATGTATGCCATCACTTATTACGAGAAAATCAGCGACGTGAAGCGTTCCGTGCATTTCCACCACTACATCGACGAGCTGAACCGTTCGAAGGTTTTCCCCAAGATGCTGCGCATCACCAATATGGAGTCGCCGCTTAGCGAGGAGCAGGTGCGGTTCCACTTCGCCTTGATTGATGCCCATACATCGGACATCGTGGCCGATGAGCAGAGTGCCGTGAAACGCTTCATGCGCGGATTGGACTTCTATCTGGTGCAGGACTTCACCAGTTCGGTGGACGACTTTACGAAGAGCATCTTGCTGGACGACACCTTCTTCCCGGCTTACTTCATGCGTGCCTTGGTGCGCTGCAAGCAACTGGAATACAAGAAGGCGGAAGCGGGCATGAATCAGGAGGCTGCCGTAGCGGGCAGTGTGCCTTCGGCTGAGGCGAAGAAGAGCGAGATTACCGCCATCGACTATGAGATTGTGCGCAACGACCTCAACCGCGTCATTCAGTTGGCTCCCGACTTCGTATATGCTTACTACAACCGCGGCAATGTGTCATCTACGCTGAAGGATTATCGTTCGGCCTTGGCCGACTATGACAAGGCCATCGAGCTGAATCCGGACTTTGCCGAGGCTTACTTCAACCGTGGACTGACCCACATCTTCCTAGGCAACAACAAACAGGGCATTTCCGACCTGAGCAAGGCCGGCGAGCTGGGCGTGGTTTCGGCGTACAATGTCATCAAGCGGTTTACGGATAGGAGGGAGTGAGTTTTTGAGTTTTTAAGTTTTT
>JAUNJD010000324.1 GCA_030523205.1 Bacteroides sp.
GTTTTTAAGTTTTTTAGTTTGGAGTTCTAGTGTTTTATTTATTCGCTAAATTTGCTTCAATCGTATCTATAAGATTTTTGCAACGAGTTCTCGGACAGCCTCCCCTTTGTCGAAAGAGAAAAACAACCGGCATAACAGGGCATAAATCACACTTATAGAACACTAAATGCTTGATTTAAGAAGAAAAGCACTACCTTTGCGCGTCAAAATTAACCAACTATTAAAAAAACTCTCCACTAACCATGAGGCGATTCCTACAATCAAGATTTATTTTTCTCGTTGCAAGTATCCTTTGTATCTCCATCGGAATGCAAGCTCAGACCATTCGCGGCAATATTACAGATGCCGAAACAGGCGAAACACTTCCCGGTGCTACCGTTGCCTTGAAAGAGACCGGCCTTGGCACCATCACCAATGCCGATGGCGACTACATCCTCAGCCAACTCGAAACAGGTCGTTATTCCGTAGAAGCTTCCTACGTGGGCTACGAACCGATGTTGTATAAAGAGATATTGATAGTAGGTGCCAAGGAGGTGGTGCTGAACTTCCAACTACAACGCAACACCGTGGAGCTGGATGAAATCACCGTACAGCCCCGCACCAACAAGGAAGCTGCCGTCAACAAGATGGCCTTGGTAGGTGCCCGTATGCTGAGCATGGAGGAGGCCAGCCGCTATGCTGGTGGATACAGCGACCCAGCCCGACTGGTAACAGCCTTTGCCGGTGTGGCAGGTAGTCCGGACAACAACGGCGTCTCGGTGCATGGTAATGCACCGCAGTCACTGCTTTGGAAATTGGAGGGCGTCGAAATCAACAGCCCCAACCACTTCACCGATGCGTTCAACATGGGTACAGGCGTGGTGAGCGCCCTCAATGCCAACGTGCTGGGCAACTCGGACTTCTTCTCGGGTGCCTTCACCGCCGAATACACCAATGCACTGTCCGGCGTATTCGATATGCGGATGCGCGAAGGCAACAACGAGCAATACGAACACGCCGCCCAAGTGGGTACACTGGGCATCGAGCTGACCTCCGAAGGCCCGCTCAGCCGCAAATCCGGTGCTTCGTACATCTTCAACTATCGCTACTCCTTCACTTCGCTGGCTCGCCAAATCGGCCTGCTAACGCTGGATGGCGACCAAGCCGACTTCCAAGATCTAAGTTTCAAGTTCAACTTCCCCACCAAGCGTGCCGGCACGTTCTCCATCTTCGGCCTAGGGCTGAAGGATAAGTATTGGGTGGACATGCCCGACCCCTCCGAATGGGAGAGCATCTACGACCAAGAGTACGACGAATGCCGACAGACCATGTTGGTAGGCGGCATCGGACATCAGATACACTTGAATGGCTGGAACTGGAAGACCACCCTCGCCGCCTCGTACTTCAAGAACGAGGTGGAGCAAAGCTATTACGAAGCCGACGCCACGGGCAACCTCGGCACGCAGTACCCCTACCTGCAAATGGGGCAGGACAACAGTTCGCTGACCTTCACCACCAACTTGCAGAAGCGACTGGCACCCAACTTCTTGTCCAAGGTAGGCGCCACCTACACGGAATATTTCTTCGACCTCGACCTGAAGATGGCGGACAGCACCACGGCCTCTGCCCTGCCCTCCGACCCCGTCTATCAGGCCGACGACCACACGGGCTTGCTGAATGCCTACATCACCAACTCGTGGAACCTGTCACCGGCACTGACCTTCAACTTCGGCCTAGCCAGCCAATTCTTCACGCTGAACCAAGACTGGACACTGGAGCCACGCGCCAGCCTGCAATGGAAGGCCGACTCGCGGAACACGTTCTCCCTGGGCTATGGCCTGCATAGCAAGAAGGAGAACTTAGATGTCTACTTCGTGAAGGACGATGCCGGAGCATACGTGAACAAGAATCTGAAGCTGAGCAAGGCGCATCACTTCCTCCTCTCCTACCTGCACAAGTTCTCGGACAACCTGAACCTGCGCGTGGAGGCGTACTACCAACAGCTGTACGACCTGCCCGTAGGCGTCACAGGCACGTACTGCATCATCAACCGCAAGGACTTCTACGTGGACCAAGCCCTCACCAACCAAGGCAAGGGCCGCAACTACGGCATCGACATCACCCTGGAGCGCTACATGAGTGGCGGCTACTACTATACCGTCAACGGCTCGCTCTACAAGGCCGAGTACAAGGCTGCGGACAACATTTGGCGCAACACGCGCTACGACCGCACCTACCTCTTCAAGATTCTGGGTGGTAAGGAATGGTTGCTGGGCAAGCAAAAGAAGAATGTGCTGAGCGTCAGCGGCAAGTTCACCCTGCAAGGCGGCATGCGCCACACGCCCACCGACCTCGCCGCCAGCCGCCTGCTGTACGAGAGCGGTTCGGCCGAAGTGGCCTACGACAACAGCCAAGCCTTCTCCCTGCAATACAGTCCGCTGTACATCGTGGACCTCACCGTCAGCTACAAGATATGTGGCAAGAAGGTGGACCACACCATTGCTTTCGAAGGCCTGAACATCTTCGGCAAGCAAACGCCGTACATCGACATTTACAATTACAAGAAGGATGAAATGGAAACGTACATGAATGGCATGACATTTCCGAACATTTATTATCGGATTAGTTTCTAGGGCTGCCACAATTTAACGTCAGTTCGATGAATTCAGCGCGTCTGTCATCCTGATGTCGAAGGATCTCCTCTCTTTCGGTGACCTTTAGATTAGACATTTTGTCGCGATATACGTCTTCGACCTTATATGCAGCAGATATAATTTTAGTCAATGTTTAATCTTGTATATATAGTTTTGTGCATCCCGTAGAAGTCTCTTCGCCCATCTTATCCCCTCGCCATGCTCTGAGAATGCAATATAGTCGGCTCCTAATGCCACAATTTCTTCAAATTGAGCGAGGGCATCATCTGTCTGTCCGTTAAGTGCTAACGCAACGGCATAGTTATATTTTACAAGAGGGTCATACGGTTCTTGTGCAAAAGCGTCTTTTGCATACACTAGACATTCGCCCGTATTTCCTAAGGTCTTACAATATTCAGAAAGAATCGTCTTTAAATAATATTCATTGGGATAATGCGTGCATATTACTTTCAGATAACGTACAATTTTACCCCATTCCTTGCTCTTTTCCAAGGCATCGATTCTCTTGGATATCCTGTCTCGTTGAGATTCTGACGCATAGCCTTCATCTGTGATTTTTGCCATTTTGGGGTGATGGCTGTATTTTAAAACTTTATAGAATAAAACTGCTTCTTTTTTTGAAAAGTCACTCTCTATTCCTCTTCCCCGATGTGTCAGATGTTCTTCCATGAGAACAAGAGCTTCTTTATCTTTAAAAAGATGATACAAACAATCAGCCTTATAGTACCTTGAATCATTTATGACAGATTTTG
>JAUNJD010000325.1 GCA_030523205.1 Bacteroides sp.
TTGAGAAAAGCCCGTCGGCATTTTGTAAAACAAACATATTGGTTTCCAAGCATATCCGACAAAAAGAATCACTCTCATGCAAAGACATTTTTTCAAACACGAACAATGAACCATAAAATTTCCGATGCCCCGATACACAAAAGAGGGCACGTCTCCCGACGCACCCTCTTTTCAGTCTGACTATATTCGCCAAACCGTAATCTATATTATTCCATAATAACTACGCGGTTCAGATAATTCTTGCCAAACATATTTTCAGTACCGCCGAAGCCTACTATTTCGAGCTGATCATCCTTTACGCCTTCGGCAATGAAGGCATCGTAAACGGCCTGCGCACGCTTCTCGGACAGCTTCTGATTGAGGGAAACGCTGCCCGTAGCCTTATCGGCATAACCGGCAATCCTATACTTCTTGTCCGGATTAGCCTTCAGCACCTTAGCGGCCAAACGGATGTTAACCTTACCGTAGTCGTCAATCTGGGCACTGCCAATCTTAAAGAAGATGGCACGCGGACCGGCCACCTGTACCTCCTTCGTCACTTCCCTTACTTCGGGTTTCACGTTAGCCAGCGCATTCTTGGTATTGGCCAAGTCGGCCTGTGCCGCTGCCAATTCGTTCCTGTATTTGTTAACCTCTTCGTTGATGGCAACTTGGTCTATCTTGTCGTCACAGCTAACAAACTTCTTGCCACCGAATGTATATGTAAGGTTAAGGTTCAAGCGTCCGGTAGCTTCGGCCTTGCGGCAATCGCTTGCATCGCCGAAGATGGAGGGCGTGACACCGAAACGAGCCTCAAGCCCCAAAGCCAGATAACTGCTCAGGTTGAAGCCCAAGCCCAAACCGGCCGTTGCACCGAAGCGCAGCTTTTTGTCCTTGTTGTTTTCCAGCAGGTATTCGTCGTTCTCCGACACGCCTCCCGTGAAGGAGGTTCCCTTCGAAGCCCAGTTGATGGTGGGACCGCCAAACAAGTAGAAGTCAACCAGACGGTCAGGATTGTATCCGCCTAACCAGTTCGTCAGGTTCAGCATAGCGTCCAGATTAAGTTCTACAAACTTCTTGCAATAGGAATGATACCGGCTGCTACCCGAAACAAAATAACCGTGTTCTTGGTCGTCAAGGCTCTGCCACAGGCCTCCTATCTCACCGCGCACACCCCATGTCGGAGTGATGTACTTACCTACCTGAATGTTAAAGTTAAAGGTCGGTGTATTCAGACCACCGTTCAGCACCGACATACCACCGATACCCACACCCACAAAGATGTTGTCCGTGGCCTTTTCCGTATAATATTTCGTCTTTGTCTCCTGTGCGTTTGCTGTCACAGCAGTACCAGCCAGCAGAATGGCTATGGTTAAGAATTTAACGTTCATCTCTATATTTATTTTAAGTTGTTCTACAAGATATTACAGATACACATTAGTCGGAATACACAATACCGCCGCCGGCATTATCGCTGCCGCCATGAGTGCCGTGACCGTGCCCATACTCATAGTGAGAGTTGAAGGCCGTCTCCTGATACTGAGCGCTTGTAGAAGTGGTGGACTCTACCGTCAGCGTACACAATTCAGACCCACCGCTACGCGATATCTTGTATTTGGCTGTCGTGACCGTCTTCGTAGTCCAGACTTTATAATATGCCCATGCCGATACCTGTACCTTAAGCGTAGCCTCTTCGTTGTAATTGTAGGTAAACGCAGTCTCCAACGCAGAGTAATCGAAAGCATCATCCACCACCTCTACGTCTGTCACTTCCGACTGATTGTAAACCGTATATGTCAGGTTCCAAGTCAGGATGTAGTCATTGTCGTTCAAGCACCAAGTATCCCCGTTGTGAGAATGGGATGCCTCGCCCAGCGTGCCGATGGAATCCGTCTTCTCCACTTGCTCCAAGGTAATCTCATAAGTAGAGCTCAGCACAATCAGCACATTGTAAGTAGCCTGACCACCGGCTTTCAGCGAAGCCACTTCCACCGTCTGCGAAGCACTCACTCCGTCGTAAGTAGCCGTAATGGTCACCGTACCCCCATCATAACCTCCGGTTGCCGAGATTGCATCGGCACCTGTGATAATCGCCTCCGAAGTAACGTCACCGCTCAGCACATCGATTACCGTCACGTTGAAGTTAATCACAGCAGGGCCTGCATCAAATGTCGCGTCCAAATCTTCCCGCTCGCAAGAAGCCAGAAGAAGAGAGCCTGCTAAAGCAATTACGGCATACAGAAACTTGCCGTTCAAGAATTTAATCTTTTTCATCTCAATAAAAATTAAAAATTTAACAATTCCGATTTAATAAAATATGGGTTAAAACAATTTCGTTCCATGATGTTGTCGCTCACCTCTGCCTTATACTCCTTATAATAAAACCGTTCATTGCCGGCATTATATACGATGCCCATGTTGGCAGAAGTATTCACGCGCGGCCAATGCTTGTGCCGCTTATATTTGTAGGCAGGCAAGGCCACCTGAAAACGGAAACCGCCGTTAGCCTTCGCTTCCTCGCCCTTCATGGCATAGAAACCAATGGAACAGTAGCGAAAGTGACGAATCATCTCAAACCGCACACCCCTGTCCTGCTGCAAGTATTGCTCAACCTTCAGAGTGAACTGTGTGTTGTACGCCGGCCAGTAGAAACTGCCTCCCAGCGTCCAAGTGAAATTCATCTCTGTGTCGTAGTGGAACTTGAAACCATTCCAATACCCTACACCTACGTATCCCACCCGCGCCAGCAACGAGAAACGCTCGTCCTTGAAGGGACGCATCACCTCCACATCAATGCCATAGCGGTCGGCGTTGAACATCCCCACCGTCATCCGTCCGAACACATTGCCGGGCAGACGCATACGTTGCGACACCGTCAGATGTCCCGGGTGCACCTTGCTCTCCATGCTTCCATACCCGTCATTATAAACCGGTATCTTCACCTGAGCTGTCAGCTTCATACCTTTCCACAGCGAAACCTCCACGGCCGGACTCAAGTCGAACAGCACTTGATAAACTTGCGTAATAATCAGATTCTTCAACGCCACTTGCGGATATATCAGCACATCCACCTTGTACAAAGAGCTATTCTTCGTCTTCGCCTTTCGCAGCAGCGGCTTAGCGTCACCCAAATCATAACTCACCGTCCAGTCGCCACGCTCTGCCACAGACACAGTATCTTCCTCCATCGGATGATAACAGAGAGACAGGCAAGGAATATTATTGTCATATATAATTACTCTACAAATCTTTTTCGCCGGAAGTCATCTTTACATCTATGCAAGAAAATGACATACGTATGTAATAACTTTTAATTCAATTTATTATAGGCATTATAGAGGGCATTTCATATTCTAATTTATTTAGCGTATATTTGATT
>JAUNJD010000054.1:0-14319 GCA_030523205.1 Bacteroides sp.
TGAAGAAGGAGAATGAAGAATTCAAAATTGATTGATGAACTAAATTTAATACTTATGACAATGATAAAGAGAAGTGTTTTAATGTTAGCAGCTAGCTGTATGATGATGTACTCCTGTACAACGACCAAGACGGATGAGAATCCGTTCCTCACCGAGTTCCAAACCCCTTATGGCGTTCCGCCCTTCGACCAGTTTAAGGTGGAACACTACGAACCGGCTTTCCTGAAAGGCATTGAAGAACAGAATGCCAACATCCGCGCCATCGTCGAGAGCACCGAGGCTCCTACCTTCGACAACGTTATCGTGGCCTTCGACAATAGTTCGCCTATCCTCGACCGCGTGAGCAGCGTGTTCTACAACCTGACCGATGCCGAAACCACCGACGAACTGACCGAACTTTCCATCAAGATGGCTCCCGTCCTCTCCGACCACAGCGACAACGTCCTGCTGAACAAGGATCTCTTTGCCAAGATTGCCGCCGTCTATCAGCAGAAGGACAGCCTGCAACTGACCGGCGAACAGGGCCGACTGCTGGAGAAGACCTACAAGCGCTTCGTCCGCGCCGGTGCCAATCTGACGGCCGACAAGCAAGAGCGTCTGCGCGAAATCAACAAGCAACTCTCCACCTTGGCCATCACCTTCGATAAGCACATACTGAACGAGAACAACAACTTCAAACTCTTCGTCGATAACAAGGAAGACCTGTCCGGACTGCCCGAATGGTTCTGCCAGAGTGCTGCTGAAGAGGCCAAGGCTGCCGGACAGGAGGGCAAATGGCTCTTCACCCTGCACAACTCCAGCCGCACGCCCTTCCTGCAATATGCCGACAACCGTGCCCTGCGCGAGAAGATATACAAGGCCTATACCCAGATGGGCAACAACAACGACGAAAACGACAACAAGCAGGTCATCACCGACATACTGACCCTGCGCCTCGAAAAGGCTCACCTGTTGGGCTTCGACTGCTATGCCGACTTCATGCTGGACAACACCATGGCCAAGACGCCCGCCGCTGCCCTCGACCTTCTGAACAACCTTTGGAAATATGCCTTGGCCAAGGCCAAGACCGAAGCCGTCGACTTGCAAAAGCTGATGGATGCCGAAGGCAAGGGCGAGAAGCTGGAAGCATGGGATTGGTGGTACTACACCGAGAAGTTGCGCAAAATGAAGTATGACCTGAAGGAAGAAGACATTAAGCCCTACTTCAAGCTGGAGAATGTGCGCGAGGGAGCTTTTGCTGTGGCCGGCAAGCTCTATGGCATCACGCTCACACCGATGAAAGACATCCCCGTCTACCATCCCGACGTTGAAGTGTTCGAGGTGAAAGACAGCGACGGCCAGCAACTGGGCATCTTCTATACCGACTACTTCCCCCGTGCGGGCAAGAGCGGCGGTGCCTGGATGAGCAACTACCGCGAGCAGCAAGCCGGCATCCGTCCGCACATCTGCAACGTGGCCAACTTCACCAAGCCCGTAGGCGACACCCCCTCCCTGCTGACGCTGGACGAAGTAGAGACCCTGTTCCATGAGTTTGGCCATGCCCTGCATGGACTCTTAACCCAATGCCAATACAAAGGGACTTCCGGCACCAACGTTTCAAGAGACTTTGTGGAGCTGCCTTCGCAGATGAACGAACATTGGGCCACCGAACCCGAAGTGCTGAAGATGTATGCCAAGCATTACCAAACCGGCGAAGTGATTCCCGACAGCATGATTGAGAAGATACAGAACCAACGCACATTCAACCAAGGATTTATGGAGACCGAACTGATTGCCGCCGCCATCCTCGACATGCTTCTGCATACCACGAAGGACATGGAAGGCGTTGATGTAGTAGCCTACGAGAAAGAAATGATGGACCGACTGGGTCTGATACCCGAGATTGCCCCACGCTACCGCGTCACCTACTTCCGCCACATCACCGGAGGCTATGCAGCCGGATATTATAGCTACCTGTGGTCCAACGTCTTAGACAACGATGCTTTCGAAGCTTTCAAGGAGCATGGCATATTCGACAAGCATACGGCCGACCTCTATCGTGAGAATATCTTGGAGCGTGGCGACAGCGACGACCCCATGACGCTTTACATGAAATTCAGAGGTGCAGCCCCCCAATTGGAACCGATGTTGAAAAACCGCGGATTGAAATAATAATGCAAATATTTGAGTTCCTTTTACTTCCGAATGTGAAAAAAAAGCTATATTTGCAGCCTTGTATATGATAGAAATTAATTTAAAAAGTAATCATAATAAACTAAAAGTAACATGCAAAACAAGGGATTTGTAAGGGTTTTTGCAATATTGCTCACACTGGTGTGTGTGTTCTACCTATCCTTTTCTTTTGTAACTCGCCACTATACCAATAAGGCAAAAGAGTATGCAAAGGGAGATGAGAAAGTAGAGCAGGACTACCTGGATTCTCTGTCAAACGAGAAGGTGTGGTTGGGCAATTGGACGCTGAAACAATGTCGAGAGATGGAAATTAGTTTAGGTTTGGACCTGAAGGGCGGTATGAACGTCATTCTGGAAGTGTCCGTGCCCGATGTCATCAAGGCACTGGCCGACAACAAACCTGACGAGGCTTTCAACCAAGCACTGGCCACGGCTGCCAAACAGGCAACTACAAGCCAGGACGACGTCATCACGTTGTTCATCCGCGAGTATCACAAGGTAGCTCCGGGTGCCAGCCTCTCACAATTGTTCGCTACCCAACAGCTGAAGGACAAAGTAAACCAAAAATCTTCGGACGCAGAAGTTGAGAAAGTATTGCGCGAAGAAGTAAAAGCTGCCGTAGATAACTCATACAACGTACTCCGTACTCGTATCGACCGCTTCGGCGTGGTTCAGCCTAACATCCAAAGTTTGGAAGACAAAATGGGTCGCATCATGGTGGAACTGCCGGGTATCAAGGAACCCGAACGTGTAAGAAAATTACTCCAAGGTTCGGCTAACTTGGAATTCTGGGAAACATACACGGGTAAGGACATCGCTCCTTATCTGCAAGCTGCCGACATCAAGCTGCGTTCGCTGCTGGCTGTTGAAGCCGAAGCCGATACCACTGCCGTAGAGGCTCCCGTAGTAGCACAGGCTACCAGCACCGCCGACAGTCTGGCCGCTGCCCTGAAGGGTGAAAGCGCTTCGCAGGCCAGCTTCGAACAGGTGAAGAAGGAACATCCGTTGCTGGCCATCCTGCAGGTAAGCCCCAATGCCGGTCCCGTGGTAGGTTATGCCAACTACAAGGATACTGCCGACATCAACCGCTACCTCGCCATGCCCGAAGTTCAGGCCGAGATGCCGAAAGACCTGCGTCTGAAGTGGGGCGTTTCGGCTTACGAATACGACCCGAAGGCACAGACATTCGAACTCTATGCCATCAAATCGACCGAGCGCAACGGACGCGCACCGCTCGAAGGTGACGTTATCGTAGATGCCAAGGACGGATACGACCAATACAACAAGCCCGACGTAAGCATGTCCATGAACACGGACGGTGCACGCCGCTGGGCACAGCTCACCAAGCAGAACATCGGCAAGGCCATCGCTATCGTATTGGATGGTTATGTATATTCTGCCCCGAACGTTAACCAAGAAATCACCGGCGGTAACTCACAAATCACCGGTCACTTCACCCCCGAACAAGCAAAAGACTTGGCCAACGTGCTGAAGTCCGGTAAGATGCCTGCTCCGGCACACATCGTACAGGAAGACATCGTAGGTCCGTCGCTGGGTCAGGCTTCCATCAACGCAGGTATCATCTCCTTCATCGTGGCTCTGGTGCTGCTGATGATTTATATGTGCTCCATGTACGGATTCATTCCGGGTATGGTGGCCAACGGTGCCTTGATTCTGAACTTGTTCTTCACCCTGGGTATCCTTTCCTCTTTCCAAGCCGCATTGACCATGTCCGGTATTGCCGGTATGGTGCTGTCACTGGGTATGGCCGTGGATGCCAACGTGTTGATTTACGAACGTACCAAGGAAGAACTTCGTGCAGGCAAGGGTGTGAAGAAAGCATTGGCCGACGGTTACTCCAACGCCTTCTCGGCTATCTTCGACTCTAACTTGACGTCTATCCTCACCGGTATTATCCTGTTCAACTTCGGTACAGGTCCTATCCGTGGTTTCGCCACGACGTTGATTATCGGTATCTTGATTTCGTTCTTTACCGCTGTATTCATGACACGTCTGTTCTACGAACACTTCATGGCTAAGGACAAGCTGCTGAACCTGACGTTCTGCACCGGCATCTCGAAGAATCTGATGGCCAATACTCACTTCGACTTCATCGGACGTACCAAGGTTTGGATGACTACTGCCATCGTCATCATCGTTGTCTGCGTAGGTTCGCTGTTGGTTCGCGGCCTGAGCCAGAGCATCGACTTCACCGGTGGTCGTAACTTCAAGGTGCAGTTTGAGCAGACGGTAGAACCCGAGCAGGTGCGCGAACTGATTTCGAGCCGCTTCGGTGATGCCAACGTCAGCGTTATCGCCATCGGCACCGACGGCAAGACGGTACGTATCAGCACCAACTACCGCATAGAGGAAGAGGGCAGCAATGTCGATTCCGAAATCGAGGCTTATCTGTACGAGACGCTGAAGCCATTGCTCACGCAGAACATCTCACTGGAAACATTCATCGACCGCGAGAACCACACCGGCGGTAGCATCATCAGTTCGCAGAAGGTAGGGCCGAGCATCGCCGACGACATCAAGGTATCGGCCATCTGGTCTGTTGTACTGGCTCTGATTGCCATCGGTCTGTACATCCTGCTCCGTTTCCGCAACATCGCATACAGTATCGGTTCGGTAGTCGCCTTGGCTTGCGATACCATTATTATCCTCGGTGCCTATTCACTGTGCTGGGGCTGGATGCCGTTCTCGCTGGAAATAGACCAGACGTTCATTGGTGCCATCCTGACCGCTATCGGTTACTCCATCAACGATAAGGTGGTTATCTTCGACCGTGTGCGCGAATTCTTCGGTCTCTATCCAAAGCGCGACAGAATGCAGTTGTTCAACGACTCGCTGAATACGACTTTGGCCCGTACCATCAATACTTCACTGAGTACATTGATTGTGCTGATATGTATCTTCATCCTTGGTGGCGACTCCATCCGCAGCTTCGCCTTCGCCATGATTCTGGGTGTGATATTCGGTACGCTGTCTTCTCTGTTCGTTGCTTCTCCTATCGCATATATGCTGATGAAGGGCAAGTCGGAACCTGCTGCCACAGCTGAAGTAGCTAAATAAGAAATGCCTTTACGGGTATAAATATTCAGAGAGCGCATCTCCCCACAACCAGGAGATGCGCTCTCTTGTTTTTATCCGCAAGCCAACACCTATTATTATAATAAAGCATATCAATATGGAAAAAAGAGACATTGACCTCAGCGTTTCCTGCTATGGCAAGACGCGAGGCGTGAAGTATGACGTCGTCATCCTGCCGTGGGGTGCCACGGAGCCCCACAATCTGCACCTGCCTTACCTGACCGATTGTATTCTGCCCCACGACATTGCCGTGGATGCTGCCACACTGGCCTTGCAGCGTTCGGGTGTGCGCTGCATGGTGATGCCGCCCGTGCCCTTCGGCGCCCACAATCCCGGACAGCGTCAGTTGCCCTTCTGCATCCATACACGTTACAGCACGCAGCAGGCCATACTGGAGGACATCGTGTCTTCGCTCTACGTCCAAGGCATACGCAAGCTGCTAATAGTCAGCGGACATGGAGGCAATAGCTTCAAAGGAATGATTCGCGACCTCTCCGTCACCTATCCCGACTTCCTCATCTTATGCACTGAGTGGTACACCATCGTCCCTGCCAAGGACTACTTTGAAGCCGAGATTGACGACCATGCCGGCGAAACGGAGACCTCCGTCATGATGTACTACCATCCCGAGCTTGTCAATTTGGCCGAAGCCGGTGATGGCGATTCCCGTCCCTTTGCCATCGCCTCGCTCAACGAAAAGGTGGCATGGACTCCCCGTCATTGGGACAAGACAACCACCGACAGCGGCGTAGGCAACCCCAAAAAGGCCACTGCCGAAAAGGGCGAACGCTACGTGAAACAGGTGGTCGAGAAGCTGGCCCGCCTGTTGGAAGAAGTCGGGGTGGGAGAGCTTTACTGAGAATCTCCATCCTCCACCTACGGCAATAAAACAAAAAACAGCTGGAAGCCAATAAAGTATGGCTGACAGCTGTTCTTCGTACCTCGGAGGGGAATCGAACCCCTATCTAAAGTTTAGGAAACTTCTAACCTAACTTTGAGTATCAGTCACTTGCGAGACTATTTCAATTTTTCGTAGAACTATAGTAGAACTTTTGCATTTTTGTTGAATACCCCTGCCTCTCCAAAAGAAGAATACAGGGGTACAATGCAACACCGATTTTCAGAATCGGTACTGCAAAGATATGACTTTTATTTCAAAGGACAAAGAAAAACCGGGCGCACTTCACAGCGAACCCGGCTCAGAACAAAAGTTCTACTCTATTACTAACACCTAATCATTTCTTTTTCCGTTTCTTCAATTCTATATATTCCGAATACACTATTTTGGTATGGGGATTGCTACTTACAACTTCTTGCCTAATAGCCTTTGTTCCCCATCGGAAAAACAACCATTGCTTAGGCACTCTATGCACTACTTGAAATAGGGTATCTACAGATTGTATGCGTAAATCCAGTTTCTTATCGGGCATGATTAAGCCATCAACATTTATCCACGGGTCTTTCCATCGTATCGCTTGGACTTTAAGATAGGATGTATCACGGTATATAATGCTATCCTTAACTATGGTTTGTACCTCCACCTCCGTTTTTGTTGCATTCGTGGAAGCCGCTTGTAACCTCTTTACTTTCAAGTCAAGTTCCTTAACGGTATTCGTCAAGTCGGCACAATGCTTTTCCACCTCAGACTTGGATAAAGTCAATGCCTGTACAGAAGCAGCGGATTTTCCGGATTCTGTTTGGTAAAATTCAATTTTCTCCAACAAGGCGGTTTGGTTGCCATCCAATCTTTCCTTTTCTGATTTCAACTTGGAACAATAAGCCCATAGCCCAAAGGTAGCCGCCATCAAAAGCCCACAGAGGGCGATTAATATCAAAAACGCTTTATTTCTCATATTCTTTGATGTATTGGATTATACCCTCTACGTGGGTGTTCACAATGTTTTGTTTCCCCTCCATAGATGTAAGGTAAGCAATATCCTCCTTGTTATCCATGAAGAAATTTTCCGTCAGCACTGCCGGACATTTCGTCTTGGAAAGGATGTAGAAATTTTCCTCCCAATCCGGGTCGCCATCCGAATAGTCACGCCTAATCTTTTGCCCGGTAATAAAGCAAGCGGCAGCATCATACATTCGGTTTGCCAGTTCGTCAGCTTTCGTTTTGCCCTTAGTAGTATAGGCAGACCACCCACGGGCATTCATCCATTCGCCACTCCCAGCAGCATTGCAGTGGATGGAAACAAGCAACACGTTATTAGCCCCATATCTGGCGCAAACCTCGTTCACACGCCTTGCACGTTCAGCCAAAGGCACGTCCAAGCTCTCCTTAACAATGCGTTCCGCTACATAGCCACGTTTAGCCAGTTCACGCACGACTTCATCCGCAATTTCTCTCGTATAGGCATATTCTCTGAAAGTTCCATCCGGGCTGCGTTTACCCGGTGTATTTTCTCCATGCCCATTGTCTATAAGTATCTTCATTCTTGATTCAATTTATGGTAAAAATCTATTTTTATACGGTCATAAACCGTCTGTACATTGGTATAAGTCCTGCCGTTATTCACGCTTTCAGCATATACCTCACTCAATACGCATTGCTCCACCCACTCAATCCATTCGGGGGACGTGTAGCTGGATAAGCGTTTGCCCCGATAGGTATAGTAGTCAAACCTGCTATTCCTATCTTCGTGCAAGTTCATTATCAATGTGTGTATCTTGGCCTTTGTAGCTTCATGGTCGGCTATGTGGTTTTCCTCTCTCACTTTCCGAATAATCCGGCACACCCTTTCTATAGCAAGGTCAAAGTATATACCCGAAGTATTCTTTATCCTTAGCTGCGTTTCCGGGCGCAACCCCTCCGCAATATCCGTAAGCATATCATTCTGATTCTTGGTTTCCGTCAGAAGTTCGGCTACCATAGACTGATTGCCTTTAATCATGCCGTTAATGATAGACTTGAACCACTTGAAACAAGCTATCATAAGTGCAGCCGCCAAACAGAGGAACACAGCGCACACTATCACCATAAAGCCAAAATCGCTTATGCCTTGTGCCACTTTTAAACTTTCTTCCATCATCGGTTTTTCTTATACTTGTTTCGCTTGTAATACTCAAAGTTATCTCTATCCTCCTGCGTGATTGGAGTATTCGGTGGAAAGAACTTAAACCCATACATCGTTCCATAGCGTACCACTTTGATAACGGCACGAAACGGATATTTGCGCTTCGGGTCTAAAACAACATCTTTCAACTTCTTGCTGTCAGTATAGAAAGCGGATGCACCGATACCTTCGCCATAGGCGATAAGTGTTCTCGTTCCGTTCTCTGTCTGTCTTTCCTTACACCCCGTAAACACCGTGACCTCATTAATCACGGCATCTACTGAGGTATATTCACAATCGAAAATATCTTCATTCAAGGATTCAGTTTCCTCAAAGTCCACTACTTCGTTCATAAGTCCATCGGTATGTTATAGGTTTCACAATCGGCATCTACCATTTCACGAATAGCCAAACGGTCTTTCAAAAAGTCCTCATAGGGGGCTTTCGCACTTTCGGCAAGCAAGCCCAGCATGGCAGACTGATATTCGTTTACCAGCTTACTTTCTGTCTTAGCCGGGTATTTTGCAGTAAGCAACGTACTGAAAATATTATCAGCCGTCTTAGGATATTCCACCCTCACGCTGTCATATTGGAACATCGTGCCAGTGGCACGTTCCACATCAGTCGTAATCTCAATGCTACCCTCTTTGTCGGCAATAACCTTAACCTCTTTGATATTATGGTTATAAAGGAACGTTCCCTGCCCGTTATTAAGAGAGTCTATCACTTCCGGCTTAGTCTTAGCCAGCAACCCTGTAGTCAAAACATTTGCTTCCATCGTTCAAACAATTATTAAAAATGAATTTACTGTGTTCCTCCGAGCATCTGATTATCCAGCCATATTCAGACGGGAAGAGGTGTTTAATATCCGTTTCATCTTTGATTTCGTATTTATTGATGGTGCGGTGGAATTTCTTATAAAACCTTTTCAGAATACCGCTTCTTAGCAATATGCCGTAATGGTTTTGTTTGAATCCCACATAATCAATGCTACGAGCATCAACCGGGAATATCTGCCAGTTGCTTTTAATCTCTACTTTCAATTCGCCACCCAAGTAAAGCCCCATCATGTCGAGTACGAAATGCAGTGCCTCTTTGTCAGCGCATAGTATCACCATATCATCCATATAGCGATAGTAGTAGATTTTCACTCCAAAACGCTTCATCACTATCTTAGCCAGTTCCTCTTTAACCCAATGGTCGAAGTATGCCAAATAGAGATTAGCAAAATATTGGCTTGTGAAATTGCCTATTGGCAGCCCTTTGTCTTTACCGTTACTATCTATTATCTTATCCAACAGCCTTAGCAGTTGTTCGTCCGCTATGGTGTAGCGGATTATCTTTTTCAATGCTACGTGGTCTATGTTATCATAGAACTTCTTGATGTCAATCTTCAAACAGAATCGTGTACCCATTCTGTCTATGATTAAAGCCGTATGCACATCCTCCATACATTTATGAATACCACGCCCTTTGATACAAGCGTATGTGTTCGCAATGAAGAAGTTAGTCCAGTAACGCCCCAACACATTAATAATGCAATGGTGTACTATCCTGTCCGGGAAGAACGGGGCAATCATAATCACCCTTTCTTTCGGCTCATATATAACCTTAATCCGATACTCTCCGGGGGTATAAGTTTCATTGCGCAAGTCCCAGTACAAGCCATCCAAATTCTCCAAAATATTCTCGTTGAACTTGGTTATTTCGGTACGCTCTCCTTTGCCTTGCTGTGCCTTATATTGCGCCCGTATGAGGTTGGAGCATTCATATATCAGGTGATAGACATTCTTAATCTTCTTAGCTTGGGAAATGAATATCTTTCCTGTATCACCGACATATAAACCGCAATCCTCAAAATCCGAGTATTGATAAAAGCAGGTATCAGCCGTATAACATAACCCGTATTCAGTCTTTACTACACCCATTTGTGCCGTTGTTCTAAAACAGAGCTTTCAATTACTTACTTGCACCGTCCTAATCCATATTATTTTACCAACTATCAGACGTGCCGATAGTCCCTGTGAGGTAAGGGCGTGGCAGCAACAGTTATAAGTTGAAACCACGGTAAAAGCGGAACCCAATGTTCGCATTCGCATTCGAGGAACGATTATTCGCATTCAGATAACCGAAACCCGCATTCGCACCATTATTCGCATTCGCAGACAAAAGGGCACCAGCCGCCACAACCCTGTTATGTTTTTATTTTTTCAATCCAACGCCATTTTCGTTGCTCCGTTCACCGAGTTTTGCAGTCCGTCAAAAACGGCACAAGCGGAACCCAAGGGACGCATACGCAAACGAGGAACGATTAGTCGCAGTCAGAAAACCGAAACCCGCAAGCGCACCATGATACGCAAGCGCAGAAAAAAGGGCACCATACCAGCCAGCAGTAAAGCTGGAATCATCAGCAGGCGTATAGTAATAATCACAATAGCCCTTATTACTTGCACCTCCTACCTTTTCGGCAAAGGAATAGCCCTTAGCGGAATGAGCCATAGAAAGTACATATCCGTCAGTTCTTGGGAACTCCGTAATAGCTTCATATCCGGCAGGCACGGTAGTTGCACTGTCTGAATGAGAGGTGAATTTGGTCGGGTCTTCACATACATAGGCAATAGAAACATCAGCCTTATGCCAAACCAACACATCATCAGCAAGCAGCCACAAATATTCAAAAGGAGTCTCCAAACCACGGTAAGAGGTTACTTGTACCACCTTATCGCCACCAGTCCATCCCTTGATAGTGTAGGACACCTTACCCGTGTTGTTTCCAAGCGTTGCAGTAACACCACAAGGTACAAACGGTTTATAGCCGCCCCATGTATTCCATTCCGTACCATTTACAGCACATCCACTACCCAAACCGCCTTGATGGAATCCGTCAGCGGTCAGTGTTTCGGTGTAAGTGTCTTGACAATGCAAAGAAGCATATTCCACACGTTGCAACCAAGCAATTTCATTGTACACCCTGTACGCTCCGTGGTGTGTACCGTTCTTGCAGAAAGGACGAACACCAGCCTTTGAAATGGAAGTACGGGGCATACCCAACATGGAATTGTAAGTACCATCCTTAGCGGCATCACCAGCACCCGAACCACCTCTGAATTGTGCCGCATTCGCTTTGAGAATAACAAAGCCGTCCGAATCCCTTGCAATCTCATCGCCATTCCAAGTGAGCCAACAGCCCGAAACGGCTATAGAATTGGTAATATCCACCGTTGCATACCACGGGCTTACCGTCTTTCGTTCCATCTTGATAAAGCCGGGCAACGGATATTCGGAATAGGCACGAATCCATTTCGTCCCCTCTATCTCCAATTTGAAGTAATATTCCGGCTTTTCAAGCATTACATTACCGTCCGTGCTGTCAATCACAGCCGTTGCACCCGAATCCTTTTTACGGCTGTCATTTTGGTTAAGGTAATACTTAACCGAACCGTCCGGGTTTTCCACAAAGCGTTTCAGTTTCGCTTGAATAGGTAATGTACGGTGCAAATCCAAATTGCCCACACGCTTTAGCTTGTAGTCCTGTGAATTGAAATCACCTTGCACCCCATACCATTGGTCGTAAGGATATTGCGGTTTCGTGTTTCCGCTTCCTAATAATAATCCCATAGCTATAAGTTATTTAATAGTTTCACCAGCACCCCAATACACATCATATACCGAAAGGTCGATACCGTTTGGGGATATTACGGTTATCGCTCCGGGCGTCCAATCCCCGATAGGTACGGGGAACATTCCAAAATCCTTATCACAAATGAGCTTGCATTTAAGCAGCGTGCTTGTTTCCATCGTAACCTCTTTAGGTCGTACAAAGACGGTAAACGGAGCACCACCCAAAGCAAAACCATTGGAAAGGTCTGTAACCTTACCTTTGGAAAGAATCCGTAGGCTGTACATCGTTGTTTCCATAATTCACTGAGTAAATCAAGTTTATTTAACTGCAAATATAATCATAAATGTGTTTAATGAACACATTTATAGATACAATTAAAGTGTATCATCATATAACGAGGCATAACGTGCTTCAAGTTCATTGATTTTATCTCTTAACAACTGCCTTTCATTATGCAATGCCTTTATCTCATACGGCATTTCAGAACCCATTAGGGCGGCTTCGTAGCATTTGATTACCTTATAATCGCTACTTGCCAATACCTCCTTTGAGCGTTCAATCTCATGTGCCACCTTTTGAAAGTCGGGGACTTCTATGTATCTGAATGAAATCCTATCCCCGGCATCGTATGGTACAATGCGCACAACATAGCCCTCTTTATCTGAGTTTTGTTTACTTTCATCTATTGCATCCACCGGCTTGTATATGGTTGGCAGTTCAGCCACCTGTTCAATAACCGATACCATACGTGTTGTTATTTCCCCCGTTTTCTCATTTCTGATTTTTTGAGGGATGGGAGCTATTTCTATACATTGTAGGCAATCGCCATCCATATATCCGTATAATACTCTTTCTTCCATATTTTTAGTATTTCCATCTACTTACTAACCATGCTTGTTTTTTAACTCCATCTACATATCCTACGGTATATACAAACATACCACCTTGACCCTCTCCAAAATCGTAGTAGTCATTTACAGAAGTATCATCATAGATTAGGTAGCCGCTTCTTGGTCTGAATCTCATATAGCCTCTCCACCACTGCTTTACAAATATAACCTGTCCCTCTTTAGGAGAAGCCGGAAGATACACTACTGATGCGGCAGACGTGTACCCTATAACCACGGTATCTTCTCTATTCAAATACCATGTGTTATTCGACGTTCCTGTAATACACTTTCGACCAAAAATCAAGCCTCCGGCAAATAAATCATAGAAGAAACCGCCAAAGGCTGGTGCAGTCCCCGAATTGGAAGCCCTACCATAAACGCCTGCCACGATTGTATCTACTACATTTACAGCCCATGTACTTGCCGGAACATTAGCGAACCCAAGCCCAACAATAGCCCCACGGTGTGTATATCCGCTACTTGCTGGCATACCATCCGTACCTGCCATATTTGAGAATATTCCCGTTGGGGACATATAGGAAACCGCATTAGAATAAGACGGTGCATTTTTAGCCCTTGTTTCAAAAATTCCACGGTTAGCGTCTATTGTCATTTTTGCACCAAAATCAACAAGCGCATAATCACCACCACCACTTGAAGATTCAATATAAATACGAGCCATTGAAGCATCCAACTCTATCTTATTGCCATCATCCATAGTGGAAACAATCTTACCACCCTTAGTAAACCAATCTCCAATATTTGCCCCCTCAGCCAATAATAAGTTTGTGGCAATAGTTTCAAATTGCGCTCCAAAAGTATTCCATTTACCTGTATTAGTCGGTACGAACCCAGTGAAAGTTCCAGCATCTATACGGGCTATATAGTATTGATTGTTGTATTTTACAGCATCCAACCGCTTGCTATTCCCGTAATAAGTCTTGGATGAATCATAAATACCCCTGTAAACAAGTACGGGGCTATCTCCTTTCTCCCCCTTATCACCCGGCTTTCCATCTTCACCTTTATCTCCTTTACTTCCCGTCACACAGATTGCAGCCGTAGTATCACTCGTTCCGTTCGTATAGGTGATAACCGAACGTGTCCATATATACCATTTGTCTTTCCATGTTGGGCGTGTCGTACTCCATGAGCCATTAAGTAATGAGGTTGCCGAACTGGATAGGTAGTATTGTTCAATGATAGAACTTACGCCAACACCGCTATTACCTGTAGAGCCTTTGCCGCCTGTGATACAAACCGCCTTAGTGTAGGTAGTCGTATTGTCGGAATAAGAAACTTTCGTCCTACTCCAAATATACCGCCCATCTATCCATGTCGGGGCGGTTGTTTGCCAACCCGTAGTAGGCGCAACGGAATTTGACGTGCTTTGTGCATATTCCACATCTGCCAATGTCACACTAACACCCGGCTTTCCATCTTCACCTTTATCTCCTTTACTTCCCGTCACACAGATTGC
>JAUNJD010000054.1:14419-20213 GCA_030523205.1 Bacteroides sp.
GTGCATATTCCACATCTGCCAATGTCACACTAACACCCGGCTTTCCATCTTCACCATCATAAGGATTTACACGGATAGGGGTACTCCATTTCTGTATCATCAAGTCCGCTTTGCCATTCATTACGGAAGCAATGTCATTCACGGGTAAAGCCCCCATCAGCAAACGCACATCATCGAAATACACGGCAGAGCCGAATACATCATCATCGTAAATAGCAAAGCCTACAGCCATGATATTAACGCTGCCACTATGTAATTGCTCCCCGTTTTTGAATACCGTAACGGTACGGTCATTAAAACGGAATGCAAGGTGAAACCACGTGTTAGGCGTGATTACAATACTCTTTTCCACATAGTGCCTACCGTTATATCCGTTCAACATCCACTTGACTTGATTTTGGTCTGACTTCATCCAAAAACAGAGCGTGAAACTTTCTCCAAAGGGTAAATCATAAGGAATACAGCTCTCCATTCCACCACTCAGATTGAGGGCATATCTCGTTCCGTCCTTTACCACCGTTCCACCGCCCAGCACACCATTATAACCGTTACCCGAAATATCGGCAATACTTGAAGTGTCGTTAGCTTCAATGGGCAAATGAAATTTGGTACGGTCTGCAAGCCCGGACTTCTTAGCCATTGTACACCAAATATATTCCAACGCTCCGACTTTCGGCATTTCCGTACTCCACCCGGTAGGGTTGGAAGAATTAACATCCAAATCGGGCGGTACTAAAGTCGAACCATTTTTAGCGTAACGATACTCGTAATATTCGCCAGCTCCGGCATCCGTTCCACCTGTACCCGATTCGCCTTTAATCAAAGCCCAAGTGTAATCCATCGGATTATCACTGTCTTTCTGCACATAGTCGGTGTATTGCCCTATATAGTCACCCGGCTCTTCGCCATTGTTTGCAGTGAACGACATTCCCCCGTTGTCCGAATACTTGATATGGAAGTATGGAGTACGCCCATCTTCACCGGGTAAACCGGGCGTTCCGTCTTGTCCTTTCGTGTCGCTCCACTTGTAAGCACTTGGTTTGTCGCTATCGGTAGGTATCATATCCACGTACAAACCCAACCATCTTCCGGGTGTTTCACCGTTCCCGGCTGTGAACGTTTTGCCGCCATCATCGGAATACTTCTTGTGAAGATAGCTACTCTTTCCATCTTCCCCCTTAATAGCTCCAACATCTTTCCAGTTCGTACCATCCCAAATATAGAGGTTGCCTCCGATTAGATAAGCATCGCCCTCTGAATTTCCAACGGTAGGCAGTTGTGAAACATTTTCCTTAGAACCTTTGATATTGATTGAAGTACCATCAGCACCACGCACACGAAAAGGAATACCCCACGCACCCTCCGCATCGGTCTTGGCGTTCTTTATACTCATCCAAACCACGTTTTCGGACGAAGTTCTGTGCCAACCTCCCGTAGAGCCATCCCCCGTAGGGGTGGCAGGCTTGGTTTCACTGTCATTATAGGTATAGAATACGGATAAACCGCTTTCTCCCTTATCCCCGGTAGAACCTTTCGCCACAACCGACCAATATACGGAATTGGTAGGCAAGTTGCCCATGCTTGGCGTGGGGTTGGTGTATCGGTAGGTACACGTTTCACCAATCACCGTGTAAGCCACCTCATCCCCGGCATAGTACACGTACTTCGGGTTATATGTGCCACGGAACACCCCGATATGTGAGGTGTCCCCACTATCAGAAAGCAAACGGACGTTGTGCAACGTTAATTGGCGTTTTGCCGTTACGTTCCAATCAATAGAACTTGAAGAATCACCGATACGGAACTTGTTGCCGTCCAAATCCAAATAGCACTCCTTATCGCTTGTTATAATCTTACCCGTAGTGATAGTGTTCCCGTTGATACGGGTAAATCCGTAGGTGGTGGTAAAGTCCCTGAAATCATCATCTGAATGCACCGACCCCAATATACCCACTTGGAAATAATAGTTGTTCGGGTCTTCGGTTGGCTCAACCTTTAGTTGTTCCTGTGTCACATACCAAATGCCATCCGTGCTTTTTTTGGAGCATTTGGCAAACACATAGTACCCCTTTGGGCTTGATAGAGTGAATGAGCCAGCCGCCATGTTCCAATGCTTGATTATCTCATCATCAATAGTCAAGTGAGCCAATACCCCGGCAGAAGCGTCAAAGCGGTTAGATATTCCGTTCACGTTGGCTTGTAGTATCACATCAATCAAAACAAACTGTTGGCTTTTAGACCCCACCGTAAGCATATTGGTGTCAATGGAATTGGGCTTGATGTTTTCGGGGTCAAAATAACCGTCCGTATCATACACCATTGTACGCAGTTCCTCTGTTGTGCGCCATCCCCTCCGTGCCTTAGTCAAGTCCCGAAGCCGATTGTTTTCTATGATTGTTTCGTGCCGTCCCACATCCACAACCGTTTGAGTGATTGGGGAAATGGCTGTAATGTCCGAAAGGGTCAGTGTATAGTCATGCTCCACAAGCAGGTTCTTTGTCACCTTTTGGATGCGGATATTCTTTTCAATACCGAAACGCTCATCTTTCACGGGTACATAGTTACCCACATGAAAGACGGTTGTTTCGCTATCGCTTGGCAAAGCGTTCAAAAAATAGGAGCGTTCAAAGGTAAGCTGATATTGCGCCCGTGCCTGTGTGCGTGGCTTGAACTCGTTATATCCGGCATACCATAAATCTTCCTCTGCATCATCTTCATAAGATTTAGGCAGGTGAATATCCGTAATCTTATACGTGTCACCCTCCGTTATACGGTAAGCCTCGCTTTCAGTGGTAGGAATAGTTAACCCCCTGTTGTCCGTAAATGGAATGAGCGTAAACCTTTTTGTTGCATGGTCGTACCCTCCCTTTTGCGCCAATTCAAATTGTTGCCCAGCTAATTTACCCGAAATGAAAGTAATCTTTGCCGATACCTCGTTAATCAGATACTTTGTACCCTTATCGTCTTTCTCGTTCAGGTCAAAGTCCATTGTATCATCAATAAAGCTGTTTATATCATCAGCCACCAAAGCAGTAACCGTACCCGTTCGTTTCGGGAAAATATCATCATACGTCACAGCATCCTCATCACTGCCCAGTGCATCCCTCAAATCGCCATCCTCCAAATAACGCTTGTTATCATCGGATATGCCTATATATTCGCTCTGAGGCGGTACTATTGTACCGTCCCATAGTTTGTGTTCCTTTTTGTTCAAACGCACTGGAAACGGAAGCTGTAAGCGTTCCGAATAGTCCCTGTAATCACTCCGAATGTTGGTCGTGCCACCCTCCACCCAAAGCCTCGTGATAATGGTCTTATCATCCACCTTTTGCTCTTTGAGCTTGTACAAGCCGTTGCCTTTACCCCACTCAAAGAAAGCGTTGCCACCCGGGGGCACAACCTTTGCACCGAACTTTCCTATGTGAATGGTACGCACCCCGTCCTTTTGGGTAATGAGAAACTCCAAATCAAATTCACGGTCACTGCAAAGCATTTGCAAAACCTGTAGGCAGTTGTTACGGGCAAAGGAAATGGTACGGGGTTCTGTGTCCGGGCAATTAGCTTCATCGAAAGCCCATAAGCCCGGATAGTCACGGCTCACGTTGTAGATAAGCACCTTTACAAAGTCCCGGATATTATAAGTGAGGTCAAACGTGCTTTTGCTGGATTTCCCGTTTGCATCTGTGTTTCGATACAGGCTTTTCATCAGCTCGTACATCACCCCGTAGAAAGTGGCATCATGCACATAATGGTTGTCCGAAAGCATTTCACGGTTCACCTTAGTGCGGATGGTGTATTCTTCACCCTCCACTATGATTTTATCTCCCTTGCCTAAATTAAGTAACTCAGAGGAAACAATGGAAAGCTGTACGTTATCATCCCCCATTAAGGAACTGTTTTGAGCGGCTGATTTCAGCGTGCAAAACGGCTCTTTGGAAAACAAGCGTATCTTTTCACCGTTGCGCTTGATTATTTCAAGAGTTCCCATATCACAATAGCGTTGGTTTCAAATTTTTCAATGTCTTCAATCACGCCCGAAACGATTATCTCGTATTCACCGGGTGTAACGTAAGTGTGTTCTATCGTTTGTTCGCTACCAGACACATCGTAAGTGTGCGTGCCGTCACCCCAATAGATGTTAAGCAGCTTGGACGAAGTGACGGTAATCGTAGCTTTGCCGTTTGCAGTCCCACCTATATACCTAAGCACCTTTTTCACAGGTTCATCTTCCACCAGCTTTAAGCGGAATGTGCCCACCATCAAATCGTTGCTATATTGTCCCCAGTTCTTTTCCGGGTCTGCCTCATCCAGCAATTCCACTTCATATACCAAAGGCTTTGCCTTGCCGTCATAATCCACACGCAAACGGTGGTTTCCCTCCGCATCGAATCGGGAAAAGAAAAGGTTTACCCATTCCACATAGGCGGCACGTCCCGAAGCCTCTATAAAGCAATCCAGCGTAATATTGCGTTCCTTGTAGCGTGGTCGCTTCTTATCCCTTACAATGCCGTGATAGTTGTCCCAGTCCACTTGCAAGGCTTCTTTGCGCTCCAACCGTCCAACCAATCCGGCACTTTTGGAAACAAATACCCCAAACTCCTTGAAGTTCTTTCCGTCTATGAAATATTCCACATCCGTATCTTTTTGCAACTCGAATATTTCACGGGGTTCTTTCGCCACGTCAAACAGTTTCACTTCGTCCAGTAAGGCTTTCGTCCCAAATAGTGATTGGTCGTTAATGGAAAGCCCCGTTGGTGTCTTTGGCAACATTTCACTGAATATCCGGGTCGTGTTCTCATAGACGGTAAGCATATTGCCGGACTTAACGAAAGCAAAGAAAATCCAGACATCGGGCATTACATCCAGCCATTGCTCTTTATAATTGTCTATACCGGGTATATTCAGCACCCAGCCTAACTTTTGAGAAACAGGCAGTACCCAAAAACAAAGTGTAAAATCACCGCTAAAGGGTATGGAACGAGCCGTTTCGCATTCGCCCGTACCATTCAAAGCAAGGGATTTACCCACTTTGGATTTCTTGGAAAAATCCGCACCCTCCGATAAGGTGGCATCGTTGCGGTACTGTGAAAAGTCGTAAGCTATACTACCGTCCGGGTCATCGAAAGGCAGGTGTAAAATCATGTTCTTATCCATATCAGTAAGTATTTTTATTCATTTGTCTAACTTCTATCCCCACTCCCTCTATATCCGCTTTGGCATTGCCATACAGATTCACAAGCACCTTTGCATCCGTTCCGGCTACCGCCACATACAGATACGAGTTATCGAAAGCGTCTATGGTAACAATCGCATTGTCCGACACATTTACGGCACTATGGGAATCATGCCGTGCATATACTCGTGAAACGGAATAGCCGTCATACTCCAACATAGCTTTGCAGTCACCATTCAGCACCACATCGGGTAAATTCACCTTATCTGTAACCTCATCATCCACAAACACCCCGTAAACCTCGCATTTACCTTTGAAGTGTTCCCGTATAAAGTCAAGCGTGGGGTAATTCTCCGATATACAGAAATCTATACCACGGATATAAAGCTGTATCAGTTGCTCATAGTCAAGCCCTGTTTTCAGCTTCATTTGCCACATCCGGCAAAGCCCCTTTGCCTTGCCATCCTCTTTAAGTTGTTGTACCAGTTCCATAACTATGCTATTCCTTGTGATAAAAGTGAACTATCTTTATTTTCAATACGCTTCAAAGTGCTTTTAATCTCCGTCAGTGGAAAAGCCACGCAATTTTGACCCTTTCAGCCAAACAGAAATTGTCCCCTT
>JAUNJD010000326.1 GCA_030523205.1 Bacteroides sp.
ACTTGTTCCCTTGTCAACTCGTTCCCTCTTATATTTATTTAGTGTATTGCTCAATTTCCGGTTCAGCATCCGAGTTGTCCACATCGGCCCATTCCATCGGCTTGAACTTCTCTTGCAGATACTGGAAGGCCACGAACAAGGCGGGCACGATGAATATCTGGAGAATCATACCGATAAGCATACCGCCGATGGCCGAAGTACCCAGCGTGCGGTTACCATTGGCACCTGCACCGGTGGCCAGCATCAACGGCAGCAAGCCGACAATCATGGCCAAAGACGTCATCAAGATAGGACGCAGACGGGCGGCAGCACCCAGAACGGCGGCCCACGTGATGCTCATACCCATGCGGCGACGGTCGAGGGCGAACTCTACAATCAGGATGGCATTCTTGGCCAACAGACCCATCAACATGATAAGGGCAATCTGCATATAGATGTCGTTGGACATGGAGCCCATTATCATCTTCAGTATCGAGATGTTGCCGATGGCACTCATACCATTGACGAAGATGAAGCTACCCATCAGACCGAACGGTATGGACAACAATACGGCCAACGGCAGGATGTAGCTTTCGTACTGCGCACTCAGCAGCAAATAAACGAACACGAAGCAGAGGATGAAAATCAATCCCGTGGTGCTTCCACTCGATTCAGCCTCTTCACGCGCCATACCTCCCAGTTCGTAGCCGAAGCCTACGGGTAAGTTCTGCTGCGCTACCTCGGCAATGGCTTGCAGGGCCTGACCGGAAGTATATCCCGTAGCCGGTGCCACCATGACCTTCATAGACGTATAAAGGTTGAAACGGTTGATGATGTCCGGACCATAAATCTTGCGGATGGAGACAAACTGCGTAATAGGAGCCATCTCATCGCCGTTGCGCACCTTGATGCTTTGCAGCGATTCGAGGTTCTTCGTGGCTTCCGGCTCGGCCTGAATCATGACGCGGTACATCTTACCGAAGCTGTTGAAGTTGGAGGCATATAGACCACCGAAGTATCCCTGCATGGTGCTCAAGATGGTGCTCGGGCTGATGCCTGCCTTCTTACAAGCGGCAGCGTCGATGTCCAGCATATACTGCGGGAAGTTGGGGTTGAAGGTCGTCTTGGCAGAGTTGATTTCCGGACGGGCTTCCAAGGCGGCGGTGTAGTCGCTCACCACGGCGGAGAAGTGTTCCAGCGTACCACCCGTCTTGTCCTGCATGTTCAGCTCGATGTCGCTCGAAGCCGAATAACCCGGAATCATAGGCGGCGCGAAGAACAATACCTGCGCTTCCTTGAAAATCTTCTGCGCACGCATGAACAGCGTAGCATAGACGACGGTAGAGTTCTGCATCGTGGAGCGTTCGTCCCAGTCCTTCAACTTCATGATGATAGAACCGTAGGAAGGACCTTCACCACCGATGAAGCTAAAGCCGGAGATAACGGTACGCGACTGGATGGCCGGCTCGGCAGCGATGAGGCTATCCACACGGGCCAGCACTTCCATGGAGCGTTCCTGCGAAGTGCCCGGAGGCAAGGTAACAACGCCCATGATGGTACCGGTATCCTCGTTGGGCACCATACCCGTTGGAGTGACCCTCATCAGGACAATCAGCAGCACGATGGAAGCCAGCACAATACCGCCGGACAACCAACGTTTTTGGATGAAGAAAAGCACGTATTTCTTGTACTTTTTCAGCATATTGTCGTAATGGGCGTTGAAGGCCGTGTGGAAGCGGCTGATGAAGGTTGATTTCTTTTCTTCTCCGTGCTCATCGTGTGGTTTCAGGAAGATGGCACACAGGGCCGGACTCAGCGTCAAGGCGTTCACCGCGGAGAAACCGATGGCGATGGCCATAGTCAAACCGAACTGACGGTAGAACGTACCGGCCGTACCACCCATGAAGCTCACGGGGATGAACACGGCCATCATCACCAACGTGATGGAAACGATGGCACCACTCAACTCGCGCATGGCGTCGATGGAAGCGGACTTAGCCGACTTGTAGCCTTGGTCCAGCTTGGCATGGACGCCCTCCACGACGACGATAGCATCATCGACCACAATCGCAATGGCGAGTACCAAGGCCGAGAGGGTCAGCAAGTTGATACTGAAGCCGATAATCTTCAGCATGAAGAACGTGGCAATCAAGGCCACAGGGATGGCGATGGCGGGAATCAGCGTAGAACGCATGTCCTGCAAGAAGATATATACTACGATGAACACGAGGATGAACGCCTCAATCAATGTCTTGACAACCTCGTGGATGGAAGCGAACAAGAAGTCGTTGGCACTCTGGGCCACGTTGATTTTCAAGCCTGCGGGCAGATTGGTAGAGGCTTCTTCCAATACCTTCTCCAAGTTGGAGATAGTCTCGGTAGCGTTGGTACCGGCCATCTGATAGATGATACAGGCTACAGACTTGTGTCCGTTTACCGTATTGTTGTAGCTGTAGGTCAGACGACCCAGCTCGATGTCGGCCACGTCCTTCAGGCGGAGCACTTCGCCGTCTTCAAGAGCCGTCACTACCATGTTACCAAACTCTTCGGGCTGTTGCAGACGACCCTTATAGCGGATGGTATATTGGAAGCTCTGATTGCTTCGCTCACCAAACTGACCGGGGGCAGCCTCGATGTTCTGTTCGGCCAGCACGGCGGAGATGTCGCTCGGCATCAGCTTGTACTGTGCCATGACGTCCGGCTTCAGCCAGATACGCATGGAGTAGTCCACACCCAGCACCGAGGCATCGCCCACACCGTGTACACGCTTGATTTCGGGGATGATGTTGATGTTGGCGTAGTTCTCGATGAACTCTACGCTGTATTTGTCTGTCTCGTCGTAGATGGAGAAAATCATCAGCATGGAGGTCTGACGCTTCTGCGTGGTCACACCCACCTGCGTTACTTCGGAAGGCAACAGACCTTGTGCCATGGACACACGGTTCTGCACGTTGACGGCCGCCATATCGGGGTCGGTGCCTTGGTCGAAGTAGATGGTGATACGGGCACTACCATTGTTGCTGGCGGTGGAGGTCATGTACATCATGTTCTCCACACCGTTGATTTGGTCCTCCAGCGGCGCAACAACCGAGTTCAACACCGTCTGTGCGTTGGCACCGGTATAAGTGGCGCTCACCGAGACGGTAGGAGGTGCGATGTCCGGGTACTGGGTAATAGGCAGGGTAGCCAAGCCGATGAAACCCAGGATGACCAACAGAATGGAGATTACTGTGGACAGCACCGGACGGTTGATAAATCTATCTAAGTTCATTTTGAGTTCTTGAGTTTTTAAGTTCTTTAGTTTTAATAGTTGGCGAGGTGACGAGTTAACGAGGCTACGAGGCAGGACTTAC
>JAUNJD010000327.1 GCA_030523205.1 Bacteroides sp.
ATGTATTATCTTACATTGATAAGATGTATCATCTTGCAAAATGCAGGTGCAGACTTGTCACGGAGCGTGATTGCCAAAATTTTGGAAATTATTCCGTCACCTTCAGCAGTTCCTCTTTCATCTTCTGTACACCGGGGAATCCTGTCTGCTTGTAGCTGATGTTGCCTTTGCGGTCAATAATGTAGTAGGTAGGTACGCCGCTAATCTGTAGTTGTTGGGCCAGATACTGCCATTGTGCATCCGTCAAGCGGAAGTGCTCACCGTGAATGTCGGGAATCATGTTGTTCCACGTTCCCAGTGGGGAGGTTTCGCCGGTGATGTAGATGTAGACAATGTCTTTATCCTTCAGCTCTTCCTTCATCGGTGCCATGGCTCTGTTGGCCATACGGCAGGGACCGCACCATGTGGCCCAGAAATCGACCAATAAGGGCTTGCCACTAAACTTGCGGAGGATGGAAGCAAACAGTTCTTCGTTTGCTACTTCATCGGCTTGGTGGATGGTGAAGCCACCTTTCTTCTTGTTGGCTTCGATGCTTTGCAAGAGTTGGTCGTTGGCGGTCAGTAACCAACTTTTGAAGACGGGATGCAGTTGGTCAAGGCTCTTCAGCTGTTCGTCGGTGAAGGGCGTGAAGTTGTTAATGTTTTCCTGCAAGGTGCTGGCATAGAGGATGTCCGATACGATGCTTGAGTCTGGCATGTACTCTAGACGGGTGGTGAAGCCGGTCAAACCATCGACATAATAGGGCAGGGGGATGTGGCGGAGGTCGCTCAGTTGTTTGAGCAAAGAGGCCTTATCCGTGTAGTCGGCAGGCATTTGCTGCATCAACTTGAGGTATTCCTCTTGTGCTCGGTCTTCGGCAATGGCACCAGACTCCAGTTTGGCGCTGATTAGCACGTTGGGGGCTACGCAGAGGGCGTATGTCGTCAGCATGTCGTTCATGAAGCGGAAGGCTTCTTGGGTGGCCTTGCTGATGTTTAGGCCATTAATACGTTGCTCCGTTCGTTCGTGCAGGTTCATGACGTATGTTTTGTAGGTGGAGAGAGTTGCGTCTTTCGCATGATCCAAGGTGGCTTGCAAGTGGTCATCGGACAGAGGACCAAAAGATAGTTGGGCGCGATTCAACTCTTCGGCAATGCCGGCCCACGGGCCGCTGATATAAGCCGGTTCACCGTAGGAAAGGCTGTTGCTGTGATATTTGGACTGCCTGCGGCAAAGTTCTCGCAGGTTGTAGCAGATATGGGTGGTCTGCCCCGGTTCGATGAAGGCGGTGACGGAAAGACCGGTATAGCTCACGTCGATACTGCTGGTGCCCCATACGGGAATTTCGGTGCGGAAACTTCCGTCCTCGGCCAATTTGACATTGATGGTTTTGCGGCCAATGACAGGGTCGGCTCTGTGTATGCTCAGCTCTCGGGACATTCCCGAACGGTAATCTAATAATTTCCCTTGCACGATGGCTTGCCCGCATTGCAGGACGGGCTGGGGCAGTCCGGCATCCTTATCTGTCGGTTGCGGCTTTACGCCTTCGGGCAATGTGAGTTCCGGCAGTCTTTTCCCTTTCAGTTGTATGCCCCAGATGCTGAAGGCACCTTCTACGCCCTCGCCTTCGGTAAAGTCGATGGAAGTGGCATTTTCCAGTAGAGGAGGGAATACCAACTGAAATTCGGCTTCGCCCGATTCGGGCATCCAGAATCTCTTGTTAGGTGTGATGCCGATGCCCGAACGTAGCGGGTATGTCTCGCCGTTGTTGTCTTTCAAGTAGCTTTCGGAGGCTATCTGTATCCAGAACTTGGGGCGATACTTGGCATAGATGTGTAAGACGGTGGCCGTGTCGCTCACCACCACTCGGCTGACTTCGATGGCTGTGTTGTTTCTGACGCAGAACGGAGGGCGTTCTATAACTTTCTCTTTGGCCCACAGCGTTTGGCAGAGGCCGATCAGCAGGGCTGCAATAAGGATGGAAGCGTGTTTCATACCAGACTAATTTGTCCCAAAAATACGGATGTTTCGCGGATGGGCAAATTGTCTTGCAGTTAATAATGGTGAATTACCTTCTCCTTACTCTTTATTCCTCCTTAAAAGCTCCTTCCTCTCCCGATAAGCCTCAATGATGTGTTTCCGGCTCAATATGATTTGCCGGCGATAGACCAAGCAGGCCGTGATGAAGTAGAATCCCGTTTGCAGCCACAGGGCACGATACTCGAATGCTACTTCGTTCAGCGTGGCACCCATGCTGTTGATGCGTACATAGCCGTTGATGCCGAACGTGGAGGGGAAGATGTAGGAGAAGTATCTCCAAAAAACAGGCATGGCGGCTCCCGGCCATGAGATGCCGGAGAGAAACAGCAGTGGGACGGACGTGAACACAAAAAGCAGCATACACGTCTCGCGGTTGCGGATGGCGATGGAGGCTGTCATGGCAAAGAAGATGCATGCAGCCAAGTAGGGCAGGGTGAACAGGGTCAGCTCGCCCGGTATGGCGATGCGGTTCAAGTCGAAGAGCCAAGGCACTATGCAAAGGATATATACCGCTACGAGAGCATACACCATGAAGTAGCTCAATCCTTTGCCCAAGACGATGCGTAGGGTGCCGTTGTAATGGCGGTTGATGGGAACCAAGTCTTTGAAGCGGTTCTGCTCGCGGGCTGTTCCGGCAGAAAGTCCGATGCCCAGCAACAGTGTCTGCTGGATAATCAGCATCAGTACGGCAGGAATCAGAAAGGCGGCAAATCCGTTGGTAGGGTTGTATAGTGCCACGTCCTCATATTCGATGGGGTGGGTGGTGATTTCATCTTGTCGGTCGGTGGTGTTGCCGGCACGCTTCACCTTGATGTCGGCGTTCATGGCCAGCGATACGTTGGTGTTGGCTGTCAGCAGTGCTTTGTAGTACAGCAGACCGCTCATGTCGCAGAACAGGCTGACCTGTGTTTGGCGGCCTTGGGCGATGTTGTCGCTGAAGTCAGCAGGTACGTAGATGATGCCATGTACGTAGCGATTCATCATGTGCTGTTTGGCCTCCTCCATGTCGGCACAGTAGGCCACAATATCTACGTCGGCAGTGGCGTTGACTTTGCGCAGATATTCGCGGCTTAAGGCAGTGCGTGAGTTGTCCACCACGGCGGCCGGCACTTCACGGATGACTTCGTTGGTGTAGATGAAGGCGTATATCAGCGGGTAGGCTATCGGCACCAACACGAAGAAGATGAGCACACCTTGGTCGCGGAACGTGGTGCGGAATTCCCGTTTCCATATATAGAACAAGTCGTATATGCCTTGCACTGCTTTCTGTTTGAACGTCAGGTCTTTCATCGAAGTTATTTACTATTTT
>JAUNJD010000328.1 GCA_030523205.1 Bacteroides sp.
TTTGGAAGTCCTGGCGGATAGCGAACGAGAATCCGGTAAACAGCATTAAGAGCGAATGATAATAATATTAATACATAGAATATCATGATTGAAATTAACAACATCAGCAAAGTATTCCGTACTACGGAAGTAGAGACAGTAGCACTGAACCACGTGAACCTCGAAGTGAAGGAGGGCGAGTTTGTAGCCATTATGGGACCTTCGGGTTGTGGCAAGTCTACCTTATTGAATATATTAGGGCTGCTGGACAATCCTACGGAGGGCAGTTATAAGCTGCTCGGGCAGGAGGTGGCCCGGCTGAAGGAGAAAGAGCGCACGCGCGTCCGCAAGGGCAAACTGGGCTTCGTGTTCCAAAGCTTCAACCTGATAGACGAGTTGAACGTCTACGAGAATGTGGAGTTGCCCTTGACCTACCTCGGCGTGAAGGCAAGCGAACGCAAACGTCGTGTGGAGGAAATCTTGAAGCGCATGAACATCAGCCACCGCGCCAAGCACTTCCCCCAACAGCTGTCCGGTGGTCAGCAACAGCGTGTAGCCATAGCCCGCGCGGTAGTAACCAACCCCAAGCTGATACTCGCCGACGAGCCTACCGGAAACCTCGACTCGAAGAACGGCGCCGAAGTGATGAACCTGCTGACCGAACTCAACAAGGAAGGTACCACCATCATCATGGTGACGCACTCGCAGCACGATGCCTCGTTTGCTCACCGCACGGTGCATCTGTTCGATGGTAGTGTTGTGGCGAGTATTGCGGCGACGCAAATCTGAAATTGTTAGTTGACAAGGGAACAAGTTAACAAGTCAACAAGGGAAGCATACAGTAACCTCCTTGTGCCCTTGTTAACTTGTCAACTGCAAACTTAAAAACTCAAAAACTTAAAAACTCACATGAGACAACTCTATTACATTCTTCAGACCCTCTTGCGTGGACGTGGAGGCAACTTTGTCAAACTGGTGTCGCTGACGCTGGGCTTGCTGGCAGGTGTCCTTCTCTTCTCGCAGATAGTCTACGAACTGAATTACGACACGTGCTACAAGGACTCCGAACGGCTGGCTCTGTTCTGCTATCGCACGGTGTCCCCCGAGGGCGAGGTCGATGAATGGGACTACACCGCTTTCCGTCCGGCTGCCGCTGCCCTGGCAGAGTCGCTGCCCGACTTGGTGGAGAGTGCCACGCCTATACTGTCTGCCGGTTTCTCGCAGAACCGCCTCTACGTCGGCGACATGATGCTGGACGACGCGCAAGTGCTCTATGCCGATACCCTCTATTTCCGCACCTTGGGCATCGAGGTGCTGAAGGGCGACCCGCAGTATCTGGCTCAAGACGGCAACGCCTTCCTCTCGCGGAGCATGGCACGTCGGATGTTTGGCAGCGAAGACCCCGTGGGCAAGACCTTCAACGTGGACAAGATGCAGGACGTCACCGTGCGGGGCGTTTACGAAGACCTGCCCGGCAACGTCTCCGTGCCCGGCGATGTGATGATTTCGCTGCCCACCGCAGAGAAGAGCTACGGGCAAGGCACGTGGACCAGCAACGATATGTATTTCGTCTATCTCCGTCTGCGTCGGGCTGCCGATGTGGACGAGGTGAACCGCCGCGTCAACGAGGTGGTGGGCCGCTACACCGACATCAATCACTACTACGGTGACAATCGGCTGGAGTGTCGCGTGATGCCCGCCGCCGACCTCTATCTCAGCAGTCCGGACAGTGTGCGGCGCGTGGTGCTGCTCTTCGTTTTAGGCTTCAGCATCTTCTTCGTTTCGGGCATGAACTACGTGTTGGCGGCCATTGCCAGCATTGGGCGGAGAGCCAAGATGGTGGGCGTGCATAAGTGTTGCGGTGCAGATTCTACCCACGTCATGGGCATGTTCCTATGGGAGACGGGACTGATGATGCTGGCGGCCATTGTGCTCGACATCGTGCTGATGCATCTCTTCGGCGACCTCATTGAAGACACATTAGGATTGGCCAGTGTGGGCGAACTCTTCACGTGGCAAACGCTGTGGGTGCCCTTGGCTACGGTGGTGGTGCTCTTCGTCATAGCGGGCGTGCTGCCGGGGCGTATGTTTGCACGCATACCGGTCACACAAGTGTTCCGCCGCTACACCGACGACAAGCGTTCGTGGAAGCGCGGCCTGCTGTTCGTGCAGTTCATGGGCGTGGCGTTCATTGCGGGCTTGTTGCTCACCAGCGTCTACCAATTCCACGACCTGATGACGCGCGACTTGGGCTTCGACGACCACGGCTTGGTGGTAGGTACGGCCACCGGCATCTATGGCATGACGTTCCACTCGATGGAAGAATATCTGGCCACGCCCGAGCACCTGGCCGACGACATACGGCGTCAGCCCTACGTGCAGGCGGTGGGGCGCAGTGTGCAGAGCATGCTGATGCACTATTCCACCCGTCCGGTGTACGGCACAGGAGATAAACATGTGGTGGTCCACTACCAATACTATGCCAAAGGACTCCCCGAAGTCGTGGGGCTGAAGTTGGTGGAAGGCCGTTTGCCCGAGAGCGAGGGCGAATGCGTGGTGAACGAGGAATTGGTGCGCCAACTCAATTGGAGCGGGCAGGTGATAGGGCGAGAAATACTAACCACCAGCTTCCAAGAGAGCGAGCCGGCCAAGGTGGTGGGCGTGATACGCGATGTGCGCAACATGGGCTACTTCTCCGCACAGACTTGCGTGGCCTTCATCCTCAATCCGGCGAACGGTATCGCCTTCCACGTGCGGCTGAAAGAGCCTACGCACGACAACCTCTTGCGGCTGAACGAGTTCGTCAAGCAGACTTATCCGCAGATGGGGCTTACTTTCCTCAGCTACGAGCAGGTGCGTCGCGACAACAATGAGTCTGTGCTCCGCTTCCGCAACACCGTCTACATGGCTTCCGCCTGCATCGTGCTCATCGTGCTCATGGGCTTGATAGGCTACGTCAGCGACGAGACCCAACGACGCAGCAAGGAGATTGCCGTGCGCAAGGTGAACGGTGCCGAGGCTTCGGACATCCTGCGCATGATGTCGGCAGGCATCCTACGGGTGGCCGTCGGTGCCGTGCTCATTGGCATAGCCGCGGCATGGTATGTCTCGGGCATCTGGATGGAGCAGTTTGCCGATTGCGCTGTTCTCTCTCCTTTGTGGTTTGCGCTTGTTGGTCTGTTGCTGCTGGTACTGATAGTGCTGGTGGTCGTGGTCAAGGCATGGCACATAGCGAACGAGAATCCGGTGAAGAGCATCAAAAGCGAATAGGAGGTTGTTGATATAGCATTGTTAACAACCTATTGGCAAAATTAAGTTAATATATACCTAATCGTTGCC
>JAUNJD010000329.1 GCA_030523205.1 Bacteroides sp.
TTTTTTAAGTTCTTGAGTTCTTGAGGTTTTTTAACTCTCCATAGGCCGATGCTTTGCCGACATTCCTATATCTTCGGCGCAAATTAATTTTTTGTTAGAAGAACTGCATTTATTACAGAGAGAATATGACGTATTGTTTCATAAACGTTTTATCGGATTTGTCGCGACTGGATGCCGACTTATTGCTGGCTATCAATGGCTGGCGTGCGGGCTGGGCCGATTACTTCATGTATGCCTTTAGTGGAAAGCTGGTATGGATACCCATGTATGCCTCCATCTTGTACGTGATACTCCGCAATATGAACTGGAAGTTGGCTTTGGGCTGCATCATTACGGTGGCGCTGACCATTACGTTTGCCGACCAAGTGTGTGCCACGCTCATCCGTCCGTACGTGGCTCGGTTGCGTCCGGCCAATCTGGGCAATCCGCTCTCTGAGTTTGTGCAGATAGTGAATGGCTATCGGGGTGGGGCGTATGGCTTTCCTTCCTGCCACGCTGCCAATACGTTCGGGTTGGTATTCTTCGTGTTCTACATCTTCCGCAACCGTGCGCTGACAGCCTTCATGGTGCTTTGGGCGTTGATTACGTGCTACTCGCGCTCTTACCTAGGTGTACACTATCCCGGTGATTTGCTGGTGGGCGGCGTGGTCGGTGCTGCGGGGGCTTCCCTTTGCTACTGGTTGCTCCGCAAGATTCTTCACTACGAGCCGAAGCGAGAGTTCAAGCACGTCTATGCCCCGATTCTGGTGGGCGGCATCACGATAGTGGCTCTCTTTATTTATGCGTTGATATTGGGGATTTTCATTTAGAACTGATAACTCACCGTCCCCATCACTTCCCTTGGACGTATATTCATGCTCGATGTCGCGCTTTGTGTGGTCGAGTAGAGCGTATATGCGTATTCCTTCTTGTCGAACAGATTGTTCACTCTCACTTCCATTCTCCATTTCTTGGCCTTGTAGACGAGGGAGGCATCGGCCAACAACGTGTTGACGTGCGTGCCGCTGCCTAGGTCGTTCCGATAATGCTCGCCGGACAGGCGCAACTCTGTGGAGCCAAGGCTGAAGGTGAGGCGCAGCCGTTGCACTATATCCAATAACGGAGTAAGGCGGGTGCTGCCGCCTATCTTGCTGCCACCGTAGCCGATGTTGGCATGATACACGGCTTCAAAGTATTTCGAGGGCATCCAAGTGATTTTAGGCTCGGCTTGCAGATAGTCGTAGCGATAGGATTGCAGCAGTCCGTTGGTTTGCTGCTTGCCGCGGATGCGGTTGACGGATAGGTTTAGTGCAGTCTTCAAGTTCCAGTCGTATATGCCTTTCGATAGGTTGGCCTTCATGTGCCAACTCTCTTGGCGGTGAGGCAAGCGGATGCGCGTATAGACGATGCTGTCCTGCGTGACGTTCATGGTGTTCAGCGTCTGCTGTCGGGTGTTCTGATGGCTGATGGTGAAGGTAACGAAAAACTCCTGCACGGTATTCTTGTACTCGGCATAGAGGTTGTACGATTGGCTGAGGCTGACGGGTGTCAGTCCGTTGGTGCATAGCCAAGTGCGGTAGTTGGTGCGGTACGGGGCAGGGTAGAGGTCGGTGCCGCTTCCAGTGGAACGGGTGATGCCGGCAAAGAGGCTGAACTTCCAATGGAAGTCCTGTGTCAGGCGGATGTAGAGGTTGGGACTGTATAGCAGATGGTTTTCTGCCCTTTCAAAGAATCGTTTACCGCGTAGGGGGATAGTAAGGTTTACCAACCATTTGCCGCGCTCTAACTGGAGTCGGGGCGAGAAATAGATGGAGGCGTTGGAAATATCGGCCTGACGGTAGGTGGCTTGAAGCGTATTGTTGTTGCCTTCATCTGTATTCCGTAGGCTGTTCCATTCGCCTTGCAGTCCGGCGGTGAGTTGTCGGGTCAGTCCGTTGCATTTGCGCAGGTAGGCGATGCTGTTGTCGGTGTATAGGCTTTGTTGGCGATACGTTTCCTTTGCGTCATCTACTTGTAGCGAGGCGGGCAGGTAGGTGTATTGCACGGTGGAGTTCACTTCCCACGTGCTTTGCTCCGTGTTGCGCAGTAGGCGGAAGGTGTTGCTGGCTTTCAGTCGGTTAGTCTCTATCTGTTGCCCTATTTCTTGCGAGGTGCTTCGCTCGGTTTCGCCTTCCACCTTGAAGCGGTTGGTTAGGTAGTGCTTGGGGTTGTTGTCTTCGTAAGTTGCTTCGGCAAAGGCGGCATGGATGCGCAGGCGGTAGTGATACTGTTCGTCTGTCCGCACGGTGTCGCCGGATTGGAAGAAGTAGAGCGCGGTGTTGCCTCGCTCCTGCCTCGTAAAGTCGTGGGTATATCCGGCTTGCAGGCGCAGGCTGCGTTCATCGTTCCAGCGGTACATTCGGTTGCCGTTCAGGGTGTGGGTGCGGTTGAAGAGGAGGCGTTGCTTGTCCAGCGGGGCACTGATGCCGGGCTGTGCAAGGAAAGGAGTGAGGTCGGCGGTGGTCGAAGTACCCGTGAACAAGGTTTGTTCGGTGCTGAGGTCGATGCCGTTGTTGTTGGTCTTGTAGTTGTATAGACTTTGTCGACCTCGACCTAGTTGCAGGGCGTTGAGGCTGCCGCTCCACAAGGTCTCGTCGCCGTGCCCCAAGCCCAGACTGCCGTTCAAGAACCATTGGTCGCGGGCTTTCGGGTCCAGCTTTAGGTTCAGTGCCACTTCGTCCGAGCGGATGCGGTCTTTCAATGCTTTCACCGATTGGTAGTTCTCCATGATTTCGGCGGTCTTCACGGCTTTGGCACTGAGGTTGTTGTTCACTTGGTTGTAGCGTCCGCCTGTCACGTCCATACCCTCCACTAAGAAGTGGTCGATGGCTTTGCCCTTGTACGTCACTTTCCCGTCTTCTTCCACGTCCACACCGGGCAGGCGTTTCAGCACGTCCTTGATATATACATCCTTCGACGAGGCAAAGCGTGCAAGGTCGTAGCGCACTGTGTCCTTGCGCATACCGATGCGTCCGCCCTTAATCTGCACTTCCTTCAGCACGATGGCTTCGGGGCGAAGCACGAAGTTCAGCCGTTCGGCGCGGGAGATGCGGCGCACTTCCTTGCGATAGCCCAGATAGGAGGCCGATACCTGCACCGTGTCTTGGTATTTCCAAGCCAAGGAGAATCGGCCTTGCGCATCCGTCAGCGCATAGTCCACCAGTGCCCCGCCACGCATTACGCTGATGGTGACGGCTTCCAATGGTGCGTGGCTTTCGGCATCGGTCACGCAGCCCGCTAAGGTTTGTGCCTGCGCCTGCATACGGAATGGTGCTGCCCGTTTCCGCATCTTTCTTCA
>JAUNJD010000330.1 GCA_030523205.1 Bacteroides sp.
CCATTATCAATTATCCATTATCCATTCAAAGAAGATTCTACCCCCTGTACTCCTTCGGCGTGCTGCCCGTCATCTTCTTGAACCAGCGGCTGAAGTGTTGCGGATAGGGGAAGCCGAGTTCGTCGGATATTTCGGAGAAAGACTTGGTGGTGTTGAACACGTGCTCCTTGGCCACGTTCAGCATCTTCTGCTGGATGTGCTTCAAGGCCGATTCGCCGGTCTCTTTCCGCACCAGGTCGCTGAAGTAGTTGGGCGAGAGGCAAAGCTTGTCGGCAAAGTATTGCACGCCGGGCAGGCCTTCTTCCCGTGGTTTGCCCAGGTGGAAATAGTCGTCCAGCAAGGCTTCGAAGCGTGCCAGCAGGTCGCTGTTCAGCGTTTCGCGCGTGATGAACTGGCGGTCGTAGAAGCGGATGGTGTGGTCGAGGAAGAGCTTCAGATTGTCTATTATCAACGATTTCGAGTGTTTGTCTATCGGGTATTGCAGCTCGGCCTGAATCTTCTGCACGCATTCCTCGAAGATTTTCCGCTCATCGTCGGACAGGTGCAGAGCCTCGTTGGCGTTGTAGGAGAAGAAGGTGTAGTCCTTCATCAGCCGTGCCAAGGGCGTGCCGCGAAGCAGTTCGGGATGGAACACCACCGCCCATCCGGCGGGCTGATGCAGCCGGCCGTCGTCAGGAGCGCCCATCACCTGCCCGGGAGCGGCAAAGAGCACCGTCCCCTTCTCGTAGTCGTACAGGCTGCGGCCGTAGCTCATGCTGCCGCATTCGGTATCCTTCAGCAGCACGGCATAGATGTTATACAGTCGGCGCGAGTGGCGGATGGGAGGCATGGCGTCGCAATCGACCACGCTGATGAGTGGGTGCAGGGCCTCGATGCCGAAGAGGTCGCAATAGTGCTGAACGGTATCTATCTTCGTGATGTTCTCCATGTCGATGAATCGTTTTTAGTTTTTGCAAATATACGAAAAGCGTCCGACATACGAAATCGCAATCGCGTAATACATATTTCAAATGGGTAATAAAGAACACTTTTCCTATTCAGCGGATAACAGCTAAATGAAAAATATCAGATTATTTTGCAGGCGAACATAAAAAAGCAAAATATGAAGGATTTAATAAAAATCGACTTAAACAATCCCAAAATACAAGAAGTTAATTTTTACAACAACGGCAAGCTGGCGCTTTTCAGCCGACTGAAATCGACAAATCCGCAAGAAACGGTACAGATAGAGGCCTACCTCATCATGCTGTGCCTACAAGGGAGAGCCTCGCTCAACATCAACGGTACCCCATACATCATCAGCACAAACGACATATTCATCAGCCTGCCCAACAGCGTCATCTGCGACTACCGCCCCAACAACGACTTCAGATGCAACTGTATCGGGATGTCGCCCGCCTACATACAACGCATATTGCCCATAGCCAACAATACGTGGGACGTGCGGATTCTCTTCGACAAGAAGCCGATATGCCGTCTCAAGGCAAAAGAAGTTGACACGTTCAACGAATACTACAATCTGCTCCGCGCCAAGGCCACGCACTCCACCACCACGCAAAACAGTGTGATTGACGCCTTGATGCAAGCCTTCATCTACGATATGCAGAACTTCACCGACCGCCTCTACGTCAGCTCCACTCGCCCCTTCAACTCGGGCGAAATCCTCTTCAAGCGGCTTGTGGCGTTGCTGGAGTCCACCTACCCCAAGAACCGAACCGTGGCCTACTATGCCGACCGCCTCTACGTCAGCCCCAAATACCTCTCCTCGGTCTGCAAGAAGGTGAGCGGGCAGAACATATCGAACATCATCGACCAATATGTGCTGAAGGACGTGGAGCAATTGATGAAATACTCGGACAAGAGCATCAAGGAAATAGCCGACGAGCTGGAGTTCTCCAACCTCAGCTTTTTCGGCAAGTACGTGAAGAGGCATCTAGGCATGTCGCCCAAGAAGCTAAGGGATAGCTTTAGGTAAGAGCCGGAAAGATAAAATTGATACGAATCCCACTGATTTTGGTCAGCCAACTTTGAGCGCAGGTCGCTATCTTTGCATCCAGAAGTTTCACCTATCACAACAGACATTATGAGCAAAAACATCAACAGACGCGATTTCTTGAAATCATTGGGATTGGCAGGCCTGTCGCTGACGGGCATCCCCGCACTGGCCAACCGAGTGGACAGCATAGCCGGAGACGGACACACCGAACAGGCGACGAGCGGAAACGGCAACGGAAGCATGACTTATCGCTACCATCCCCTGACGGGCGACAAGACTTCGCTGCTGGGATTCGGCTGTATGCGCTGGCCGATGGTGGATGCCACCGACGGCAGCGGCAGGAAGGTGGTGGACCAGCAGACGGTGAACCGACTGGTGGATTACGCCATCGAGCACGGAGTTAACTATTTTGACACATCGCCCGTCTATCTGCAACGGCAGTCGGAGACGGCGGCAGGCATCGCCCTCAGCCGGCATCCGCGCGAGAGCTATCACCTGGCCACCAAGATGTCCAACCATCACTTGGCCAAGAGCGGGCTGAAGGGGAAAGAGCTCTACCAAGCCTCGCTGGATATGTACCACCAATCGTTCGAGCGGCTACGGACGGACTACTTCGACAACTACCTGATACACAACGTAGGCTTTGAGAACCGTGGTCTTTCGTTCCTGAAAGAGCGGGTGTTCGACAACCACCTGATAGACTTCCTGCTCGACGAACGGCGTGCCGGACGCATCCGCAACCTCGGCTTCTCCTACCACGGCGAAACGAAGGAGGTACTGGAGTTCTTGCTCTCCTTGCACGACGACATTCATTGGGACTTCGCCCAGCTGAAACTGAATTATTTTGACTACCGCCACGCAAAGAACGTTGACCTCACCGCCAAGCAGGTGTACGACGAGCTGACGCTGCACAGCATACCCGTCATCGTAATGGAGCCACTGCTGGGCGGCAAACTGGCCACGCTGCCCACGGCCTTGGAGGAGAAGCTGCGCCAAGCCCGCCCGCAGGACAGCATCGCCTCGTGGGCCTTCCGCTTCGCAGGCTCTCTGCCCAACGTGCGCACCGTGCTGAGCGGCATGACCTGCATGGAGCACCTGCAAGACAATCTGCGCACTTACTCGCCGTTGGAGCCTTGCACAAAGAATGAATTTTCTTTACTTGAAAGCATCGCAACAGAATTGAAATATTAATACAATTAATAAACAAACAAAAGGACACAAGCGTGACAGATGACAGATGACAGTTATTGAAAATAGAAAATCAGCAAAGAAAAGAAATAGTATTTT
>JAUNJD010000331.1 GCA_030523205.1 Bacteroides sp.
TCACAATTTAAAATTTAGAATTTAGAATTGATTAATATGAACTTCGACGAAATCATCCCCCGCCGGGGAACCAACTCCTACAAATGGGATAGTGCAACGAGCGATGACATCTTGCCGATGTGGGTAGCAGACATGGACTTTCGGACTGCACCCGCCATCATAGAAGCCCTGCAACAGCGGGTAGCCCATGGTATATTCGGCTATACCCGCGTACCAGACGCTTATTATGAAAGTGTCATCCATTGGTTCAGCCATCGACATGGCTGGAAGATAGAACGCGACTGGATGATCTATACTTCGGGGGTAGTTCCTGCCCTCTCTGCCATCATCAAGGCACTGACCACGCCGGGCGACGGAGTGCTGGTGCAGACACCCGTCTATAACTGTTTCTTTTCGTCCATCCGCAACAATGGATGTACCATCGTCTCCAACCCGCTTGTACGCATCGGCAACACCTACGTCATCGACTACGAGGACCTAGAGCAGAAGGCTGTCAACCCCAAGACGCGGCTCATGCTGCTATGCAATCCGCATAACCCCGCCGGACGGGTATGGACACGCGAAGAGCTGGAACGGATAGGCGACATCTGCCTGCGCCACGGGGTCACCGTAGTGTCCGATGAGATTCATTGTGAACTGGTCTATCCCGGCCATACCTACACCCCCTTTGCTTCTCTGTCGGAACGGTTCCTAAACAATTCCATCACCTGTCTTTCGCCCAGCAAGGCTTTCAACATGGCCGGCTTGCAGATTGCCAACATCGTTTCCTCCGATGCCGACGTACTACGAAAGATAGACCGTGCCATCAACATCAACGAGGTGTGCGATGTCAATCCTTTTGGCATCACAGCCACCATAGCCGCCTACAACGAGGGCGAGGAATGGCTATCGCAACTCATCGACTACCTGTATCAGAACTATCTATACATGAAGCACTTTTGCACCGAGTACCTCCCCCACTTTCCCCTGACCGACCTGCAAGGCACTTACTTAGTTTGGATGGATTGCCGCACACTAGGTATCCCATCCGAAGAACTGGAAGAGCAGCTGACGGAAAAAGCGAAACTATGGCTCAACGCCGGCACCATGTACGGCCCCGAAGGAGAAGGCTTCATGCGATGGAACATTGCCTGTCCACGAACGGCACTAGTGGAAGGACTGAAAAGATTCACAGAGTTTGTGACGGCACAGTGAAAAATAAAAGAAAACTTTCATGCTGTTATTAAAAACCGTAACTTTGCACCGTTTTATTAGAAGAATTGTACAACATGAGAGAATTTATCATCGCAGACAATCAGGACATTACCAAGGCTGGTATGATGTTCCTGCTGAGCAACCAAAAAGAAACGAACCTGTTGCTGGAAGCCGGCAATAAAGCCGAACTGATACAGCAACTGAAGCTGCATCCGCAAGCCGTGGTAGTGCTGGACTACACCATGTTCGACATCACCAGCGTAGATGAACTGAACGTACTGCACGAACGCTTCGTTGAAGCCGATTGGTTGCTGTTCTCCGACGAGCTGAGCATCGAGTTCCTACGACAAGTGTTGTACAACAGTACAGCCTTTGGAGTCGTGATGAAGGACAACTCGAAGGAAGAGATACTGACCGCCCTGCAATGTGCCGTGCGCAAAGAGCGCTTCATCTGCAACCACGTCAGCAACCTGCTGCTGATGGGAAGGAGCAACAACAATACATCCATCCAGCCCACCATCAAGGATGAAGTGCTGACTACCTCCGAAAGGAACATCCTCAAAGAGATTGCCCTCGGAAAGACCACCAAAGAAATAGCCGCCGAAAAAAATCTGAGCTTCCACACCGTCAACAGCCACCGCAAGAACATCTTCCGCAAGCTGGGCGTGAACAACGTACACGAAGCCACGAAGTATGCCATGAAAGCGGGGATTGTGGATTTGGTGGAATACTATATTTAATGAAGAAATGCCATACGGGAAGTCCCACCTTCCGCATGGCATTCTTCATTCTTAATTCTTCATCAAATATAGATTTCCCCACTCCCTATGCACAGCTGCGACTCTGCATCATATACCACACCAAACTGTCCGGGAGCTATGCCTTGCAGCTTTTCGGCGGAAATGATATGGTAATGGTCTCCCTCCTTTACCAAACGTCCCTTGCTGAATTCCGGTGTATGCCGAATCTTGAAGGTAATATCTACCCCATTCTTAGCATCCGGCCACGGATTCTCCGTGATGAAATGGAAATCGTGCATTGAGAATTCGTTTCCATACTGCTTCTCGGTATCGTATCCGCGAGACACGAACACGGTGTTCGAATCGATGTCCTTGCGCACCACAAACCACGGACCACCACTCAGTCCCAAGCCCTTGCGCTGACCGATGGTGTGGAACCAATAGCCATGATGCTTGCCTAGCTTCTTTCCGGTCTCCAGCTCGATAATCGAGCCTTCCTTCTCACCCAAGAAACGACGGACAAAATCGTTATAGTTTATCTTTCCCAAGAAACAGATGCCTTGACTGTCGCGACGGCGGGCACTAGGCAATCCGGCATTGAGGGCAATCTCGCGCACCTCGTGCTTCATCAGCTTGCCAAGGGGAAACATCAGTTTGGATACTTGCAGATAGTCTATCTGAGCCAGGAAATCGGTCTGGTCCTTCACTGGGTCAACGGCTGTGCCCAACCACGTCTTTCCGTCCTTGATTACGGTAGTAGCATAATGTCCTGTGGCGGTGAAGTCGAAGTCCTTGCCCACCTGCTGCTCGAAACATCCAAACTTGATGAGCTTGTTGCACATCACGTCCGGATTGGGTGTCAGACCACGACGCACTTTATCAATGGCGTAGGCTGCCACATTGTCCCAGTATTCGCGGTGTAAGTCGATGACTTCCAACTTTAAATCATATTTATGAGCAATGGCCGTGGCTATCTCCAAGTCCTCTTCGGCCGAGCAATCCATATAATCAGCATCGTCCTTCCCTATTTTTATGTAAAACAGAGAAGGACGTATGCCTTGTTCACAAAGAAGATGCACGACAACCGAACTGTCGACACCTCCCGACAATAATACAGCTATGTTCACTATTTTGAGTTTTTGAGTTTTAAGTTTTTGATTTACTGGAGTTAGAAGAAGTTATAGGAGTTAAAAGGAGTTAGAAGCCAATAGTTATCAATTTTGAATTCATTTCTCCTGTGATGCTGAGTGTAGTCGAAACATTCCCTCTCTTTGCATTTATATAGAAGAGATTCTTCGACAGGCTCAGGATGACAAGCGGCATTCTTCATTCT
>JAUNJD010000332.1 GCA_030523205.1 Bacteroides sp.
ACAATTTACTATTTACTTTCCTGAGATTTGACAATCTACTATTGTTTTATCTTCCGCTCTTCGACCAACTCCTGCAACTGCTGACGGAATCCTTCGTAAGCTTCAGACTTGTACTTGGAGTAGTTCATCTGCTTGCAGATATTAATCATCTTCTTGAAGTAATCCATGACATCGTTGAAGTTGTCGAACTCAAACTCAGTGTGGCAGATGTCAATCACCATGTTCAGAATCTCTTCCTGACGGTCCATCGGAGTCACGGCATCAACCTCGTCAAAGGCATCTTGTTGCAAGATGACGAAGTCTATCAGCTCTGATTTCCAGAATACTACGTGATAGTCTACAGGTACACCGTCGTCACCCAAGATGTTGATTTGTTCCGCAATCTCCTTACCGCGTTGCAGGCGGGTCTTGATTTCGTTTACCTTGCCAATCCATTCACCGTTGATGCGTTTGGTGATGTATGCCTCGAACTCGGGATACTCGATGTATTTGGAATAGGAATCTATCGGGTTCACGGCAGGATAACGCTTCTTGTCCGCACGGTCCTGCTCAAGGGCATAGAAGCAACGGGCTACCTTCTTCGTATTCTCAGTCACCGGCTCCTTCAAGTTACCACCGGCAGGAGATACCGTACCGATAAAAGTAATAGAACCCGTCTCGCCATTGTTCAGCACCACGTATCCGGCACGTCCGTAAAAGTTGGAGATAATGGAAGACAAGTCCATCGGGAATGCATCCGGACCGGGCAACTCCTCCATACGGTTGGACATCTCGCGCAATGCTTGTGCCCAACGAGAAGTGGAATCGGCCATCAACAGGACTTTCAATCCCATGCTTCGATAATACTCAGCAATCGTCATAGCCGTATAGACGGATGCTTCACGGGCAGCCACCGGCATATTGGATGTATTGGCGATGATGATGGTACGCTCCATCAGCTTGCGTCCTGTGTGCGGGTCCACCAATTCAGGGAATTCCGTGAAGATTTCCACTACCTCGTTGGCACGCTCACCGCAGGCAGCAATGATTACAATGTCAGCTTCAGCCTGTTTGGAAATAGCATGTTGTAGCACCGTCTTACCCGTACCAAACGGGCCGGGGATAAATCCTGTACCACCTTCCACGATGGGATTCACCGTATCAATAGCACGTACACCCGTCTCCAGCAATTTAAAGGGACGCGGCTTTTCCTTATAGTTTGTCATGGCACGCTTCACGGGCCACTTCTGTATCATATTGACAGGTACGTCGTTGCCCTCTTCATCTACCAGCACGGCTATCGTATCTTCAATTCCATAATCACCTTCGGCGGCAATCGACTTCACCGTACAAACTCCTTTCTGCGTGAAAGGCGCCATGATTTTCAGCGGCTGAGAGTTCTCGTCCACCTGTCCCAACCAAGCGGAGGCCGTCACCTTGTCGCCCACCTGAACCAACGGCACGAAATGCCACTTACTAGCCTTATCCAGCGGATAGGTGTATTGTCCGCGTTTCAGGAATACACCTTCCATCTTGTCGAGGTCGTTCTGCAGACCATCGTAGTTTTTTGAAAGCATTCCGGGACCCAATGTCACTTCGAGCATGTGTCCGGCAAATTCAGCTTCAGCCCCCACCTTCAGACCGCGGGTGCTCTCGAACACCTGCACATAAACCTGAGCGCCGACTACCTTAATCACCTCCGCCATCAGTCTGTCGCCACCGGTCGAGATGTAGCAAATCTCGCTCTGTGCCACAGGGCCATCAACGACGAGGGTTACCATGTTGGCTATTACGCCACTAACAGTTCCTTTTGTTGCCATATATTCATTAATTTATTTTATCTGAATTCTGCGGGTATCTGCACTTCGTCCTTCAGCGTAGCAATAATGCTACGGAACAGTTGATTACCCTTCTCCTTATCCAAGGAAATCCAACGCTCAATCATCTCCAACTGCAACAGGAAGACGAACAAACGCTCCACCGTAAAGTAATTGAAGAAGGTTGCATCTTCCATCCAGTTCCAACGAAGCTGGTCCAGCTTCTTCTCACGTTCTACCAATTCTTCCGTTTCACTGATTTTCACCAGTTGATCCAAGAAATCCACTTCACCGGACAAGCCGAAATCGCGGGCATTGGAAGTACGCAGAGCCTCGCAAACAGCCGTATCACCCACAATCATCGGAGCAATATCCATCTTATACTTCCGAGCCGTCAATGCAACCAAGACATTATTGACTGTCAGATTAAAGGCAAACCACGAAGACACAAACGAATTTTTGCACTTCATGGCGTATGCATAATAAAGGGCAGCCAAACGATTTTCGTGCATGACGCCTTCTTCAGCAGGCGCATGGAAATATTCGGAGATGAACGTCGAAAGGTAAGAAGGGAAACTACGCTCTGACAGCTTGTCGCCCTCTTTCAGTTGAGAAATGCAATCAGCCAATTCTTCGGCAGAGAAATTCCCACGCAAGTCGATAGCAGCCTCCTTATCCTTCAATAGCTTAAGGATATTAGCGTTATCAAATTGCAGATAGAATAAATCTACCAGCCTTTTGTCGGCATCGGACAAAGACGGATAAATTTCCTCCTTAAAGTCGGCTACTGTATAGCTCAGTTTACTGTCCTCCAGCGTGAGTCTCGGCAAACCGGCTACCAAGCAATAGTATTTACTCATATCCTGTGAGTTTTAAAACAACATTTCCACTAATTGCGGACGCAGGAATTCCTTGAAATAATTCATAAATTCTTCTTCACCGAAGTTCACTTTGTAAGAACCATCGGCCGGAGAAACTGTGAACAATGTTTTTATTCCATTTACTTGTTCAATCTTGACGCCCTTATCCAACAGGCCTTTTGCCTTTGCAGTAAAATACTTCTTCAGTCCTTCTGCATCAGCAGTAGAAATGACAATAGGTTCATCCACACTCCATTTAGATGCCAATGCCACAATAAAGGCATTCAAATAGGTCTTATCGGCTGCAAAAGCCTTGACATCTGTGGTCACAATTTGGTCAGTCACCAATGTGGCTATTTCAGATTTCAAAGCATTTACAGCTTGACCAGCAAACAATTTCAATTCTGATTTCGTATTTTCCGCCAATTCTTCGGCAGATTTCTGAGCAGCGATTACAATAGATTCAGCCTCTTTACGAGCATCTTCTACAATTTTTCTGGCATCTTCCTGAGCTTTAGCAACGAGTTTCTGGGCTTCTTCATTCCCTTTTTCCACTCC
>JAUNJD010000055.1:0-19299 GCA_030523205.1 Bacteroides sp.
TGAAGCAGGTCGTGCGGAAGGTCGTACAGAAGCGAAATACGAAAATGCCCGTAACTTCAAACGGTTGGGTGTCTCTTCGGAAGTCATAGCAGAGGCAACCGGGCTTACTCTAGAAGAAATAGAAAAATTATAGTGTGAAAAAGATAAACTTAGGCACGTTTTTGGGATTTGTGAGCCTTTGCTTTATCGACTTTTGTAAGGAATGGAACTTTAAGACGGTGTTGCGCTAAATTGAAATTGTTATGACGATGGAGAATAATGAAATTTCTGTAGAAGATATTCAAGAAATAGCGTCAGAAGAGCAGAAACCTTCTAGGCTGAAGCGATGGGGGATGGTAGCGGTAGATATTGCGTTGTTTACTGTGTTTTTCATCGTACTGTCGATACTTATCACTCTTCCTTTTCAGTCATTGTTTCTGTATGCCCAGTCGCCCGATGGTTCGACTTCCATACCTATCAGCATTCTGAATGAGACGTTGATGCTGGTGAGTGGTTTCTTGTCCGTATGGTTGGTGCTGTTTATCCGTAAACAGCCGCTTACGGGGTTAGGATTTGCTTTGAAGGGATATGGGAAGGATTTCTTGGCAGGCCTTCTGTTTGCCATCGTGCTATATGGCATCGGCTTCGGTGTATGCGTAGGTACGGGGGCGGTAGAAGTGACGGATGCTAGCTTCAGTCTGTCCATGCAGTTGCAGAGCCTCGTGCTTTTTCTGCTGGTGGCCATATTCGAAGAGATGGTGTCGCGCGGATTCATCTTGGGACGTATGCTGGATGGCGGGGTGAATAAGTTTTGGGCTTTGTTCTTTTCAGCCCTGCTGTTTTCGTTGATGCACCTGTTTAATCCCAACTTTGCTTTCGTGCCTTTCCTTAATATATTGTTGGCCGGAATGTTGTTGGGGGCTTCGTATATCTATACCCGCAATCTCTGTTTTCCCATAGCCCTGCATTGGTTTTGGAATTGGCTGCAAGGGTCTGTACTGGGCTTTGAAGTCAGCGGAGTCCGGTTTACCGACAGCCTGCTGTCACTTCATTTGCCCGAGGATAATCAGATAAACGGAGGAAGCTTCGGCTTCGAAGGCTCCCTCCTTTGTACGGTGTTGATGGTGATAGGCATCCTACTTATCATCAGGAGGAAAGAAGCAAAGATGCCTTGTTGAAAACATACTGCCTCAATCTTGTGCCACTCCAATCATGCTGAGTTGTATCCGTTTTCTTTCAGTATCTACGCTGAGCACTTTTACTCGTACATGCTGGTGGATGGATACGACTTCATTGGGGTCTGATACGAATCTTTCGGCCAATTGGGAAAGATGTATCAGTCCGTTTTCTTTGATGCCTATGTCCACGAAAGCACCGAAGTTAGTGATGTTGCCCACAATGCCGGGCAGCTCCATGCCGATGCGTAGGTCGTTGATGGTGCGCACATTCTTGTCGAATTCGAAGAACTTGATGGGACCACGTGGGTCGCGTCCCGGCTTCTCCAACTCTTGCATGATGTCGTTGAGGGTGGGCATTCCTATGCCGGGAGCGAGATACTTCTCCGGGCGAATCTGTCGGCGAAGCTCCCTGTCGGCTATCAGTTGCTGTACGCTACATCCGAGGTCATTGGCCATTTGTTCTACGATGTGGTAGCTTTCGGGATGCACGGCGGTGTTGTCCAGCGGATTGGTGGCGTTGGGTATGCGGAGGAAGCCGGCACATTGCTCAAATGCCTTGTTGCCCATGCGCGGTACTTTCAGTAAATCCTTGCGTGAAGTGAAAGCACCGTTTTCGGATCGGTAGTTTACGATGTTCTGTGCCAATTGCGGCCCTAGTCCGGAGATGTAGGTCAGCAGGTGGCTGCTGGCAGTATTCAGGTTGACGCCAACGAGGTTGACACAGTTCTCTACGGTCTGGTCCAGCGACTTTTTTAGTTTGCTCTGGTCAACATCGTGCTGATATTGTCCCACACCGATGGATTTGGGGTCTATCTTTACCAATTCGGCCAACGGGTCCATGAGGCGACGGGCAATGGAGACGGCACCGCGCACGGTGACATCGTATTCGGGAAACTCGTCACGGGCTATCTTGGAGGCTGAGTAGATGGAGGCACCTTGTTCGCTCACAATGAAAATCTGCACTTCTTGGTAGAACGTATGCTGTTTCAGGAAGTCCTCCGTCTCGCGGCTGGCGGTGCCGTTGCCTATGGCGATGGCTTCTATTTTGTAGGCTTCCAGCATTTTCTGAATCTTGCTTATAGCCTCCTTGGGCTTGTTGACCGGTGGGTGCGGATAGATGTTCTCGTTGTGCAGCAGGTTGCCCTGTGCATCTAGGCATACCACTTTGCATCCGGTGCGGAAACCGGGGTCGATGCCCATTACCCGTTTCTGCCCCAGCGGAGAGGCCATCAGGAGCTGTCGTAAGTTTTCGGCAAATACGCGGATGGCTTCTTCGTCGGCACGATCCTTACTCAGGGTGGCAAATTCGGTTTCGATGGAAGGCTTCAGCAGGCGTTTGTAAGCATCTTGCACAGCCAGGGACACCTGTTGCCCGCAGGCATTGTTGCTCCGTACGAATTGGCGTTCCAGCCGTTCGGTGCATTCGTCGTCATCGGGGCTGAGGCTGACCTTCAGCAGCCCCTCTGCTTCGCCACGTCGGATGGCCAGCAGACGGTGCGAGCTGCATCGCTTCAAGGACTCTGAACAGTCGAAGTAGTCGCGGTATTTGGCTGCTTCTTCTTCCTTTCCTTTTACAACCTTGGCGGTCAGTACAGCTTGGCGGGCAAAGGCATTCCGCACGCTGTTGCGTGCTCGTTCGTTTTCGCTTACCTGCTCGGCAATGATGTCGCGTGCACCCTTCAGGGCATCTTCTTCGTCCTTCACGTCTCCCTTCACATAGGCAGCGGCACGGGCTTCCGGATGCGGTTCACGTTGCAGCATCAGCAGGGTGGCCAGAGGTTCCAGTCCTTTTTGTCGGGCAGCTTCGGCCCGCGTCTTGCGTTTGGGTTTGTAGGGTAGATAGATGTCCTCTAGCACGGTGTTGTCCCATGTCTCCTCTATGCGCTTTTGCAATTCGGGAGTCATTTTGCCTTGTTCGGTGATGGTGCTGACGATGGTTTCTTTCCGTTTGGCCGTATCGTTCAGTTTCTCGTTTTGAGTCTTTATGGCTTCTATTTTCACTTCGTCCAGTCCGCCTGTCATTTCCTTGCGGTAACGGCTGATGAAAGGGATGGTAGCCCCGTCTTTCAGCAAGTCAAGCGTCTGTCTGACTTGTTTCTCTGATATGCCGAGAATGTCGGCTATCATGTGGTCAAAACTAACTGTCATTTCTTATGCTATGTATTTTAGAATGATAATGGCGCCAAATTTACGAAAAACAATTTTGAATAAAAATTAGTTCGCTTATTTTGTTCTGCTTTTAGTTTCCATTATCTTTGTACCAATTCTCAATATAAAAGAGATGAGGAGATTAAAAAATAATTTATATAAATTCGCATTGCTGTGCCTGTGGGCATGTTGTTTTTCTATTTTACCGATGTTTCCAATGTCGGGCGAACACCCTGTGTTGGTTATCAGTTCCTACAATCCCGATTCCCGGCAAACTTCGGATAATATTTCGGACTTTATGGATGAGTTTGAGCGGTTGGGTGGAAACAATACTCTTGCCTTGGAAAACATGAACTGCAAGAGCTTTTCCGAAGCCCCTCTGTGGAAACAACGGATGACCCAGATCATCAGTAAGTATCATGGGGATGATGAACCGTCCGTCATTGTATTGATAGGACAGGAGGCGTGGGTGTCTTACTTGTCGTTGGAAGATTCCCTGCAATGTGACGTACCGGTGCTGACAGCTTTGTGCAGCAGGAATGTGATTGATTTGCCCGGCGATTCCGTCGATTTGAAGACTTGGATGCCGGAGTCTGTTGACTTTTTTGATAGATACCCACACTTGCCTGTGAAGGCCGGATTTGTTTACGAATATGATGTAGTTTCTAACGTCGAGTTGATAAAATCTCTGTATCCGCAGACGGAACACATTGCTTTTATATCCGACAATAGCTATGGTGGCGTTACGATGCAGGCTTACGTCATTGAGGAGATGAAGAAATTCCCCGACATGGACTTGATATTGCTGGATGGTCGTGTGAATACGGTCTATACCATCATTGAAAAGCTTCATGCCTTGCCACCGAATACGGTGGTGCTGGTGGGAACATGGCGTGTGGATATGAACGAGGTGTATTTTATGCGTAATGCTACCTATGCCATGATGGAGGCGGTGCCCAATTTGCCGGTATTTTCGTTGTCATCAGTTGGAATAGGCTATTGGGCTATCGGTGGAGTGGTGCCTACTTATCGGCCTATGGGAAAGGATTTGGCAAAACAGGCTTATCGGTTGTTGAAAAATAAAGTGAGTGATAGAAGCAATATCAATGTCGTTCCTACGAGATACCTTTTGGATAAAAAGCTGGTGGACGAAAAGGAGCTGGATGTTGCGGAGGTAAAGGCACCGATTGAGTATATCAACGTAACTCCTTCGTTCTATGACCAATATCGGCTTCAGATATGGGGAATTGTCACGCTGTTTCTGATACTGCTGGTTTGCTTGGTGATTTCACTCTCGTTCTATTATCACACCAAATTGCTGAAAGACAATCTGGAAGTGTCGGAGGCAGCCTTGCGGGAAGCGAAAGACAAGGCTGAAGAGGCCAGCAGACTGAAGAGTGCTTTCCTGGCCAACATGAGCCACGAGATTAGGACACCGCTGAATGCCATAGTGGGCTTTTCGGACGTGCTGTCGGACGGAGAATGTTCGGAAGAGGAGCAACGCAGCTATTTTGAAATCATAAAGACGAATTCCGACTTGCTGCTTCGCTTGATTAACGACATACTAGATGTTTCGCGACTGGAGGCAAACCGAATGATTTTCGATTTCCATCCTTTCGACGCGGTGCAGGTGTGTCAGCAGGTATTGGCTTCGGTGGTTCAGGCTCGTAGGTCGAACAATGAATTTTCTTTTGAAAGCGAACATCAGTCGTTGATAATGAAAATGGATATACAGCGTTTGCAGCAGGTAATCATCAATTTGCTCTCCAATGCTGATAAGTTTACGGAAAACGGAACCATCGTCCTGAAACTGATGGTGGAGCGGGATATGGCTGTCATCTCTGTCACCGATACGGGGTGTGGTATTCCGCTAAATAAGCAGAAATTGGTGTTCGACCGCTTTGAAAAGCTGAATGAATACAAACAAGGGACCGGATTGGGATTGTCTATCTGCAAGCTGACGGTTGAAAAGTGGGGCGGACAGATTTGGATTGACCCTGATTATACAGATGGTGCAAGGTTTGTGTTTACTCATCCGCTGAATCTGTAATGCAAAACAGCGCATCATGGCGTGACAAGTTCGATAAATATAATAAGAATGAAAAAATTAACCAGTTTATTAGTGTGTATGCTCTCTTTCGTAGGACTCCTGTCGGCACAGGAAAGAGAAGTTAAACTGAAAATCGTTCAGACAAGTGACATTCACGGAAATTTCTATCCTTACGACTTCATTCTCCGTCGGGATGCAGCCGGAAGCTTGGCTCGTGTACATGCCTTTGTGCAGAAGAAGCGTGAAATCTATAAAGACAACCTCATCTTGCTGGACAACGGAGACATTCTGCAAGGGCAGCCTACCGCCTACTATTATAACTACATAGATACTGTGTCGCCCCATGTAGCGGCGGAAATGCTGAATTTCATGGGGTACGATGCCGGAAACATGGGAAACCATGACGTAGAAACCGGACGTGCCGTTTTCGACCGTTGGGCCGGTGAGTGCAATTTTCCCATCTTGGGTGCCAACATCATAGATACGGCAACCGGAAAGACGCACTTCAAGCCCTATCAGGTGCTGGAGCGCGAGGGTGTGAAGATTGTGGTGCTGGGAATGATTACGCCTGCCATCCCCGTATGGCTTTCGGAGAACCTGTGGAAAGGATTGCGCTTTGACGATATGGAGGAAACGGCCCGCAAATGGATGAAAATCATCCGTGAGAAAGAACAGCCGGACTTGGTTATAGGCCTGTTTCATGCCGGAAAAGAAGCGCAGCTGATGGCCGGCAAGTATCATGAGAATGCTTCGATGGACATTGCCCGCCGTGTACCCGGATTTGACATTGTATTGATGGGGCACGACCATGCCCGTGAATGCAGGAAAGTGCAGAATGTGGTCGGTGATTCGGTACTCGTCATGAATCCTGCCAACAATGGAGTGGTTGTGACGAACATCGACGTGACGGTGAAGCTGCGTGACGGAAAGGTAGTGGATAAGCGAGTGAAAGGAGTGCTTTCGCAGGTAAAGAACTACGGCATCAGCGAGGAATTCATGCAGCACTTTGCATCGCAGTATGCTACTATCGATAACTTTGTATCCAAGAAAATCGGCCGCTTTACGGAAACCATATCTACCCGTCCGGCTTACTTTGGCTCTTCGGCATTTATTGATTTGATTCATACGTTGCAGTTGCAAATCAGTGGTGCGGAGATTTCGTTGGCTGCCCCCCTGTCTTACGACACGGAAATCAAAGCCGGTGATGTGTTTGTGAACGATATGTTCAACCTCTACAAGTATGAGAATATGCTCTATACCATGAGCCTTTCGGGTAAGGAAGTGCACGATGCCCTGGAAATGTCCTACGCTTTGTGGACCAACCGGATGCAGTCGGCGGACGACCACCTGCTCCTGTTGCGTGAAGAGCGTCGTGAGGGAGCCGAAGACCGTGCGGCTTTCAAGAATTACAGCTTCAACTTCGATTCGGCTGCCGGCATTATCTATACGGTAGATGTGACGAAACCTGAAGGGCAGAAGGTGACAATCATCAGCATGGCCGACGGCACGCCTTTCGATATGAACAAAAGATATAAAGTGGCCTTGAATTCATACCGGGGCAATGGTGGAGGAGAGTTGCTGACCAAAGGTGCCGGCATTGACTCGGATGAACTGAAGAAACGTATCATTACTTCTACCGATAAGGATTTGCGTTATTACCTGATGCATTACATTGAAAAGACACAGGTCATTGAACCTCATGCGTTGGGACAGTGGAAGTTCATTCCTGAGGAATGGGTTGCTCCGGCTGCCAAACGCGACTATGAGATTCTGTTTGCTAAATAACCTGATAAAATGGGAAAGGCAATGGAACATAAAGATATATTCAATATTGATATAGCCTGCATTCAGCATTTGCCGATGATTGACTTCATCGGCAATGATTTCGCCATCTTTAATGACATTAAGGATGTGCCCTTCTCGCCCTATCCGATACGGTTGGATGCCCTGTGTCTGGCTGTGTGCCAACAGGGGAGAGGTCGGATAAACATCCAGCTTCAGGAGTATGAGATGACGGCAGGCATGATGCTGCTGATTCTTCCGGATCAGATTGTTCAGCAGGTAGAACATTCGGATGATTTCTCGGGTTCGTTCATTGCTGTTTCCCGGAATTTTATAGATGAGGTGGTGCCTACGATGCAGCAACTATATCCGCTGTTTCTTCAAGTCAGAGAACGTCCTTGCCTTTCGATAACTGCGGAAGAGGTGGAGGCGCTCAAGGAGTACCATGCCTTCATGCGCAAGAAGGTGAAATTGACAGAAAGTCCTTTCCGTAAGGAGATAACGAAGGGGTTGCTGATGTCTCTGTTCTATGAGATCTATGGCATCTATAAAGGACATACTCCTCATCAGAAACGCTTGAAGAGCCGTAAGGAAGAATTGTTCGAGCGGTTTTTCCGAGCTATCTCCGAATCTTATAAGTCGGAGCGCAGCGTCACTTACTATGCCGACAAGCTATGCCTGACATCCAAGCATCTATCCACTGCCGTGAAGGAAATCAGCGGAAAGACAGCCGGAGAGTGGATAGAAGAGCTTGTCATACTGGAGGCTAAGGCTTTGTTGAAATCCACGGAAAAAAGCATTCAGGAGATTTCCGACGAACTGAACTTTGCCAATCAGTCTTTCTTCGGCAAGTATTTCAAGCAGCATACGGGAGTTTCTCCCAAAGAATATCGCAAGCAATAGTTTTCTTGATATAGGCTTTTCCGATAATATCAGTATCGAGGAGTAGAAAAAATGGTCAGTGGTCAAAATCTACTCCACGAAGAATAAATAACACTTTACATCTTGACTGTTGAGGTCTAATTTTGCCCCGCGAAAGTAGGGAAGTAACCTTTGCGTTGCCTTCTCTATACGAATAGACTAGCGTGAATAAGCAAAATTTCTCATTATCAAAAAACAAAAAGCAGTCAAGATGAACAAAAAGACTAATTTACTCTTTCTTGTACTAGGAATGGCAAATATGCTTTTAGCTCAGGAAAAGAGTGCTGTGAAAGACACGGTACAGTATGCAGCTCCCAAGCAAGAGGCTGCATCGAATGTATTGCTGAACGCATCGGTAGATGATGGTCCACGGAGTATCAATGTAGGTTTGCCGTTGGGTACAACCGGTACGGTGGTATCCGAAAACGGGCTTCTTGTTTCCTTCGACCCGCAAGGGCAGAAACCGGCTCAAGTGTGGCGTTCGGATGGCAGTTTCAGTAAAGTTTCAAGTCTCACGCTCTCACAGACGGCCATCCTATATGGTGATGTCTGCGCATCCGTTAGTACCTATACACACAGAGGTACCGATTCGTTTAATGGAAACATTGGGTTTACCACCAACTCATTTGGCTTGCTTAGGGGCAATGTTACCTTGAGTGGCCCGATGAAGAACGGATGGTATTATGCTCTCAACGGATTCATTAATCTTGATCCGAGCAATTACCGTTCGGACGTATCTCGCTTTCTCGACAAGACCTACATATTCAAGGGTACCTTGCGCAAGGTATATAATGGAGGAAAGGGTGAAATTGGCATATTGTACAAATATTCCGGCTCTCGCAATGCCATCGACAAGAACACTCCATATATCTATCGCAGCGATGGTTCGGTGGATGCACTGCCCGGCCTGAAGATTGGTAGTGTGGCCTATACGCCACGCGACCGCAAGGTGATTGTGATGAATGCATTTACCGGAGAAAAGGAACAGGTGGACTTGCTGGATGCTACCCGTTCGGAGACCCATGCCGTGGAACTGTTTGGAAAAAATAAGTTCGACAATGGTTTCAACCTCGACTATATTGTGCGTTATAACTATGCCAATTCGGGTCTGTACAGCCCTAACTTTAACGACATCATATCCACCGACAGTTATAACTCCTCGGACACACGGTTCATCTATGCCGGAAACGAGAACGAGCAGGTATATACCGGCTATGTGCAACGGGCTATGGGTAGCATTGTGCCCCAGTCGAAAAAACACGCCTTGCTGAGCCGTATCGAGCTGTCCAAGAAGTTTGATACCCACAAGCTGACGATCGGATTCAGCGGGGAATATTATAGAGTAGATCATTTTAACCGCCTGACATATTCCTATCTTCAGGAAGTGGCAAACAATCCTCGCCAGCTCATTCAGCAGACGTGGAATGCCGATGCCGGTCAGTGGGTGAATGCCAACGATGCCGACGAATACGGTCAGTGGAAATACAACGGCTCGTTGCAATACTATAACGGTCATGAGGGGCGTGTCGCACTTTACTTGTTGGAAAACTGGAATATCACTCCTCGTCTGAATCTGGAGTTTGGAGCACGCATTGAGAATCATTCTTTCAGTGGCGATTGGTATTCTGAGGCCATGCGTTCGGCTGCTCCCGACCGTCGTTGGTTCTCGGGCGATACGGAAGATGTCAGCCGTAACTTCTTCAACAAAAGTTTCTCGGCTGCACTGACTTGGAAGGTGACTCGTCAATGGGGTTTCATTGCTGAGGCCAGCTATTTTGAGAAGGGCGGACACCTGAGTGCCTATTCCGGTGCCGATGACCCTGCACTGAAGCAAAGCCATACTCCTTACTTCTCCGGTGGATTCTATTATAATAATTCGTGGATAAGCTTGATTACCAAGGTTACTCGTGTGCAGATGTCGAACATCGGCGTTAACGGAACCTTCAACAACGAAGAGACGGGAGAATCGCTGAAGAAAACCTTTAACTACGATGTACAGACATTAGGTTGGACTACTGACGTTATTTTACGTCCGTTTAAGGGATTTAATCTCCATTTTCTGTTAACTTTGCAAAATCCGGAGTACAAGAAGTTTGAGTTTGACGTTTTCGGCAAGCAATACGATTATAGCGGCAACAGTTTGCGAAGCATCTCCAAGACACTGATTGAGATAGATCCTAGCTACTCTGTGGGTAAGTTCAAGATATGGGCCAGTGCCCGCTATTTCAGCAAGGAGGCAGCCAACTACCCCAATAGTGTATATTTTGCTGCCCGCTGGGAAACATTTGCCGGACTCGACTATAAATACAACAAAGCAGTCAGCTTCAGCCTCAGTGCCGTCAATCTGCTGAACCAAGCCGGAGCCCAAGGAAGCATATCGGGTGGAAATACCATTACCGATGGCTCCAAATACTACGATAAACCATTGGCCGGAACATATATCCGTCCGTTTACCGTAGAGCTGAAGACAAAGATTTCATTTTAAAACCAATGTTTATTAAATAAGAATACGTATGAAAAAGAAAAGTATCGTTACGATTTGCTTAGGACTTTCCTCCTTGTTGGGGGGAAATGCTCTGGCCACAGAACCGACTACGGCAGTCGCTTCCGGTGTCGCTCAGGACACGGAAACCCTCAGAGTTGCGTTGAGAGATAGCATACTGGAACAGATTTCCGGTGCCCAGATTCCCGAGCGACAACTCAATATTACGAGTTTCGGTGCCAAGGGCGACGGTAAGAAGGATTGCTTCACAGCCTTCACCAAAGCCATCCGAAAGGCTACCAAGCAGGGTGGGGCACGCATTGTGGTTCCGGCAGGTACTTACTACATTCAAGGCCCTATCACCTTGGCCGACAATGTTTGTTTGGATGTGCAGGAGGGGGCTACGCTGAAGTTTGCTCCCGAAGCCCAATACTATCCTATGGTGAATACCAGTTGGGAGGGAACCTTCCTTTACAACTATTCGCCCATGATTTATGGATATGGATTGAAGAATGTATCCATCATCGGCAAGGGAACCATTGACGGAAACTGCATGACCACTTTTGCCACTTGGCGAAAAGACCAGAATGCCGACCGTCAGCTCAGCCGCGATATGAACCATCAGGAAGTGCCGGTAGCCGACCGCCGTTTTGGCGAGGGACATATCTTGCGTCCGCAGCTGATTCAGCTTTACAATTGTAGCAACGTTACGTTGGAAGGTGTGAAGATAACCAATTCCCCCTTCTGGTGCATCCATCTGCTGAAGAGCGAGAACATCATCTGCCGGGCCATTCGCTATGATGCCAAACTGGCCAACAATGACGGTATAGACCCCGAATGCTCCAAGAACATTCTCATTGAAGATATACACTTTGACAATGGAGATGACAATGTAGCCATCAAGAGTGGTCGCGACAACGACGGTTGGCAAGTGGCTACCCCTTCGGAAAACATCGTTATCCGCAACTGTCACTTCAAGGGACTTCATGCCGTGGTGATAGGCAGCGAAATGTCTGCCGGTGTGCGCAACGTCATCGTGGAGAATTGTGACTTCGACGGCTATTGCAAGCGAGGCATCTTCGTAAAGACCAATCCTGATCGAGGTGGCTTTGTCAGCAATCTTTTTGTGAAGAACTGTACGTTTGGCGATGTGGAAGACCTTTTCTACGTCACCAGTCAATATGCCGGAGAAGGATTGACCAACCATCATTTCTCGACGGTGGAAAACATCTTCGTCGATGGACTGAAATGCCGGAAGGCCAGTGCGGCTGCCGTAGTGGTGCAGGGCACGGCTCAGAAACCGGTCCGCAATGTAGAACTGAAGAACATCGAGGTGGAAGAGGCCAAGATAGGACTGAGCATCGACCATGCCATTGACGTGCGGATGAGCGACTGCCACATTGGAGGACGTGTAGGTGTCCCCAGTCAGATTACGGCAAAGGACAATCTTTTCGGGAGAGACGAAAAGAAATAAATAGCGCAACTCTTTTCGGATAAAATTCCATACGACGCAGAAGGCGCAGGGAAATGCGGGATAAGCCGTGTTCCTCTGCGCCTTTGCCATATAGTCAGTATACTGCGGTTCGTCTGTGTTCCATGTTAATGCTTTTCTGCATATTCCGAAGGATTCATTCCCATTTCCTTCTTGAAACATTTGCCGAAATATTTCGGATCATTGAATCCACTCATGTAAGCTACTTCGGACAAAGTATAGTGTTTCTTTTTGATGAGTGTAGCGGCATGACGTATGCGGGCCTTGCGAAGAACATCTACGGGCGACATACCCAGGATGGAACGTACTTTCCGGTAGAAGACGGAACGGCTGAAATTCATGGCTTCGGCCAGTGTCTCTATCTCTAAATCGGCATTGTCCATATTGGCCTCAATCAGTGATGTTAGCTGCTCGATGAACATACGGTCGTGTGCTTCCATCTCATTATGCTCTGTCGTGGCATCTTCCGGTGCAGATGTTTCCGAAGCGTTACCAGCCATATTTCCCAGACTTTGGGTCATGCTTCCTGCATAAAACTCTTGCAATTTTCTTCTTCGTTCGATGACGGAAGCTATCTTGGCTTTGAGCAGGGTGGTGCTGAAAGGCTTTACAATGTAGTCTTCGATACCGGACTCCAGTCCGCTGATGCGGTCGTCGAGCGATGATTTGGCAGAGAGAATGATGATGGGAATGTGCCAGATGTCCTTATCTGCTTTGATGGCTTTCACCATATCCAATCCATCCATTTCGGGCATCATGACATCGGTCAGTATGAAGTCAGGCAATTCGGTACGGGCTTTCTCCAGTCCTTCACGTCCGTTTTCGGCTTCGATGATGCGGTATGACGAGATCAAGACGGAGCGTAGGAATTGCCGCAAGTCCGCATTGTCCTCTACAATCAGGATGGTTTGTAAAGAGTCGCTCTCGGATGTTGGCAGCGGTTCTTCTTCCGGGAAGGAGGAAACCGGTGTGCCGTCGTTCAGCAAGCAGTCGGTGGCCTCGTCTTGCCGGAAGTGTTCCCATCCCATAGGAAGAGACAGCGTAAAGGTACTTCCTTTCCCCTTGGCACTCACTACGTCGATGTGTCCGTGGTGAAGCTCCACCAACTCCTTGACCAATGCCAGTCCTATGCCCGAAGAGGGTTGTAGCGGGTTGTAAGCCGACAGACTTTCAAAGTGGGCAAAGATGTGTTCCAACTTCTCGGGCAGGATGCCGATGCCTTCGTCGGACACAGACAGGGTGAACTGCTTTTCATCTGCCTGAAGCCCGATGGTGATGGACTTACCGGAAGGAGTGTATTTGAAAGCGTTGGAGATTAAGTTGAACAACACCATTTCCATCTTGTCACGATCTACCATGGCGTAGAGGGAGGTGGCGTTGCATACAAACTTGAAGTCTATCTGCTTTTCTTCTTTCAGTACTTCGAAGTGCTGCATCACCTTCTGCACCAGCCATACCATATCCGTATTTTCCACTATCAGCTTCATCTTCTTATCCTGTATCTTGCGGAAGTCGAGGATTTCATTGATAAGGTGCGTCATGCGGGTGACGTTACTGTTCACCAGCGAAAGGTATTCTTTGGCTTGTTTGGGCAGTCCTTCGGTATGCATCAATTCGGTGACCGGGCCGGAAATGAGAGTGAGCGGTGTACGTAGCTCGTGTGAGATGTCGGTAAAGAATCTCAGCTTGGCGTTGGTAAGCCGTTGCTCGAAATCTACCTTATATCGGAGCCGATAGATGTATAGCAGGATGTATATGATGATGGCCGAAAGGGCAATGACCGCTACGAAAATGAGCAGGTTGGCCCAGATGGTTTCTGCAAACCGGGGAGTAACCGTAATCTTCAGTTCCTGCGTGTTCTCGGACCATACACCATCGCTATTGGTGGACTTTACTTGAAACACGTATTCTCCCGGGCGGAGATTGGCATAGTTTACCGAACGGTTTTTCCCGGCAAAGTTCCATTCTTTGTCATAGCCTTCCAGTCGGTAAGTATAGTCTATCTCCTGCGCATTCACATAGTCGAGGGCGGCGAAGCTCAGTGAGAAGTCTCTTTTATCGGCCGGCAGAACGAGACCATTTGTCCAGTCGGTTTCCGTCAGGGGTTCCCCTTGCAACGTCACTTGTGTGAAGACGATGGGCGGGGTATAGGTCGATTTCATCATTCTGGAAGGAGTGATGGTCAGGATGCCCGTTTCCGTGCCGAACAGCAGATTGCCTTGACCATCTGTTGCCGGCATGGCTTCCGAAAAGTTGTTGGAGCCGATGAGCGACCGACGCTTGAATATATCGGGTGTTCCGGTGGAAAGGTTGTATCGGATAAGCGCATCTTCGGAGACAATCCATAGGTTGCTGTTAGCACCCTCAACCAACGAAAGAAAGAGACGTGGGGCAGAAGTCGGATTGTTTAGCGGCATTGTCTCAAAGGACAGGCTGCCGGCATCCGGTGTAGGCGGCACGATGCGGTTTATCTCTCCGTCGAGGGTTGTCAAGAAGGTTTCTCCCTTTCGGGTGGTCAGGATGCTCATGATGTCGCTTCCCGTAATCGGATGTTTGGTTTCCGCATTGTTCTGATATTCGTGGAAACGGATATCCTTCGGTGAGGCAAAGCGGGTATCGAAGGCAACGATGCCTTCCGTTGTTCCGGCCAGTAGAATTCCTTCGGTGGTTTCACCCATGCAACGTATGTAGCTATAATTGGTCATGGGGTATTGAGATAGGCCGTTGTCGGCATGGACAAACTCCATCTGTTCGTGGCCGGTACGGCTCACCAGATTGAGGCCTCCTCCGTAACTGCCTATCCAGATATGCTTTTGCCGGTCTTGGTAGATGCTATAAATATTATCATTGCTCAGGCTGCCGGGGTGGTCTGCACGATGCGTATGTTGACTGACTTTGTATTCCAAATTGCTGTGAGAACGGGGTGTGAGGAAGTACAACCCTTTCCCTTTGGTACCTATCCATAGATTTCCATCGGCATCTTGCGAAATGCAGTATATACCGGCATCGGCGAATCGGGTTTGTCGGTCGGTAATCCGGCCGTCGGGTGTCAGGTAGCCGATAAGTTGCTGATGAGCATCGAACAGTCGCACGATTCCCGCTTTGGTGCCTGCCCACAATCGTTTGTGATGGTCGGTGCATAAGGCACGTGTCTCGTAATTGATGTCCAGTTGCCGGAACTGAGCAGTCTGTGATGGAAAAGAAATCTTTGACAGACCGTGCAAGGTTGGTATCCATAGGTTTCCCTGATGGTCGGAGAAGAAGGCATCGCGGAAGCGATTGGCGGTAAATTGCAGTTCGTTCTCAGTCTGCACCACCTTGCAGAACTTCTTTCCCCCTTTGTCAAAATAGGCCAAGAAACCATCGCTGGTAGTGGTCCATATCACTCCGTTGCGGTCTTGGAAAAAGGAGGGGATACGTTCGTCGCCCAAGGCATTCGACGGACCACCCGGAATGGGAGTACAGAGGTTTTCTCCGGTTTCCAAGTCTATTTTTATGGCTATGGCTTCCGATGTCAGCAACCACACGTAGCGTTGGGGTTCGGCATATATCTTCAGTATGGTGCCTGCGGCGGAGGTGGTGAGAAGAGGAATAGGGTAATCGCGGAAACTTTGGGTAGAAGGGCAGAATGTCCGGAACCTCTTTTCGTCGAACCAAGCATAAAGGTCTTGCGAAATAGGAGTCAGCGTGACGCTTCCCGTACGCTCTTGCGGTGTTTCAATCGGTTGGGGCTTCGCGTTTCCTTCTTTCCACCAAGCGAGGATGCCATCGTGCGAATAAATCAGTAGTCGGTCTTCGTGGCGGAATGCCCATGCGTAGTTGATGTCTGTCAGCAGTTGGTTGGTCGATGCGTCGATGACTCCTTTGTCTGTCAGCATCCAATCGGCATGGCCCAGTCCCTCGGTTACCGTATAGATGTTGCCCCGAGGCGTGTAGGTCTGTACGTGGAATCCCTCGTGTTGGTCGGCATATCTCAGCCTGAAGGCCATGCCGTCGTTGCATATTACCCAAATGTTGCCGTTGCTCAACGGTATGATGCTCTTTGCCTGATAGGTCTCGTCAATGGGTGGTTGCGCATTAGCGAGCGGATTGCGGTAACAGTAGGTGAGCGTATTGAATACATACACCTTCCGGTCGTAGGAGATGCACCAGATGTTTCCCCGGTTATCTTCTACGATAGACCGCATCCGGCTGTTGGTTGGCAGGTGCGGATTGTCCTTCGACTTCATGAAATTGGCAAAATAATATCCGTCGAAGCGGGTTAGTCCGCTCCACGAGCTCAGCCAGATATATCCTCTGTGGTCTTGCAGGATATCCGAAATTCGCTTTTGCGACAGTCCGCTCTCGGTGGAGAAATCGACAAGGCGGAAATGGGGTAGGGTATCAGCCTTCGATGGGTTGATGAGGGTGCATATCAGGCTGAATAATATCAGTATTGCTTTTTTCATGTGACGTTTGTAAAGCGTAATTGTTTTTTTTGTTTAGCGAAGTTGCTAGAATGCAACGGCAGAGGCAGCCGCAACATTGAGCGAATCGACCCCGTGCGACATGGGGATGCGCACTACATAGTCGGCTTGTGCGATGGTTTCGCAAGCAAGGCCGTCGCCCTCTGTGCCCATGATGATGGCCAACCGTGGCTCGTTCATCAGGGTGGGGTTGTCTATGCTGACGGAATTGTCGGTAAGTGCCATGGCTGCTGTACGGAATCCCAAAGCCTTTAATGAAGAGACAGGTTTGTTCAACCACGTCCACGGAACCAAGAAAACGGAACCCATGGAAACCCGTACGGCCCGACGATTCAGTGGGTCGCACGAAGTAGGTGTCAGCAATACGGCCTCGATGCCAAGGGCGGCAGCCGAGCGGAAGATGGCGCCGATGTTGGTCGTATCTACCACTCCGTCAATGACGACGATGCGACGTGCATTCCGGCATACCTCCTCCACACTTTGGGGAATGGGACGACGCATGGCGCAGAGTACGCCACGGGTCAGTGTATAGCCCGTCAGCCGGGCAAGCAGGTCTCTGTCGCCTGTATAGACGGGGATGTCGCCGCAGCGTTGGATAATGTCGGCTGCATCTCCCTCGATATGCCTGCGTTCGCACAGGAGTGCCGTTGGCTCGTAGCCTGCATCCAGCGCTACGCGGATGACTTTGGGGCTTTCGGCTATGAAGATTCCTTTGGTGGGTTCGATGCGGTTGCGTAGCTGTGCCTCGGTGAGGGTGCTGAACACCTCTACACCGGGGTACGCTAATGATGATATTTCGATGACGGGCATTATGATTGGTATTGAGTGGGCATTATCGATTTCCTCTATCCATCGGTCGGGCTACCTCTTTTTCATTACGCTGTTCACTACCCGTATGGACGATACTAGCTTGTTGGTCGAGGTGAACACATCTACGTTCCATACGTGCGATGAGCGTCCCTTGTGGACGAGAGTCCCTACTGCCCGCACCGTGTCGCCCTCGTGGGCCGAAGAAATGTGGTTGCCGCTGACCTGCATACCCACGACAATTTCGTCCGGCTGGACGATAATCATGGAACCAAGTCCGGCCACGGTTTCAGCCAAGGCAAGAGTAGCGCCGCCATGCAGGATGCCGAATGGTTGGCGGGTGCGCTGATCTACCGGCATGGTGGCTTCTATGCGGCTGTCCGATGCATAGGTATATTGGATGCCCAGATTCCCCATCAGGGCATGGCGGGCCTGCTCGTTCAGGTAGTCGAGGGGAATTTCGGCGGCATGGACTTCGGCCAAAATGATTTTCTCGACGGCCAAGGCTACGCCGTCTTCCTCGTTGGAGGCGGTGACATAGTCGGCACACCGCTTGACGGAATCCTGTGCATGGCCCATGGCTACGCCCAGTCCTGCCAGTTGCAGCATGGTTACGTCGCACACACCGTCGCCAAAGGCGATGACCTCTTCGCGGGTCAGGTTCAACTGTTCGAGCAAGGCACCCAATGTGTTGGCCTTATCTACCCCGCTAGGCACCACTTCCAGGAAATAGGGTTCGGAACGAAAAGCATCCAAGGTTCCGCTCAACCGCTTTTTCCAGTGGTCCTCCAGGCCGATTAAGGCATCTTCATCGTCGCTCACCAACATACACTTGCACGGGGCAAAGTCGATGGCTGTGGAGAATTCGTCCTCGTGTATGATTTGGAGGTTGTTCAGCCGGGCCTCGTTCTGTATGTATTCGTTCTCGGGGCTGTTGGTGATAAGGGTATCGTCGTGATAAGTGAAGAGGGCGAATCCGTTCTTGTGTGCCTTCTTCTCCAGATAGGGCAGCATCTCGGGGTTGATGCGTCGTTCGAACAGTAGTTCTCCGTTGTCGGCTTTGATGATTTGGCATCCGTTGTAGGAGATGATGAATCCCCCGTAATTGCCTAATTCGAGTGTCTTGGCCAGTGGCATCAGCCCATAAGTGGGGCGTCCGGAGGCCAATACGATGCGTACACCTGTTTGCTGGACTTTAATCAAGGCTGCTAAAGTGCGCTTGCTGATTTGTCTTTCCTCGTTGAGTAGAGTTCCGTCTACATCAAGAACCAATAATTTATACTTCATGGCAACTCGATTTTTAGTTTAGAACTACAAAATTAAAAAATGTCGTTTGAAATAAAAACATTTGCCGAATTATTTGATGCCGAACCCTGCATTTTTCCCTTTTTTCCTAGGAATAGGGCCTGTTAAAATACGGTAATATTTCCTTCTTTTTATCTCCTGCCTCTCGGGCCGGATATGGAGGAGTTGTGCAACCGTTTGCGGGCACAGATGGAGTTAAATTGATATATGTCAAGACACCGTATGCGATAATCCTCTATCTTTGCCCTCGGTATTAGTATAATTTTAATTTAAAAAAGATTGTAACTATGAAATTGCCTGAAGAACCGATGATGCTTTACAGCTTCGTCAATATGAAACTGCGTGACTTCTATCCTTCACTGGATGCTTTGTGTGAGGATATGAATGTTGAAAAGGAAGACATTATCCGTAAACTGAAGAGCGTAGGATTTGAATACAGTCCTGAACGCAACAGATTCTGGTAATGAACGTAAACGAATAACTAAAAAAATGAGGTGTACCAAAAGCTACTTTATGGTACACCTCTTTTTAGTTTTATCCGGCGTGCTACACTGAGATGCTTTGAGTGTCGTACTGAGCCCTGTTCGGTCCTATACCGAGCGATACACCGTCTGGGACAGTGGGGGAAATCAATACGGATGATTATAGGAATCAATGCGGATGATTCCTACAATCATCCGCATTGATTC
>JAUNJD010000055.1:19309-19511 GCA_030523205.1 Bacteroides sp.
GATGGGTGGGAGGCATTGGCTTGTTCACCATGTTGGCCTGTATGTTATACTAATAGTGTGGAATCTCGTCTTCCGGGGGGAGGATAAACCTTTTCGTCTTGTTGTCCATAGTAGTTAATTTATTTAATGATTAAACGCCCAATGTAGTGGGTCAGCGGAAATTTCCGGTGCACGCGTTAAATCGTTTTCGGACTAAAGGTTA
>JAUNJD010000056.1 GCA_030523205.1 Bacteroides sp.
TTCTTATGGAACTAATACTGACAAGAATAGACAAGCGCGACGCCTGCACGATGGGTCGTCTGGAAATAGACGGACGAACCTTCTGCGACACGCTGGAACCCACGTGGCGCAACTTCGGACCGGGACGACCGGGGAAGAAGGTGCCCGGACAGACGGCTATACCCGAAGGCCGCTATCCGGTGGTCATCACCCACTCGCCCAAGTTGGGGCAATACCTGCCCTTGCTGCTGCACGTGCCCGGCTTCAGCGGCATACGCATCCATGCGGGCAACTCGCCGCACGACACGCAAGGCTGCATCCTTGTGGGCAATCGCGAATATGACAACGCCGTGGTGAACTCGCGCCACTGGGTGCGCCAACTGAAGGCGGCCATCGTGGAGGCCAAAGAACGTGGCGAAGGCGTGTGGATAACCGTGAGATGATGCAGGGAGCCGGGCGCACAGAAAAAAAACGTGACGTGACAGTTGTGACAGTTTTTTTTTAATTTTTTGCTCCATTGCCCTGTGGTTAAGATGAGGGTGTATCAAAACCAAAAGATTATTCCTTTCAGTTTTGGTACACCCTCATTTTTTATTCAATGAAAAGAACTTCCGTCCTTGAAGGACAGCGAGCTAAAGTTTATCTGCCCCGTCCGTCAGCCATTCCAGCGAGAAGCGGGTGAAGTACATGGAGAAGTCCTCGGTATCTTCATTTTCTTCGGTATAGAGGCCTATCGTACCGTCCGGCAGGATGCAAAGCGAGGAGTAGGCCGAACCTCCGGCACAGATGGTCTTCTTTATCGGCCAAGTCTTGGCTTCGTCGTAGCTGAGGAATACGCTTACATTGCGGCGGCGCTTGGGGTCGTTGGGGACGCTATGCAGCAAGCGGTCCTTGTCCTGTCCGTCCTTGACGGAGGTGTAGCGTATGATGTCGCCGTTGCATCCCGGCTCTACCATTTCATTCCACGTCTTTACGGGGCTCCACGTCTGTCCGCGGTCTTTGGAGATGGAGTAGAAGCGCGGACCTTTCTGCTGATTGCGAATGCTGACCAACAGGCTCCCGTCGTTCAGCTCCACAATCTTGGCTTCGTTGGCATCGTCTGCCTTGACGCAGGAAGACACCTTCCACGTCTCGCCCTTATCTTCGGAATAATAGACGTAGTTGGCAATGTCGTGGATGCTGCGCTTGCTCGTCTCGCGCACGGCAGCCACAAACCAGATGGTGCCGTCGCGGCTCAGCAGACCGGCACCCGAGGCGCAGAAAGAGCCTGTCCACTTGCCACGCAGGGAATCGGAACAAGCCTTGCCAAAGAGTTGGTCGGTGATGTCGCGCGGGCGGGTCCAGGTCAGGCCGTTGTCGGCGCTCTTGCATACGTACGTGCGCTGCGGAACGTCCAGCGTAGATTGGAAGAATCCGGTGCCGCCCACGAAGATGCACAGCAGGCCTCCCTTGTCGTCCGTACGCACCAAGGCAGCATCGCCGTAGCCCTTGAAGCGGCCCAGTCCTTGGGCAATGGTCAGCGGCTCGGACCACGTCTGTCCGCCGTCCGTGCTGCGGTTCACCAAGATGTCGATGTCTTCGGGCAAGTCGGTCTGATTGGCCTTCCGCTTGTCGGTGGCTATGACGAGCGAGCCGTCGGGAGCCGTCACGATGGCAGGAATGCGGTAGTTGCGCGATTGATAGTCGCCCGGAGCATAGAGCAGCTTGCGTGTCAGCAATATCTCGCACGTGGGCTTCACGGCAGGAGCTATGGGTTGAATAGTGCCCGCTGAGGTGCTGACCGACAGAATCGAGGCCTCTATCCGATGGCCTTCGACTGCCTTGTCCGACACGTCGCAGGCTACCCACAAGCGATGCTTGCCGCCCGTCAAGGCACCCGACAAGGCACATTGCAGCGTACCGTTCTTGGCCGAGCATTCGCCCAACTTCATATACTCGCCTACCCGACGAGGGTCGAAAGTCGTGGAAGCGGGAGTGACGTATATCTTGATGCGGGTAACATCGGCCTTGGTGAAGCTGCCTTCGAGGGCAAGTTTCAGTTTCTTCCAACGGCCGGTAGTGCCTTCGGGGATGTCCACGGAAAGGCTGAGCAGGGGCTCGTCTTGATTGCCCCGTCCGGTCAGCAGGGAGGCGTCTTTGACTTCACCCTGCCAAACGTCGCCTGCCGATGCATAAGTTTGCTGCACGCTTAGGCCGAGGAGCAACAATAACATACACGAGATTTTAGTGAGTTTCTTCATTGCTTTATATTTTTTAGAACACAGAGGCACAGAGACACAGAGAAATTCTTAAAAAGATTACTCAAGACTGAGAGCACAGAGGGTTCTGTTTTATACTTCTTTTGAACACAGAGGCACAGAAAGTTTCTTTAGAAAGACACGAACTCAAATCACTCTCTGAAACGCAATGCGCCTCTACAAGAGAAATCCTCTGTGTCTCTGTGCCTCTGTGTTCATTTTCAAATTATCATTTTACAGCGCCGTCAACCGCAGGCGATAGCTCAAGGGCTTCTGCGGCACCTTATACTTCTCAATGGTATCTACATCCTGTCCGCAGCTGCCGTTTCCGATGCCACGCAACCAAGCATCGAAGTGCATCACGAGGTAAGGACGCTTCTGCATACTCCACAGATGCAGACCGTTCATCAGGTCGAGGTCGGTATAGCGGGTGGCGGAGAAGGAGACAGTGCCTTCGGTCTCGATGCGGATTCCCTTTCCGTCGGCATCGGTCAAGGTCAATTCGCGCAGGCCTTCACGGTTGCCCATGCTCTGCGGCTTGGAGTATTCTTCGACCATACCGTCCACCGTCGTCTGATAGCGACCTACGAGGCAGCCGTCCTTGCGGTCAACATGGTTCTCCCAAGGACCGTAAGCATAATAATCTACTCCGTTCAAGGCAGAATCGAGCATACAAACCAATCCGGCACGGCGCAACTCAGTGGTCTGCGGGTCGAACTGAGCATCCACATCGACAATGCCTTGGGGATAGAAGGTATAGACAATCTTCGTAGGACAGAGCTTGCCGCCACGGAAGGTCTCTACAACGACGGTACCGTCTGCCTGCTTCCACGTGCAGGTACCGATGGAGTCGAGCTGCGAATCGGCATCCGTCGCACGGCGTTCGTTCTCTACCCAGCGGTGATTGTCATAGACGAAGCCCAAGCCCTGCGCGATGCGTTCCTTTCCGTCCAGCACCAACGAGGTCAGGCGACCGGTCTTCTTGCAGAAGGCAGCCGCAATGCGGGCATTGGAGAGGGAGAGGAGTTGGTCGGTTTCGCTCACGGTCAGCTTCTCGCCGGAGGCGGACAGCGCCTGCAAGCCTGCACGCTGGGCCAGCGTCAGCTGGGCATGTGCTTCTTCGTGTCCGGCCTTGCACCAGAGCGTGGTTTCCTGACGCTTGATGAGGAGGTTCAGCATCACTTCATCGCCTTGCTCCTGCGCCTTCTTCAGATTGACGCCCTTCAAGGCAAGAGACAGGGTTGTGGAGCTCTTCGGCTGCACGTCTCCCAACGGTTGCTGGGTTTCGCTTACCAAATGGCCGTTCACCACCACCTGCGTACAGAGGTCGAAGGCGGCCAACGAAGTGAAGTCGTACTTATTGCGCAGAGAGACCGTAACGGTGTTCTTTTCTGCATCGACTTGTTGCAGCCGGAAGGCCACCCACTGATGGGCTGCCTTCACTTCCTTCAGCTTGGGCGATTCATGGCGCGACGAGGGCAGAATGCCGTTGCAGCAGAAGTTGCCCTGATGCGGGCCGGGGAAGTCGTATCCCGTGCGGAGGCGTCCGCTGTACGTTCCGGCTTTAATCTCCTTGGGTTCGTAGATAGACTGGTCCACCCAATCCCAAACGGCAGCACCAATGATGGAGTTGCTGTTCTCGATGCTGTTCCAGTATTCGGAGAAGTTGCCGATGGCATTACCCATAGCATGGGCAAACTCGCAGATGAACATCGGTTTGTCGAAGCTGTTGGCATAGCGGTCCATCCAGCTCATGCCCGGATACATCTTCGAATAGAGGTCGGAGAAGCGGTTGCCACCGAAGGGCTTGCCGTCGCGCGTGCCTTCGTAGTGGATGGGGCGCGGGTCGAGGCGACGGGCAGCATCGTAGCAATACTGGAAGTTGGCACCGCCACCGGCTTCATTACCCAAGCTCCAGAAGATGATGCTGGGGTGGTTGCGGTCGCGCAGCACCATGCGGTCGATGCGGTCAACGAAGGAAGGAATCCACGAAGGCATATCGCTGATGCTTTGGTTGGCGTGGTCTTCGAGGTCGGCCTCATCCATACAGTACAGACCGTAATAGTCGAACATGGCATACATACGGGCGGCATTGGGATAGTGCGAGGTGCGGATGGTGTTGATGTTGTTGCGCTTCATCAGCAGCACGTCTTCCAGCATAGACTCCGTAGTCACAGCACGTCCGTAGAGGGGGTGGCTATCGTGACGGTTCACGCCCTTGAAGAACACACGTACACCGTTGACATATACCAACGAACCTTTTATCTCAATATGACGGAAACCATATTTGGTGGAGAAGGCCATCTCGGCACCCAGCTTTTCTTTCTTCGGATACTGAAGGATGCGGACGGTGTAGAGCGTGGGATGTTCGGCACTCCACAGCTGCACCTTCTCGTTCACCTCCAGCGGTATGTCGTACGACAAGGTTGTACCGTCCTTGCCCTTACCCGTGGCCAGCACTTTGCCCTGCGTCACCAGTCGGCCGTCGGGGTCGTAAAGCTGGGCAACGATGGTCTTGCTGAACGACTTCTTGTCGCGATTGTCCAGCGTGACGTGTACATTCACACGGGTAGCATCTTCGGCAGCACCGTCAAATCCGCCCAACTGCGTGGTCGTTATGTAGTGGTCGCGGACAGCCACTTGCGGAGTGCCATACAGATAGACATTGCGGAAGATGCCGCTCATGCGGAACATATCCTGACACTCCAGATAGGAACCGTCGCTCCAACGGAATACCTGCACGGCCAACCGATTCTGGCCGGCACGCAGATAAGGCGTAAGGTCGAACTCGGCCACATTGTTGGAGCCTTGGCTATAGCCTACGTATTTCCCGTTCAGATAAACAAAAGCCGCACTGTAAATGCCACCGAAGTGGATGTACGTGCGTTCGCCCTTCCAAGTGGCGGGCAAGCTGAATGTACGCACGTAGGAGCCTACGGGATTGATGCCGTAGTTCTTGCCTCCGTCGTTGAAGCCCGGGCGGGCCTGTATGAAGGGAGGCGTATTGTCGTGCGGATACTCTACGTTGCAGTAGATGGGGCGGTCGTATCCATGCATCTCCCAGTTGGAAGGCACGGGGATGGAATCCCAGCCCTGTACGTCGTAGTCATCTTTATAGAAGTCCGTCGGACGCTCGGAGGGCTGAGGCACGAAATGGAATTTCCACATTCCGTTCAGCGTCATATAGCTGCTGCTATGAGGCTCCGACCAGGGGCGGTCGTAATACTCCTTGTCGGCCAGCATCTCTTCTACGGACGGATAAGGCAGGAAGGTGGCATGACCGTCTTCCTTGTTTTCGGCAAAGATGGTTTCGTTCTCCCAGTAAGGAGCGGTCGAGGCTTGCTTGTCGCCTCCAGCAGCAGCGCTCTTCTGGCTTTCGCCGGTTGCCACAATGCCAAACCATGCCTCACGGCTACCCTTCACCTTGTCCTTGTCCGCCAGCGACAGCGCACCCGCAGCACTGCACACCACGGCTTTCTCCGTCTTGTTGGCAGGAATCAGCAGATAGGCATCCTTGCCGGCCTTCTCCAGTTTCCACAGTTGTGATTCATCACTACCATTGTTTTCGGTCACCAATATCCGACCATCACTGGCCGAGTGGATGGCCAGATTCTGAAACGGATTGATGAAGCGGATACTCCCCGAAAGCTCCGTCACAGTCCATACCTGACCACGGCTTTCCGGTTTCTCATCATTCGCCCGCACCGGGCTACCACTACCTCCGGTAAAGTCGAGGACTTTTCCCGGACAGCCAGAAGGTTTCAGCACATACTGCTGATTCTTCTCAAAGGAGGATTGTGACCAGGCGGACGATATTGAAAATATCCACACCACAATCCACGTTAAGAACGATGCCTTTTTCATTATTCAAACGGTTCTTTTTAAAGTGATTAAAACGGTACAATTGTAATTCCCCACATATACTCCTTATCGGCAGGTATCAGATACTGCGGATCAGGAATAGCTCCCCAGCTGTCATAACCGCCCACGCCCATCTGCTTCATGTCAACGCAAACTTCCACAAAGTTGCGGGGGGTAATATCATTGATGTGAGTCTGACGCGGCTTGATGTTGCGGGCAGTCTCCACATTGTGTTTCAGTTCTTCGGCATTGCGGTTGGACCACTGATAATCGCGGTGAACGGCATCTTCTCCGTCAAAGTCCTCCACCGAATTGCGCAAGGCATTGAATCCGATGATGCTGTCGGCATAGATGGTCAGTCCCTTGCCGTTGGGCTTCTTCAGCTCCAGCCAACGGGTATCGGTGTGATGTCCGTTCTCTTGCGGACGCACATACGGATAGTACATCTTCTCAGCAGTCGTGCTGTATTTATCCACCGTGACACCGGCATTGCGGTCGGCATAGTTCTCTTCCGGTCCGCGGCCAAAGTAAGTCACCTGCCCCATCTCGGCAGGAAGGCGGAAGCGCATACCGATGCGCGGCACAACCAATCCGGCTGCCTTGTTCGACTTCCTTCCCGGCGTATAAGTGGCCAAAGCCTCGGCTTCGGAGACATCGGTACGGGCAGCCTCTTGCTCGGTAGAAGTAAATACATAGTCAGCCTTCACCACGCCCGAAGGATGTATGCGGTAGGTGACGATGTACAGGCTTCCGGCAGGCAATGCATAGTTGGCGGTCAGCACGGCATCCTTTCCGTCCATCTTCACGCTTGCTTCGGTCACATGGAAATTCTTGCTCGACTGTTTCCACACCTGCAAACGCTTGGGTGCCTGACTGCCATAATCGTTGTCGTTGGGGGCACGCCAGAAGTTGGGCTGGAATCCAAAGTCGTCCTGAAAATAGCTTGTACCGCCTACTTCGTATGCCGTAACCACACCGTTCTCCTTATTAAAGACAAAGTTTACCTTCGAAGAAGAGACCTTCAGCAGATTGCCCTCTGTGGTGCAAGTCAGTGCCGGACCATTCGTCTTATAAGTACGTGCCAGCGGGTCAATCGGCAAGCGGAATTGCTCCTGCGCCACGGCATATCCGGCGGGCAACAGCGGTTGGGCTTCCTTGAGGGTCATCTTAAACTCTACAAAATACTCTGTACCAACCTTTTGCTTCAAGCCCTTCACGTTGACCGTGAGCTGTGCACTGTCTTGGGGAGCGACATCAAGAGAGACCTTCCCGCTACGGACCACTTTTGCATTCTCCTTTACCTGATAGGTAATATTATATCTGTTCAGATTGGTGAAGTAGAAGCGGTTCTTCACCATAAACTTGCCTTCGGCCAAGCTGACAGGCTCGAAAGCTACATCCTGATGCACGTACTTCACTTCGTTGTAAGCCGGATGGGGAGTACGGTCAGGGGCAATGATACCGTTGCAGCAGAAGTTTCCATCACTCGGCATATTGGTACCGAAATCGCCGCCATAAGCCCAGAACATATTTCCATCCTTGTCCTTCGTCAAGATGCCTTGGTCCACCCAGTCCCAGATATAGCCACCCTGCAAATTGGGGTACTTGTAGATGGCTTTCCACTGATCCCAAAGGCTGCCGGTAGAATTGCCCATGGCGTGCGCATATTCCGAAGGAACCACGGGGCGGTCGCTTCCTGCCTTGCCGATGCCTTCCAGCCACGAAGCCGACGGATATTGCGGAACATACATATCCGTGTTCCACTCCCACTGCGCACGTTCGTAGTTTACAGGACGGTTCATCACGTCCTTATCAGCTTCCTTTACCCACAAATAAGTCTGATAGAAGTTATAACCGTTTCCGGCTTCATTGCCCAGCGACCAGATGGTGAGCGAAGGATAGTTCTTGTTGCGCTCGTACATATTGATGGTACGATAAATATGCGGTTTCAGCCACTCCGGATTATTGCCCAGCGTACCACCCTTACGCAGGTTGTAGTACATACCATGGCTTTCGATATTGGCCTCGTCATATACATAGAAGCCGTATTCATCACAAAGTTCATAGAAACGACGGTCTTGCGGATAGTGGCAGAGGCGGACGGTATTGATATTGGCACGCTTCATCAGTTCAAAATCCTTACGCATCAGTTCTTCGGTAACATAGTGTCCGGTCTCCGGATTGTGCTCATGTATGTTCACACCCTTCAGCTTCAAGGGCTGTCCGTTGATAAGCAGCACTGTATAGTTGCTGCCATTGGCTGATTTTTGGTCAATCTGCTTGATTTCGATGCGGCGGAAACCGACATGGTAGGGAATCACCTCGCTCACCTTGCCATTCTCCTTTACCGTCATCAGCAGCTGATACAGATTGGGGAATTCAGAGGTCCAAGTATCAACGTCGGGCAGTTGTTGGTCAAAGGTAGTTGTAGAAATCTCGTTCGGACGGACGGCAACCACCTTTTCGCCGGAGGCAACGCTCTTGCCTGCACGGTCGGTCAGTTCATAGCCCACAGTCAGGTAAGCCATTCCCTGCTGATGATTCTTCAAATCGACAGACAGACGGAAGATTCCGTTGCGGTAGCTGTCATCCAGCGTAGATGTGATGCGGAAATCGTTGATGGCCGACTTGGGCTGCGAATACAGAAATACGTCGCGCTCTATTCCGCTCAACCGCCAGAAGTCCTGACACTCCAGATAGGAGCCTGTGCTCCAGCGGAAGATTTTCAGCGCAAGGCGGTTCTCTCCTTCCTTCAGATAGTCGTTTATCAGGTATTCGGCCGGATTCTTTGAATCCTCGCTATACCCTACCTCTTTCCCATTGATATAGACGTAGCAACCGGACTTGGCACCGGCTATGTGCAGATAAATATCTCGCCCGTTCCAATCGGCCGGCACCGTAAAGTCTCTTTGATATACACCTACCGGGGTCTGTTCCGGCAACTGTGGCGGTCTGGGATTGGAAGGCTTGAACTCATAACCATGATTGGAGTAAATGGCTGTGCCGAAGCCTTGTATCTCCCAGTTCCCGGGAACCTTGATATCACTCCATCCGCTTATATCGGCATTGGCATCGGTAATGCCTGCCGGAAGGTCTTTGTAGGAATCAACATAATAAAACTTCCAGACGCCATTCAGCAATCGGTAGTAGGGACTACTCTCGAACCGACCGGTCATTGCTTGTTGCCGGTTGGCATACGTCATGAAAGACGAGCGCGGAGACTCCGTATTGACATTGGTTGTCTGTATATCCTTCCAATAAGGCAATGCGGGTTCCTGCCCCGCTACATACGAAGGAATAAACATAGCGGCTAATAAACAGCCTAAGAGATAAGTAAAAACACGTGAACAGTTTCTCATAAAAATTACACAGTTAAAATAATAGCATTTATTGGGGGTTAGATAATAGTATTAACTTTTTCAATCAGCGTCCGCAGGCAGCGTCACCTTGAACAATTCGCTAGGCCTGTGCTCTTTCCGAATAATGTCTTTCATTTGCTTCACAATGTCGGGGTGGGAAGTTGCCACATCGTTGTCTTCGTGGATGTCTTCAGCCAGATTGTACAGGTGGGGAGTTCCTTTTCTTACCACCAGCTTCCAGTCTCCCATACGGACTCCTATCTGGTCTGTTTCATGAAATTCCCAATAGAGATAGTCGTGCTCCTGCTGAGCATCATCATTGCCCAGCAAAGTCGGCAAGAAGGATATGCCGTCGAAGCAATCATCCTCCAGCTTCTTATTCAGATATTTCTTGGGGAATCTCTTGTCGCCAAGCAATTCGCAGAAGGTAGGCATCACATCGTAGAAGGCCAACTGATGGTCGTTTACAATTCCTGCCGGTACGTGCCCCGGCCAATAGGCTATGAACGGTATTCGTATGCCACCCTCATAGCACTGACGCTTCAGTCCGCGCAACTTCCCATCACGGCCGAAGAAAGTCGGGTCGGCCCCACCCTCTTCGTGCGGTCCGTTGTCGCTGGTAAAGAAGACCAAGGTATTGTCGGCCAATCCCTTTTCCTTCAGTTTAGCCAGAATCTCACCCACGTAGGCATCCAGTCGGGTTATCATTCCGGCAAACTCGGCATGGGTATGTTCTGCCGGATTGTAACGGCTTCCTTCGTTGCCTCCCCAGGTCTTATCCACAAAGAATTGCTTCTTGTAATGCTTCAGTATGGAATCTGCCGGCTGAGCCAACTCGGCATGGGGCAATGTATAGGTCAGGAATCCGCAAAACGGCTGATTACCGTCTTGGGCATCAATCCAGTCCAATGCCTTCTGATGTATCATGTCCGCTGAATATTGGGGTCGTTTCTTGTAGTCGTCGCCGAACATCGGATAAGCGATATTATCCTCCAGCACCACACGATGCACTGCCGTATCACCTTGGGCAGCACTGTAACAGTTCAGGAAATTGGGATAATACAGATGCGCCTGATACTGACAGATGTATCCATAGAATTCATCAATTCCCCGCTTGTCGGGCGTGGAGCACGAGCCTTCGTATCCGCCTGCCCACTTACCGAACAGTCCGGTGGTGTATCCGTTCTTCTTCATGATTTCGGGCAAGATGATGTGGCGCGGGTCATAAGGCTCCTGCCCTGCAACGGAGTAGTCTTCGTTGACGCCGTATTTCACCATAGGCGTACCCCGCCAATACTCCTTGTTGCCACGCACATGACCGTGCCCCGTGTGCTGCCCTGTCATCAGCGCAGCACGCGAGGGTGCACTAACCGGACTTCCGGCGTATGCCTGCGTAAAGCGCATACCCTCCTGAGCCATACGGTCGAGGTTAGGCGTCTGTACGTACTTCTGTCCGTAGCAACCCAAGTCGCCATATCCCATGTCGTCGCACAGGATGAAAAGGATATTCGGAGCTTTTTCCTTCTCCGTAGGCTTCACCTTGGCCGTGGCCGACAGAGACACAGCCAGCAAGCCGGTGGCCATTATCAGTTGACAATTGACTTTCGGTAATTGACAATTATTTCTATTTCGATGGTCATTCATATTCATTGTTTTTATCTCCATCCTTATATCAATGTATTCATGGTTGCCCAGTCATTCATTTGCTTCCTCCTATATCTTTAACACAATGACACCCTGTCAATCCAACTGTTAATTACAGTTCGTCAATCATCAACTACAATTGTTAATTGTCAATTGTCAACTGCTAATTGTTATTTGTCAATTGCTCAGTGCCACAGCATCTCTGCCGTAACAGCCTTGAACGATGCTTCGTCGCTCTTACGCAGTTCGATGCTTCCGTTGTTCCAGTTCGAGGGCCAGCCACCGATGATGTGTCCCAGGAACACCACCTTGATTTCGTGCAAGCCTTTGGCCAGCGCCAACGACGTGTCTTTGCGCGAATGACGCTTTACCTCGCCACGGTTGTTCACTTGCAATGCACCGTCTATCCACACCTCTTCCAGATTGGACGAAAGGAAGTAAACGCCATCCTCGGGTATATCTATGTAGCCGGTAGCCACGGCTGCATATTGCTGTACGTTGCGCATCGATTCGGAGGAGGGGATGAATGAAGTCAGTTCGCGGGTTTCCTTGATGACTTTCTTCACATCGGGTTGCTTGTCGGCAGCCTTCAGTTGCTCTACGTCCAAGTACATACCGTAAGTAACCTCCATATTCAAGCCTTGTGCTTTCTTTGCAACTTCCTTGGCAGGAGCCGGAGTTTGCTTGTTCACTTCGATGGTGCGCACCTTGCTCAGCTTACCCGAAGGCAGCAGAGTGGCTATCTTCAGCACTCCGTCTTCGCTGAAGGGGATGGGAGCCTGATATACTGCCGACTTTGCCGTAGGCTCTGTTCCGTCTGTCGTATAAACCATCGTCTCCGGACGGCTGGTGGTGAACGTCAGCTGCACGCTGTCCGTAAAGGCAACTACATTGCACGAGCCACCCGGCTGTTCGGGCAAGGGAATGTGATAGTTGATTCCGTGGCCATCAAGTCGAACATAAGCATTGTTGATGCGGCGTTCAAAGTCTTCGTAGTCTTTACGGTCGAGGTTAGTCCAAGCTATTTCGGCCAAAGCCAACGAACGCGGATACATATGATACTCGCGGATGTCATTGGTATATAGATATTCACTCCAGATGTTGGCCTGTACGCCGATGATGTGATGGTCCTTATGGATGGTAATCAATGTGTCGGGCACCGGATTGTAGTCGTAAACCTTCGACAATGGTGAATAGCCGCCAATGGCTACCGGTTCAATCTTCTTGTCGCCTTGATAGTAATCCAGATAAAGTCCGTTCGGTCCGGGGGTCATGATAGCATCGTGTCCGGCCAAAGCGGCAGCAAGGCCTCCGGCTTCCCCACGCCACGACATGATGGTAGCCGTAGCTTCGGGCTTTCCTTCCAATATCTCGTCCCAGCCGATAATCTTCTTACCATACTTGGCCAGGTATTTCTCGATGCGACTTACCACATAGGTCTGCAAAGCCTGCTCGGCAGAATGTCCCTTGTCTGCCCTCAGCCCTTCCTGACGGATACGCTTCTGGCAGAGCGGACATTGCTTCCAACTGCTCTTGGGGCATTCGTCGCCTCCGATGTGGAAGTAAGTGCCGGGGAACAGTGCAACCATCTCGTCAATCACGTCTTGCAGGAAGGTGAACATATCTTCCTTGCCCGGACACATCACGATGTCCTCCACACCCCAGATGATACGCGGCGTAGTGGGCTGTCCTTGGCAAGACAACTCGGGATAGGCCGAGATGGCAGCCAACTCATGACCGGGAATCTCCAGTTCGGGGATGATGGTGATGAAGCGGTCGGCGGCATACTTCACGATGTCCTTCACTTCGTCTTGTGTATAGTAGTAAGGGCCATACTCGGTGCCTTCGCCGTCGATGCGCTTACCGCCTATTTCTGTCAGTTTGGGGTATTTCTTGATTTCGATGCGCCAGCCTTGGTCATCGGTCAGGTGCCAATGGATGCGGTTTATCTTATACAAAGCCAGTACGTCGATTTGTTTTTTCACTTCGTCCACCGTCATGAAGTGGCGGCACGGGTCCATGTGAATGCCACGGTAGCCGAAGCGGGGATAGTCGAGGATGCTGATGGCGGGAGCTGTCCATGCCATGCCCTTCACTACTGTCGGACTTTCAATTTCGGCAGGCAGCAGTTGCAGGAAGCTCTGCATACCGTAGAACAATCCTTGTGGAGTCTTGGCAACCACTTTTACCTGCTCGGCATCTACGTCCAGGCGATAGCCTTCTTTGCCCAATTCTTCTTCATCCTCCAGCACCAGCATGATGGAGCCTTTGTCTTCCACCGTGATGTCGTATCCGGTAGAACGGTTCATCTTGTCGGCAAAGTAGGTTGCCACTGCCTTGCTTTCGTCTGTTGTCGCTCCGATGGAAGTGCTTCCTGTCAGTTTGAAACTACCTTGCAGCACGGTCAAGGTTTGCGGCATCGGGATGATGTTGATGCCTTCGTTGTAGGATTTCATAGCAGCCTGATTCCCACAAGAAGTGGAGAATGCGAGGAGCATGGTTGCGCAAAGTGCCGAAATTAAGTTTTTCATACTCATTTTGGTTTTTAAAGGGTGACTAAATTCTCAATGCATAATACTAAAAAGTATGGTTACAAAGATACCCGAAACACTGAGAAAGCTCTTTAAAAAACGGATAAAATGACTTTCAGTAATAACTAAAGTGCCATTATTTATAGCAAATAAGAAAACCTTATCCTACGCATCGTTTTCTATCATACTTTTACCAATCGGAAGCCACCCGTACAAAGGAACGAAAAATATATGGAATATACAATAAGGAACGGTACAAAAAAGAGAGGCCGAAGCAAGGTTGGGGGTCCCGCTTCGGCCAAGAGAATATTAAGTTAACACCTATTGATGAGAATACTTAATGGTATCTCTCTTTTTCATATCGATTAATTGACCAAACTTCTGTCCAAGTTAGGATTGGCTTCAACTTCCGTAGGCGGATAGTCTTGATAGATGGATGATTCGCCATTCCAAGTAGCTGTTACCGACATATTCTCGGACAGCACCAAGTCTTCGGTAAGTTCATAAGTGAAGGCTTCGCCGGCGGCGTTGCGGCTATGGGTCAGCGTACCCTTAGGTACCAACACTTCGCTCTGCGAACTTGTACGATAATCATATCCTTCCTTCAAACGTTCCATACGGAATTCATCGGCACGACGAGTAACCATAGCCAATGCATAGCCTGCTACTTCATAGCCATGTTCTACATAAGCAGCTTCGGCCAACTCGCTGGCACTCATACCATCGACTTCATCAACAGCAGATTGGTCGGAATAAGCACGGGCACGAACTTGCTTCAAGGCAGACTTGGCAGCAGTCAAATCTTGTCCGGCACGGGCAGCAGACTCAGCATACCACAGCAGAACTTCAGAGTAACGAATCAGCTGATGACGCTTGTTGATACACATACCTGTCCAGAAAGGCTTCGTATAGTCGTAAGCACCAAGGTCGGTATTCACTGTGAACGATACGTACATCGGACGATAGTCGCCAACCACAGCGTTCGAGCCATCGTAAGGCTGTCCATCCGTTGTAGCCCACCAGTCAACCAATGTCACTCCGTCGGCCAACAGCAATTGCTTAGCAAACACGGCATCCTTGCGCGGACCATCGGGATAATTCTTCCAATAACGGCGTTCGGGCAAGAAGTCACCCCAACCGCTCAAGGTATTCAACTGATGACAAGAAGAGAACTGGGAATCGCCATCGCTCCAGCCGCCCACTGTACTATTGTAATCAATACCCAACAGCGTTTCGTTGTGGTGGTTCAGTGCATACGAGTAAACATCGTCCCAATCGTCACGCAAAGCTTGGTCGTAAGTACCGTTGTTCACACCGTCAATCACTTCCTTAGCTTTAGCAGCAGCAGTCGTATAGTAAGATGTTTGGTTCAGCGGATAGCCGGCCATTGACATATAGACAGCGGCAAGCGTAGCCTTCACAGTCTGAGCAGAAACGTAGATGTTTTCTCCATCGATAACACGATTGGTTCCCGTGTACTTGGCGGGCAGGTCGCAGTTTTCGGCGGCAGTCAAATCGGAAACAATCTGTTCATACACCTCGGCAACGGGAGTCAATGTAGTCTCGTTGTTGTCCGGCAGGTTATGCAGGTTCATAGGCAGCGGTCCGTAGATGCGCACCAAGCTGAAATAAGAGAATGCACGCCAATAATAAGCCTGGCCCAACGCAATGTTTATCTCCTCTTCGGTTGTGCTTACATTGGCTGCGTTGTCAATGATAAGGTTGGCAGCCTGAATAACCGTATATAGGCGGCTCCACAACTGTTCGATACCCTTCGTGTCGGTAGGAGTTTCGTAAGCATCGGCCGATAGATAAGCGGCTTTGTTAGAACCGGTGGTCGAAGTCATGTCATCGCCTTGGCACTGCACAATCATAGGATTGGAGTTGCACTGGAAGGCTTGCACCTTGGCATAGAGCGCATAGACACTCATGTCCAAATCGCTTTGAGTTGCGAAGAATGTCTCTGGGGTCAACTGTCCTTGCGGATTCTCTGTCAAGAAGTCACTACAAGAGGTGGCGACCAACATGGATGCTGCGATAAGGCAGCCGGATAATATTTTCTTTTTCATGATCAATCAATCTTTAGAAGTTCATACGTACACCAAAAGTAAATGTTCTCGTAGTAGGATAAGTACCGGTATCGATACCGTTCGAACGGTCGCCTTCGCTGCTTGCAAAGGAGAAGCCTGCCGGGTTAGAACCCTTATAACCGGTAATGGTAAAGAGGTTCTGCACGCTGAAGCTAAGTCGCAGGTCAACGAACTTGGTCATGCTCTTCGGGAAGTCGTATGACAAAGAAATGTTTTCGCAACGGAAATAGCTTGCATTCTCAATCCACTTGGAGGAGTTACCCAGATATTGGTTGTTCTCAACGTTCGGATTAGGCATCGTCTTTCCAATTTCGCTGATGAAATTAGCATCGGTAAACATACGTGCATTACCAATCATAGAGTTCATGGCAAAACGGAGGGCATTCAGACGTTGTACACCGAAAGCACCGTTGAAGAATGCGTTCAGGCTCCAGTTCTTGTAGCGTACGCTGTTGTTCCATCCTAATGTGAAGTCGGGAGTAGCCTTACCCAGTACCACGCGGTCGGTAGTAGCAGGGCTACGGGTTACTTCACCATCGGCTGTGTAGTAAGTGTCATAGCCATCGCTGTCGATGCCGGCCCAACGATAACCGTAGAACGTACCGATAGCTTCACCTTCCTTGATGATGGTAGACTCTGTAATGATAGATTGGAAAGAACCACCGTAGATAATCGGCTCTTGAGCTGTCAACTTTTCAACCTTGTTCTTCAGATAAGTACCGGTAATGGTCGTTGACCATGACCATTCATTATTCTGAATGATGTTAGCTGTCAAAGAGAGGTCGAAACCCTTGTTGGAAACTTCACCGGCATTAATCAGGTAAGAAGTACCACCCAGGTAGTTGGCCAAGTTAGTGGTCAGCAAGGCATCGGATGTACGCTTGTTGAAGTAGTCGAAACTAAAGTCGATGCGGTTGTCGAACAAGCCCAAGTCGAAACCAAAGTCAAACTGCTTCGTCTTTTCCCACTTGATGTCCGGAGTAGCCACGGTGTTGGCCCAATATCCGGTAACGCCTGTGCTCGTACCGAAGTAAGTAGTGGTAGTCTCCATCAAAGCCAAGGTAGAATAAGGATCGATGTCTTGGTTACCGATAATACCATAGCTGGCACGAATCTTCAAGTTGCTTACCACGTCACGATATTTCTCCATGAACGCTTCGTTGGAAGCCGTCCAAGCCACAGCTACTGAAGGGAAGTATCCCCACTTATTGTTGGTGAAGCGGCTGGAACCATCGGCACGGAACGTAGCAGTCAACATATAACGGTTGTCGTAGCTATAAATGGCACGACCCACACCGGAGAGCAATGCCCAATCGGAATAGCTGTTAGAAGCCTCGCGTGTGGCGGCATTCTTCACGTTCCACCAACCTACGGACTCTGTCTGCAAGGAAGAACCGCTGATGCCCATTGCGCGGGTATCACTCTTAGTGGCTTCCCATACACCCGTCACTGTCAAGAAGTGCTTGTCCCAATTGTTGGTGTATGTGAGGTTGTTAGATGACTGGAGCAACACGCGCTGCGAGTTGTTGTTGGCCATGCTATTGCTATCGTGGGTAGTGCTTACCGACTTGGGCGAGAAGCTGTAAGACGTGTTGTTGTAGTAGTCAATACCGTTGCTGGTAGTGAAGGTCAAGCCCTTGATGATGTTGAACTTCAAGTCAACATGGCCGCTGAACACGTCGCGACGACGTTCATTCTTGCTGTCGGCAATGATACCGTAAGCATTGTTTTGGATAGTGCCATAGGGGTCATTGTTGTAGTTGCCGTCTTCATCCTTCATGGTCATGGTCGGAGAAGAGTTGAAGGCAATCCACAAGGGGTTGTAGCCACCCATCGCAAGTTCGCCGATACCCTTACCGATACCGCGAGAAGCGTTCAGGTCGAGAGTTACGTCCAACCACTTGGTCATGGAAGTCTTGATGTTGGCCTTGGCCGAGTAGCGTTCGTACTTACTCTTCTCGATGACACCTTCGTGCTTCATGTAGTTACCGGAAATGTAAGCTTGCATACCTTCCGTTCCTTTCGAGAAGACAAGTTTATAGTTCTGCGTTACACCTGTGCGGAACATGGTGTCCACCCAATCGATACCCGGATTGGTGCCATTCAAATATTCCTCAAGGTCGGTAGCGCTTTGATTGTTATAGTCCACCAAAGCCTGTGCATAAGACTTGGTATCCATCATTTCGGGCAAACGAATGGCGTTTGATACACCTACCGCTGCATCGAACGTGATGTGGCTTTCGCCCTTGCGACCCGTCTTGGTAGTGATGATGACAACACCGTTGGCACCACGCGAACCGTAGATGGCCGTTGACGAAGCGTCCTTCAATATCTGCATACTCTGAATATCTTCGGGATTGATACCTTCCAATCCGGACTCGCGCACCATACCGTCTACTACGTAGAGCGGGTCGTTGCTCTTATTGATAGAGTTGTTACCACGAATACGAATCTTCACCGAACCACCGGGCAATCCATCGCTAACTACCGTCACACCGGCTACACGTCCTTGGAGAGCGTCGCTCACTTGCGTGATGGGCTGATCCTTGAACGACTTATTATCCATTACGGCAACAGAACCTGCCAAGTCGGCCTTACGAACAACACCATAACCGATAACTACCACTTCGTCCAGCGTCTCGCTGTCTTCGGTCAATGTCACGTTCAGATTCCGTCTGCCATTCAGTGCTACTTCTTGCGTTGTATAACCAATGTAAGAGAATACCAATGTTGCATTGGGAGATACATTAAGAGCAAATTTTCCATCGACATCGGTAATAGAGCCATTGCCGGCAGAGCCTTTCTCCACCACATTCACACCTACCAACGGGTCACCATTAGCATCGGATACCACACCCGTTACTCGGTTTGCCTGTTGATTTACCGAATACTCGTCAGAGGGGACTGATAGTGGAGAAGCGAATACATTTCCACCGGCCAATAGCAGACCCATTGCTAACGGGAGTGCTTGAAACAGTCTTTTTTTTCCTTTTTCCATAAGTAAGAAATTAAAGTAAAACAAATATGTTAATTATTAAGGTCGTCAATCTTTCAAGCGTTTTACCACTAAGGGTTGACAATGCAAATATAACAAAACAGACAGATAGCGGTTTTTAAAAATAACTATTTCGCTTTCAAAATTAGCTAAAAACAATATTAAAAGGGGCTACACCATATTCTCGGGCACATTTCGCTCAATTCCGCTGATGACGGGACTTACAGCAGATTTTTCCTCCCCGACTTTTTACACCATATTATAATAAAAGGGCATCCAAAACAAGCCGGTCGGCGAAGACCGAACCAACCCGCAAAGGAATATCGAAAACAAGGAGCGTTTTGAAACAAAAACGACCCATCTTTTCCTCTCGAAAAATGGGGATATTACAAATTCACGGTTCGTCAAAGTCAAAATAAGTTACGACATAGCAAGCTTCATGCAGGTCAAAGCATTGTTGCATTGCCTGTTGCAGGCATCGGCCTCAGTGTTGGTCCTTGCCAAAGGATGTCCGGCTTCGTACACCGAATTGCCTGCCAGCCCCGTTCGGTGGCGAACCCAGCAGGGATAGGTCCTATACCCAGGCCGGATGGGCCTAGGACCGAGCAGAAAATCAATACGGATGATTTATATAATCATCCTAGA